>NZ_JBIIPN010000105.1:0-9487 GCF_044342615.1 Daejeonella sp. | reverse complement strand
ATACCAGAACGGGACTATTCTACAGACTACCCACAGAAGCCGAATGGGAATATGCTTGTCGCGCGCAAACAAAAGGCCCCTACTCCTTCCCAGAAGGATCAAATATTGATGATTATGCTTGGTACGCAAAAAATAGCGATGCCAAAACACAAGCTGTAGGCAGTAAAAAGCCAAATGCTTGGGGAATTCATGATATGCATGGAAATGTTGCAGAATGGACTATAGATCAATACAAAGTAGATGCCTATAGCAAATTTACTAATGGCACAGCAATAGATCCTGTCGTTCCTGTTGAAACCCTTTACCCTCATTCTGTTAGAGGTGGATCTTATGAAGATTCTCCAAATGATTTACGTTCTGCAAGTCGCAGAGGATCGGAAGCAGCATGGAAACAAATTGACCCACAAATACCAAAAAGCAATTGGTGGTTAACTGGCGGTACATTTGTGGGTATCCGAATAATAAGACCATTAAAAACACCATCAAAAGAAGAAATTGAAGCATACTATAACCAAGCACCTATAGCAGATTATTAAACACAAATTGTATAAAAATGAAAAACGAATTTTCAGTTACTAAAGACAGAAGAGATTTTTTAAAAACCTCAGCTATTCTCACTGGAGGAGCATTGTTAAGCGGAATTCCACTTGCTGGAGCTTATGCAAGCGGATCAGATACCATTAAAATTGCCTTAATTGGCTGTGGTGGTCGCGGAACTGGTGCTGCATTTCAAGCATTGAGTACCAAATATAATATTCAATTGGTGGCTATGGCCGATGCTTTTTCTGATAAAATCGACACTTGCTACAAAGCATTAGTGGGCAAGTATGGTGCTGAAAAAGTAAATGTTCCAAATGATAAAAAGTTTGTTGGTTTTGATGGCTATAAACAAGCAATTGCTCTCGCTGATGTAGTTTTATTAGCTACCCCTCCCGGATTCAGACCTGCACATTTTGCGGAAGCTGTGAAACAGAATAAGCAAATATTCATGGAAAAACCAGTGGCTACAGACTCCCCAGGCATACGTAGCGTGCTTGCCACTGCCGAGGAAGCTAAGCGCAAGAAATTGAATGTTGTTGTGGGACTTCAACGTCACTATCAAAAAAATTATAGAGAACTAATGGATCGCGTACACCAAGGTGAAATTGGAGATGTAATTGCGGGTCAAGTATATTGGAATTCTGGAGGTGTTTGGGTAAACCCACGGAAGCCAAATGAAACTGAAATGGAATACCAAATGAGAAATTGGTATTATTTTAATTGGCTTTGTGGTGATCATATTGTAGAGCAGCATGTTCATAATATTGATGTGGCAAACTGGGCAAAAAACAAATACCCGGTATCGGCCTACGGTGCTGGTGGCCGCTTTTTACGCACTGGAAAAGACTATGGTGAAATCTACGATAATCACTCGGTTGAATTCGTTTATGACGATGGTTCGGTAATTTCAAGTCAGTGTCGCCACTTCACCGGTGGTAAAAATAGAGTTGATGAGACCTTCCAGGGTACTAAAGGAAAAGTTTATTTTGATTCTAACAACAGAGGTAAAATTTGGGATCACAAAGGCAATGTACTAGTTGATTACTATGGCAAAAATGATGCAAACCCTTATCAAACAGAGCATGATGAGCTTTTTGCAGCAATTTCTGCCAATGAATATAAGTTTGCCGATGCCGAAAATGCAGCCAAAAGTACTATGACAGCAATTATGGGGCGCTATGCAACGTATTCAGGCGATGTAATTAAATGGGATGATGCACTAAATTCACAAATCGACCTCATGCCCGAGCGTTTAGCATGGGATGCATTGCCAAAAGTACTACCAGATGCATCAGGAAATTATCCTTATGCCATCCCAGGAGTAACAAAAGTTATTTAATCTGCTGTAAAGCATAAAAACAGGAACCATGAATAGAAGCGAATTCATTAAAAGCTCCGGACTTTTAGGACTTTCACTTGCTGCGGGATTTTCGGCACAGGCCTCTAACAACAAAGGGCCTGAAAAAGCTGAGAAGACCTTCAATTTAGATTATGCCCCACATGCTGGAATGTTTGCAGCCCATGCTGGAAATAATTTTATCGACCAGATCAAATTTATGCACGATCAGGGCTTTAGAAGTATCGAAGACAATGGCATGATGGGTCGCCCGATAGCTATGCAAGAAGAAATTGGAAATACCCTAGCTAAATTAGGAATGACCATGGGCGTTTTTGTAGTGGATAAAGGCGGGAACGGAGCAAATACCTTGGCAGCAGGCAGGCAAGAATACATCGATATTTTCCTAAAAGGATGCCGCCAAGCTGTTGATGTGGCAAAACGCGTGAATGCTAAATGGGTTACGGTAGTCCCAGGTGATTTTGAAAGAAATCTTCCTATTGGAATTCAAACAGGCAATGTAATTGAAGCCCTCAGACGAGGTGCAGAAATTTTGGAGCCTCATGGATTAATTATGGTACTCGAGCCGCTGAGCGACACGCCAAACCTATTCCTGCGCAATACAGATCAAACTCATCTAATTTGCAAAGGAGTAAACAGCCCATCATGCAAAATTCTCTATGATATTTATCACATGCAGAAAAACGAGGGTAATCTTATCCCAACCATGGAAAAATGCTGGGATGAAATAGCCTATATTCAAATTGGTGATAATCCTGGAAGAAGAGAACCTACAACCGGCGAAATCAATTATCGAAATGTATTTAAATATATCGATAGCAAAGGATACAAAGGCGTTTTGGGCATGGAGCACGGCAATTCCCTTCCGGGGAAAGAGGGCGAGCTTGCACTCATTAAAGCCTATAGAGAAGTTGATGGTTTTAAATAAGATCTAATAAGATCAGGAGCAATTTTACTTTGCTCCTGATCTAATTTAATGTAGCATTTTAAGCTCCCTCAATTTTTCCAAATAGAGTAGCACTTCTTGCTCACTCACATCATTAAAATTTTCATAATAAACGCCTACACCACTAAAATCTGGTGGCGTTTTCAGTACAATCACCTCATCAGCTTCTTTGGTTACCATTTGCACTGCACTTTGTGAAGCCACTGGTATAGCAACAATAATTTTAGCAGGATTTTTCTTTTTTATTAAGTTAATAGTGCTTAGAACTGTATTTCCTGTGGCCATGCCATCATCTACAATGATCACTGTCTTCCCATCAAGAATTTCAGGCTTATGATCATCCAAGAATTTATCCTGCATATTCCGTAACTTTTCTCTTACCACCTTTAATTCCTCTTGAATATATTCTTCCGAAACATCGTAATGAGGAATTACGAAATAATCATTCAGACTTGCTGCACCAATAGCATATTCTTTATTGTTAGGATGACCGATCTTTTTTGTGAAAACAATTTCCATCGGAAAACCCAGCTCCTTGGCCACAACATAGGCTAGCGGCACTCCACCCTTTGGTATAGCAAATACCAAACCTTGGTCTGATTTATATTTGCTAAGCTGTGTAGCCAGTAAATTTCCCGCCTCAATCCTATCCTTAAACATGATGCAATATTTTATAAGATCAAACTACTAGTGCAGGAATATGGTTTTTAAACCAACTAGAAGCCAATTCAGCTACTTGTTGCAATTTCCCTTCCTCCTCAAACAAATGACTGGCACCTTCCACTACCTCAAGATGTTTTTCACAACTAAGTTTATCAAAAGCCTTCTGGTTTAAGCTAAGCACCTCACTATCCAAACTACCTACAATAAATAAACAGGGTAACTTGATGTCTGCTATCGCATCCATTGCCAAATCAGGTCTTCCACCCCTACTCACCACTGCAAATACTTCAGGCAATTTAGCTGCCGCCATCAAAGCCGAGGCAGCGCCAGTACTTGCTCCAAAATAAGCAATACCCAAATCTCGCGCAGATGGATGTTTTTGCAACCATTTAGTCGCAGCAACCAATCGCTCATGAAGCATATCAATTTCAAAACGATTTAAATAGTATAAATCCTCTTCGGGAGTAAGTAAATCAAAAAGCAAAGTCCCAAAGCCTTTTTTCTGTAGATATTCTGCCACATATTGATTTCGCTTACTCAACCTACTGCTACCACTTCCATGAGAAAAGACAATAATCCCTAAACAATGTTTAGGTATACTTAAATTACCTTTTAATCGGATTTCACCAACCGGAATACTCAGCTCATTACTATAATGCATTTCCATAAAAAACAATCTATAATTAAACAATTTTTTCTCTTGCAAAGCATTTTGGGAGAGCGACAAACTTTGCATATTTCAAACAAAAAATAAAGGTGCTTGCTAAGCAATTTAAACCCTATAGAATTCAAAACTAATTACTATCATGAGTTAAATTATTGATTAACATCATTTTATATAATGATTATGGTCAATATGGAAATACTATTAAAATCTTTAATTTACTGATAATGAAAACTCAAATGATTAATAAATAGAAAAAAGTAAATTCAAAAGATGCATTATGACGACCTTGAGAATATTGAAGAAACGAGCGACTTAGAGTATGAGCCGTAAACAATTTCTTTTAAATAGATTTAAATGAAGAGTTATTCCTAGACGAAGGATCTTAAAAATTACCGATCTGATCAATCAAAAAATAGTTTTTGATGAAAATTTTAAGAAAGAAAAAGGCCATGTCAAAATAAAATGTATTATGTATGATATATTTGCAAAAAAAAAGTAAAAACAATATTTTTAAAAAAAGAATTATTAGTATTATTATTCATGAAAACAACAATCACTGCTATTATAGCTCTTATTTTCTTTTCTTGCAATAAACCTTCATTTGAAGACAATAGAACAGAAAAGCAAGTTAAATTTATTTCGTATGTTCAAGAATGGAGAGATAGTATTAACAAAACAACAGATAATAAAATACAAAGAAATAAGCTACTTGAGACTAGTATTCCCGCAGTAAAATCTTATATCAAGGATAGCCTTAACTTATCGATACAAACGTGGCAGGTAAAAGTAATAAACAAGACTGAAGATTACCTTTATACTGGTTCTGTTCAATTGAAATTAGGAATTGCTTTTGACCCATACGACACAAGATCCAGAGCAATAAATCAATCTATTATTTTAAAAACTATTATTCCAGCATCCGATAAGGCAATAATTGAGGCTATAAAGTCGCTAGAAGTTGATGAATACCTCAAAATTAACGGGAATTTTATACAAAAAGGAGATTTTATTGATATCGATAGCTACAGCCATTATAAATTTTCTAAAAATGTGCTCGACAATCCTCAATTTGAGGCTAAAATCACAAGTATAGAAAAATTATAACACAGAATTTCTAAATAAAGCCAAAGAAATCGGCAGATTTTAAAGTCATTTTTTTGATTTTTTCTATTTTAAAAAGGTCTAAACAAACAAAAAATATTATCTTGAATTAATTTTTTAAGATAATATTAATAATGGAAAATAGCACGGATAGAAAAAGAAATATCTCTCGACTCAAGTTCTTAAAAAACACTGGGATTGTAGCTGCAGGATTGACTTTTATACCTGGAATTGTAAGTTCTAGGCTTAGAGACAGCTTATTAAGCACGGGTTTGGCCACCGGAAACATCATCGATTATCAAATTATTGTTCCTGCCCTGATAAACTCAACAGAGAAACAAGCGGCACAACAGCTTCAAAAATATTTATCAAAATTTGCTGTTAAAAGCATCCCAATTGTTGAAGAAGGCAAAACAATTGTTAAATATGGTATTTACCTTGGCGAGACTGAATTTGCGAAGACTAATGATATTAATTTCAATCAGCTTCCTGAAGCTGGATTTATTCAGAAAAGCGTAGAAAATAATTTAATTATTGTTGGAGGTGCAAAAAAAGGACTAATCTTTGGCGTTTCTAACTTACTTGAGGAGCTTGGTTTCCGTAAATACGCTACTGATGATGCAGCTAATCCGAAATCGAAAGCAGTAGAACTCCCAAAGGTTGAAAGCACCTACGAACCACTCATAAAATATCGCACCACATCTTATAGCGATATGGCTGATCAAGAGTATTCAGATTGGCATAAACTTTCGTCTAGGGCTGATTGGGGACTCTTTGTTCATACCTTCAATACGCTTGTTCCACAACAAAAATATGCTAAAAGCAATCCTGAATATTATTCTTTCATAGATGGGAAACGCCATCCTGGAACTCAACTTTGTTTGTCGAATCCGGAAGTTTTAAAAGTACTTGTTGAAAGCCTTAAAATTAAAATTGAAGAAAAACCTAGTGCAACGTATTGGTCTGTAAGTCAGGATGATAACGATAGATACTGCCAATGCGAAGGCTGTAAAGGACTAAATGAAAAATATGGAAATGTACCAAGCGGATCCATTATTTATTTTGTAAACCAAGTAGCAAAAGAATTTCCCAATAAAATCATCTCTACACTCGCCTATTGGTACACGCGTAAAGCACCTAAAAACATTGAAATTGAGTCGAATGTAAATATCATGCTCTGCAATATTGAGAGTTCAAGACAGGCACCTGTATTTGTGACTGATCCTGCATTTTCTAATGATTTACGCGACTGGGGGGCATTATCAAAAGATATTTTAATTTGGGATTATAATGTTCAGTTTACCAATTATATCTCACCATTCCCAAATCTGTTCACCATAAAACCGAATATCAAGTTTTATACGGAAAATCAGGTCCGAGGACTATTCATGCAGGCAAATAATGAAATTGCAGGTGAAATGGCCCTTTTACGCTCCTATTTAATCAGTAAATTAATGTGGAACCCGGAAGCAGATGATAAAGCCATTATCAATGAATTTGTAAATGGATATTTTGGCGCTGCTGCCCCATTCATAGCACAATACATCGATAAAATGCAGGAATCTCTGATTAAAAGTGGTATGGTACTTAGCATTTTTGGTAATCCAATTCATGCAAAAAGCGCTTATTTATCGGAAGAAATGATGCTTCAGTACAAACAATTGTTTGATCAAGCAGAAAAAGCAGTCGCAACAAACCCTAAATTATTGCAACGTGTTAAAACTGCTCGACTCCCAATCCAATATGCAGAAATTCAAATTGGACGGACCGAAATTGACACTACAAGAGCCCTGTTTAAAAAGGCAAGCACTGGCTATGTTCTTCCTAAACCCGAAATGAAGGCCCTAGTTAATCGATTTGCTGATGGATGTAAAATTAGTCAGGTAAAGCTTATCAGAGAAAGAGCGGGCACGCCAGAGCATTTTAGGGCATCCTACCTACGCATTTTCCATAATATGGAAGCGATGCCTACCGTAAAATCATTCCGTAAAAAAATCAATGCAATTACCAATCCTAACCCAAAATCTAAAAGTGTTGAAAGCCTCACAGATGGTATTTTTGGCTCATACGAATCATGGCAAGAAACCGATAAAAACTGGGTTTATTATACCGATGAGCATATGGATTTTGTGCTCGACTTGGGTGCGGTTATGCCCATAAAATCCGTAAATATGGATTTCCTAAACCCTCAAGCACAACCGGATTGGCACTTATTTGCATTACCAAAGGAAGTGAGCTATTCCATTTCGACTGATGGTGTGAATTATACAGATGTTCAAACAATTATTAATCCGCATAATCCAAATCCGCTTGAAAATCCAGAAATCATCAAAATTTCAATTATGCCTTTTCAGGCGATCATGAAGGTTGGCACAAAAGCGCGTTACATTAAAGTACATGCTGAGAGTCTGCTAAAAACACCTTCTTGGCATATCCGTGCGGGACAAAAAATCTCGATTTACTGCGATCAAATTGTAGTGAAATAATTTAAAAAACAAAAAACCGATTGTTTAAAAGCAATCGGTTTTTGTTTTCTGACATATTTTACTTGGCAGTCACTACAGGTTTGAGCTTCATAGCTGCACCTGCTTTGAGTAATTCTTGGGTAATACTTCGTGTATAAGTCTTAATTTCTTCCTGAAAATCACTCACCGAAGCTCCTGATCGGATTTCCTCTAAGCGTTTTTCCCAATTACCTGTTAGCTCTGCTTGCGCAATTTTATGATCCTTAACCACCTCATAAACGGCTAATCCTGTGGGGGTTGGGAGTAAATTTTTCTTCTCACGGGAAATATAATCACGCTTTAACAATGTTTCAATGATGGCTGCACGAGTGGCAGGAGTACCTAAACCACTATCCTTCATGGCATAACGAAGCTCTTCATCGTCAATCTCCTTTCCAGCCGTCTCAAGTGCTTTCAACAAGCTAGCTTCATTATAAAGTGGCTTCGGCTTGGTTTGTTTTTCTAAAATGGCCTTATCAATAATTGGTAAATCCTCCCCTTCTTTCACTTTGGGAAGACTAGCATTCTCCTCATCCTTTTTCTCCTCATCGGGATCATTAAAAACCGCACGCCAACCAGCAGAACTTATGACAGTCCCGCTAGCGACATATTTCGCTCCCGACTCCACCGTAATTTTGGTTATTTCCTTGATACATTCCTGATGAAAGGCCTCCAGCATACGCCCCAAAACAAGATCGAAAATAGCCTGCTTATCATCACTAAGATTATATGGCGACTCCCCAGTTGGTAAAACAGCATGGTGATCGGTCACTTTTTTAACATTCACACTGCGCTTGTTCAATTTAACACCCATCAAATAACTCGCCTGTTTACCAAAGACCGCATGATCCTTGAATTTATCAAGTAAGGCAGGAATTCCGGCAAAAACATCATCACCAATGTACCTACTTCCCGTACGGGGATAAGTTACGAGCTTACTTTCATACAAATTTTGGAGTATGTTTAAGGTCTGATCGGCGGTAAAACCATGTTTTTTATTGGCTTCCTGCTGCAAACTACTCAAATCATGCAATAATGGAGGTGGTTCTTTACGAGGCTTAGCCTCCACCGATAAAATATGAGCACCCAAAGGGAAACCAGCTGCTACATCTTTCACTTGATCGAGTAAAATTTGAGCTTCCTCCTTGGTTTTAAGGCTTTCGCTGGATACTGCACGAAAAACTTGTCCCTCTTTATCTACCTGGATACTTACTTGATAAAATAGCTGCGGAACAAAATTTTTATTTTCCAAATAACGAGAGCAAATCATGGCTAAAGTAGGTGTCTGCACCCTTCCCAAGGATAAAACAGAGCGTGTACCCGATGAAATACTGAGGGCCTGTGTGGCGTTCATTCCCACGAGCCAATCCGATTGTGATCTACAATGCGCCGAATTGAATAGGGTATCATAATCAGTCCCAGGCTTCAAATTCCGGAAACCCTCCTTAATGGCCTCATCAGTCTGGGATGAAATCCACAAACGCTTGAAAGGCTTTTTGCACTTCAAGTAATAATAAATATAGCGGAAAATAAGCTCTCCTTCCCTTCCAGCATCCGTAGCAACAATAATTTCGGTAGCCTCATCAAATAAAGCCTGAATAATATCCAATTGCTTTCGTACACCTGGGTCTTCCACTAATCCGTCCTTAGTTTTAACCTTGCGGATAGATAATTTAAACTTAGCAGGCAACATGGGTAAATTATGCAGA
>NZ_JBIIPN010000020.1:0-28893 GCF_044342615.1 Daejeonella sp. | reverse complement strand
TAAATCTTATTTTATTGGGGATAGGGAAAGAGATGTTTTGGCAGGTGAAGCTGCAGGAGTTAATGGTATTCTAATTGACAGCGATCAATCAATCGATGAAGTTTTACACTTAATTAGTTAGTTAACCAAATCAAGTATTGATAAAACGCTAAAGATTGACATAAAAAAAAGCATAGAAATTTCTATGCTTTTTCTTTTTAAAAAAATATTGAATTTATTTTCCTGCAGCTTTTGCGTGATCTGCAAGAAATTGTGCCAAACCTATGTCAGTTAATGGATGTTTTGACAAAGCTACCATTGCAGAAAGCGGTCCAGTGATAACATCAGCACCTATCTTAGCGCAATTGATGATATGCATTGGATGACGAACAGATGCAGCTAGAATTTGCGTGTCAAATCCATAATTATCATAAATTAAACGAATGTCTTCGATTAAAGTTAAACCATCGGTAGAAACATCATCAAGACGCCCAATAAAAGGTGAAACGTATGTTGCACCCACTTTTGCAGCTAAAAGAGCTTGTCCGGACGAAAAAACTAAGGTACAATTGGTTTTAATACCTTTTGAACTAAAGTGCTTGATAGCTTTAATACCTTCTGCAATCATAGGAACTTTTACTACAATTTTAGGGTCCAATGCAGCTAAAATTTCTCCTTCTTTAACCATGTTTTCAAAGTCGGTAGAAATAACTTCAGCACTCACATCCCCATTTACTAAAGCACAAATAGCTTTATAGTGATTGATCACATTCTGGTCGCCAGTAATGCCCTCCTTTGCCATAAGGCTCGGATTTGTGGTAACTCCATCTAATATCCCTAATGCTTGTGCTTCTTTTATTTGGGCTAGGTTTGCAGTGTCTATAAAGAACTTCATTTCAATTTATTTTAGTATTGACTGTTTGTAAATAGTATATATCTTTTGCTGTAAATTTATTCTATTTTTTGATGATGGGGAAAAATATTCAAAATTTTATTGGAATATCTTTAGCATATAGATTAATATCTGATTTCTTCCTAATGAAATCTTAAATTATTCTTTTTTAAGATAAATAAAGCTGAATGGTGAATTGTTGTTTAATCCGGAAGGTGGATTATGAAATTCATAGACGAATCTCTAATTGACAAAATTAAAAAAATGGGCAAGCACCTTTTATCGCACCGCTACAACCTTCTACCCTTGCTGCGTTCCCACCCTGGGGGAGTTCAAAGGGAGCTGGTCGTAAAAGACTTGCCCGTCACAAAAGTAATAAAAAATTGGAAATTATGCTCCTAAGCTTAAAATAGATAGTTGAAATACAATATTTATAAATAATATATTATTTAATTATAAATATTATAAAAATATTGATTTTATATAACATTATTTTAACTTAATTATAAAAATCATTGTCAATTAAGCAATTTAGGTGTTTTTTGCCTATTTTAGGAAAAAATAAATCAATAAGTATTAATGACAAATAAAGACGAGCAAACTCAAGGTTTATACAACTCAGCAATGGAGCACGATGCCTGTGGAGTTGGTTTCATCGCTAATATTAAAGGGCATAAAACTCACCAGATTGTAAGTGATGCACTAACTATTTTAGAAAACATGGAACACCGTGGTGCTTGCGGTTGTGATCCTGATTCAGGTGATGGTGCAGGAATATTAATTCAAATTCCTCATGATTTTCTTAAACAGGAAGCCCTCAAACTCAACATTTCTTTAGGTAAGGAGGGTAGCTATGGTGTAGGTATGTTTTTCTTACCCAAAAAAGCTACCATTAAAGAAGCTTGCCGTAGAGCGATTGAAAAGTCTGCAGAAAAACTGGGTCTAAACATTTTAGGATACCGAAAAGTGCCTGTTAATGCCGGTGTAATTGGGGAAGCTGCTTTTTCTTCAGAGCCAGATATTGAGCAAGTTTTTATAGCTAAACCAGCAAATATTCATACTCCTGCAGATTTTGAACGTAAATTATATGTACTTAAGAATTTTATCACCAAAACAGTTAGAGAATCTGTTTCAGGGGCTGAACAACAATTTTATATTGTATCTCTTTCACAAAATGTGATTATTTATAAAGGTGAATTTACTAGTAGTCAGGTACGAATTTATTTCCCAGATCTAAATGAAGTGGGTTTAACCTCTGCTTTTGGAATGATTCATTCTCGCTTTTCTACCAATACATTTCCCTCATGGCGTTTAGCTCAACCTTTCCGATTTATTGCGCATAATGGAGAAATTAACACATTAAAGGGCAATTTGAATTGGTTTTATTCAGGTATTCGCTCTTTTGCATCTCCTTTTTTCTCAAAAGACGAAATGGATATGCTCTTGCCCGTTATTGATAATAATCAATCTGATTCTGCTTGTTTAGATAATGTGATTGAATTGCTTTTTCATTGTGGAAGATCTTTGCCTCATGTCATGATGATGCTTATTCCAGAGGCTTGGGACGGTAATGATCAAATGGATTTTGCTACCAAAGCCTTTTATGAATACCATGCCACATTAATTGAGCCTTGGGATGGTCCAGCAGCTCTCGCTTTTACTGATGGACATCTAATTGGAGCTACACTTGATCGCAACGGACTTCGACCACAGCGTTATGTGATTACTAGCGATAATCAAATTATTGTAGCTTCCGAAGCTGGCGTTTTACCTGTTGATGAGTCGAAAGTTATTAAAAAGGGTCGTTTACAGCCAGGTAAAATGCTTGTTGTAGATACTATAAAAGGACAAATAATTGAAGATGAGGAAATAAAGAAGGCAATAACCTCTCAACAACCTTATGGAACTTGGCTTGAAAATTATAAAATCAAATTGGAAGATCTTGATGAGCCTCGTGTAGCCTTTACTCAATTATCAAATGAATCTACTTTTAAGTATCAACAGGTTTTTGGTTTTTCTCGTGAAGATATTGAAACCTTAATTATGCCAATGGCGCTTACTGGTAAAGAAGCTATTGGTTCAATGGGGACTGATACTCCTTTAGCTGTGTTTTCTGATCGACCGCAACATTTATCGAATTACTTTAAACAGCTATTTGCACAGGTTACTAATCCACCAATTGATCCAATTAGAGAACGTTTAGTGATGAGTTTGGCGGGATTTATGGGTAATAATGGCAATATTCTCGATGAGGATAAAATGCATTGTCATTGCGTAGCATTACCTCATCCTGTTCTAAATAATACAGAGCTTGAAAAGATAAGAAGTATCGATACCGGTTCTTTTCAGGCTAAAACCTTACAGACTTATTTTAAAGCCGACGGGCAAGCCGGTTCTCTTCAAAGAGGTCTTGAACGCTTGTGTAGATATGCTGAAGATGCCGTTCATGATGGTTTTGAGGTTTTAATCCTCTCTGATCGTGCTATTGACTCTGAGCATGCTCCAATTCCTTCTTTACTTGCCGTTTCTGCCGTTCATCACCATCTAATTAAAAAGGGTTTACGTGGTGCTGTTGGAATTATGGTTGAAGCCGGTGATGTTTGGGAAGTTCATCATTTCGCTTGTCTAATTGCATTCGGTGCTACAGCAGTCAACCCTTACCTCGCCTTAGCAACAATACGTAAACTTAAAACTGATGAAAATATAAATACTCAGCTGGATTTGAAGGCTTTATATAAAAATTATACAAAGTCTATTAATGATGGTCTATTGAAAATATTCTCTAAAATGGGAATATCTACTCTTCAGTCGTATCATGGAGCTCAAATTTTTGAGATTATTGGTTTAAATCAAGATGTTATCGACCAATATTTTACTGGTGCTGTTTCAAGAATCAGTGGAATGAGTCTTGATGATATTGCTGAGGAAGCTTTACGCAAGCATTTTCTAGGTTTCAGACGTACAGGTGTTGAAGCCAAATTATTGCCAGAAGGTGGTGTTTATCAATGGAAAAGAAAGGGAGAGGCGCACCTTTTTAATCCTGAAACCATCCATTTATTGCAACATTCTACCAGGACTAATAATTACGAGGTTTATAAAAAATATGCCAATCATATTAATAAACAAACAGATGCTTTGTACACTATTCGCGGGCTTCTCGACTTTGCGCATCATCGCCAACCAGTACCATTGGATGAAGTTGAACCCGTGGAAGCTATTTTAAAGCGTTTTGCCACTGGTGCCATGTCATTTGGGTCAATATCCCATGAAGCTCATAGTACGCTTGCAATAGCCATGAATAGCATTGGAGCAAAAAGTAATACAGGAGAAGGTGGGGAAGATGAATTGAGATATGAGCCAATGGCTGATGGTGGTTCCATGCGTTCTTCTATCAAGCAAATTGCATCTGGAAGGTTTGGAGTAACTGCTAATTACTTAACTAATGCAGATGAATTACAGATAAAAATGGCTCAGGGGGCTAAACCTGGTGAGGGTGGACAGCTTCCTGGTGATAAAGTGGATGAGTGGATAGCCAAAGTTAGACATGCAACTCCTGGTGTGGGATTGATTTCACCTCCTCCTCATCATGATATCTATTCAATTGAGGATTTGGCCCAACTTATTTTTGATCTCAAAAATGCCAATCGCGAAGCTCGAATTAGCGTTAAACTTGTTTCTAAGGCTGGTGTAGGCACTATTGCTGCTGGTGTAGCAAAGGCCCATGCGGATGTTATTTTGATAGCAGGATACGATGGCGGTACAGGTGCTTCGCCTTTAACTTCTATTAAACATGCAGGTTTACCATGGGAGCTCGGACTCGCAGAGGCGCAACAAACGCTTGTTAAAAATAAATTAAGAAGTAGAGTTGTACTTCAAACAGACGGTCAGTTAAAAACAGGTAAAGATATTGCTATTGCCACCCTTTTGGGCGCAGAGGAATGGGGAGTAGCTACCGCAGCATTAGTAGCAGGTGGTTGTATTATGATGCGTAAATGCCATTTAAATACATGCCCCGTAGGTGTAGCTACCCAAGATCCTGAATTAAGAAAGCTCTTTTCTGGAAAGCCTGAGCATATCGTTAATCTATTCAGATTTATTGCAGAAGAACTTCGGGAAATAATGGCTGAACTTGGATTCAGAACCATAAATGATATGGTAGGTAGGGTTCAGTTCCTTAAAATGCGTGATGATGTGGATCATTGGAAAGTTAAAAATATCGATTTATCGGCAATTTTATATTCCATGGATAATCCATCAGGAATGACCCTCTACAATAGCGAAAAACAAGATCATAATTTGAATCATGTGCTTGATTGGAAATTGTTAGCACATGCAAATAAAGCAATTGATACTAAAGAACCTGTTTTTGCTGAATTTGACATTAAAAATACAGATCGTACAACAGGTACTCTTTTATCAAATGAAATTACCAAGAAATATCAATCTACAGGCTTACCTCAAAATACGGTTAATTTTAAGTTTAAGGGTTCTGCTGGTCAAAGCTTTGGGGCTTTCTGTACAAAGGGAATTTCTTTTGAACTAACAGGTGAAGCGAATGATTATGTTGGAAAAGGACTTTCAGGCGCTCAATTAGTTATTTATCCGGATAAAAACAGTAAAATCTTATCGCAAGACAATATTATCATTGGCAATGTGGCACTTTATGGTGCTACTTCTGGCGAATTATTTGTGAGAGGCCAAGCTGGCGAACGTTTTGCAGTGAGAAATTCTGGTGCTACCGCGGTTGTTGAGGGTGTTGGTGATCATGGTTGTGAATACATGACCGGAGGAAGAGCCTTAATTCTTGGTAAAACAGGGCGAAATTTTGCTGCCGGTATGAGTGGGGGTATTGCATGGGTATATGACCCTGAACATACTTTTGTGCATAACTGCAATACAGAAATGGTAGAATTAGATCCGCTTACTCCACAAGATGAAATAGATATTCAATATTTACTTAAAAAGCATGTATTGCTTACTCAAAGTCAGGTAGCGAAATATATTCTTGAGGACTGGGAAAATACGTCTTCATCATTTATTAAAGTATTCCCAACAGAATACAAGCGAGTTTTACATAATCAACAATTACAACAATCAGCAGGATAATGGGAAAAGTTTCAGGTTTTTTAGAATTTGATAGAGAACTTCCTCAAAAAATCGCTCCAAATGAGCGCTTGGAAAATTATAATGAATTTGTGCAGGAGTTTGAGGCAGAAAAATTAAATCAACAAGCTGCTCGTTGCATGAATTGTGGTGTTCCTTTTTGTCATTCTGGCTGTCCATTAGGAAATGTTATTCCTGAATTTAATGATGCCGTTTATCAAGGGAAGTGGGAGGAGGCTTATTTAATTCTTTCTTCTACAAATAATTTCCCGGAATTTACCGGAAGAATTTGTCCAGCTCCATGCGAATCCGCTTGTGTTCTAGGTATAAATAAGCCCGCAGTAGCCATTGAAGAAATTGAAAGACATATTATTGAAATAGCCTTTTCAAAAGGTTTTGTTAAGCCTAATTCACCAATTCTTAAATCAGGAAAGAATGTGGCTGTAATAGGTTCTGGTCCGGCGGGATTGGCAGCGGCCGCTCAAATGAACAAAGCTGGTCATAACGTAACTGTTTATGAACGTGATGATCAACCTGGAGGTTTATTAAGATATGGAATACCTGATTTCAAGCTTGAAAAATCAGTTATAGATCGCCGTATAGAAATTATGAAACAGGAAGGTATTCAATTTATTTGCAATACTGAGGTAGGTATTAAGGATGATATGAAAGCCTTTATCCATCGTCATGATGCAGTTATTATGGCCGCAGGATCAACTATTCCTAGAAATTTAACTATTCCTGGACGTGATTTAAATGGGATTCATTTCGCAATGGATTTCCTAAAACAGCAAAATAAGGAAGTTAGTAATTCAGCAATTCTTGGAGAGCGAATTCTTGCTAAAGCTAAAGATGTTGTTGTAATTGGTGGTGGTGATACTGGGTCAGATTGTGTTGGAACATCTAATAGACAGCATGCAAATTCAGTGAAACAGTTCGAGCTAATGGTTCAACCTCCCAAACAAAGGAATGAAAATATGCCTTGGCCGAGCTATCCAATGTTGCTAAAAACAACAAGCTCTCATGAGGAAGGTTGTGAGCGCTTTTGGGGTATTAATACCAAAGAATTTGTAGGGGATGCTAAAGGTAATTTAAGGGCAATATTGGTTTCTGATGTGAGCTGGGAGCTTGATTCTTTAGGCCGACCGGTCAAGTTTAATGAAGTTGAGGGCTCTGAGCGAGAAATTCCTTGTCAGCTGGTTTTATTAGCGATGGGATTTTTACATCCACAGCATCAGGGACTAATTCAAAATTCTGGTTTAGAACTTGATAATCGTGGGAATGTAAAAGCTACGGAAGGACAATATCAAACGAGTATTCAGAAGGTTTTTGCTGCTGGAGATATGCGTCGCGGACAATCATTGGTTGTTTGGGCAATCTCTGAGGGTAGAGAAGCTGCTCGTAAAGCTGATGAATTCCTTATGGGTAAAAGTAATTTACCTAGTAAAGATCGCATCAATGAATATGTAAATGTTTAATTTTTAAGGCTAATTATAGGCTCTGATTTATGTATTTCATTAAATCAGGGCTTTTTTTATTATAGTTTCAATTTTGCGAAAAAATCCCAAAGCACAATTCCTGCAGATACCACAATGTTAAAAGAATGTTTGGTTCCAAATTGTGGGATTTCAATACAGGTATCAATCAATTTCATTGCTTCATCACTAACTCCATTAACCTCATTACCAAAAATTAATGCATATTTATCAGACTTGTTTGGTTGATAATTATTTAATAAGGTACTATTCTCTGCTTGTTCAATAGCTATTATCTTATATCCTTCTGATTTTAAGTTATTTATAGCATCACAAACATCTTCGTAATAAGTCCACTCAATGGATTGCGTTGCACCAAGTGCCGTCTTTTCTATTTCTCTATGAGGTGGCTGAGCAGTAATTCCACAAAGGAAAATCTTTTCAATAGCGAAGCCATCAGTGGTGCGAAAAATAGAACCAATATTATGCATGCTTCGCACACTATCTAAAATAACTACCAATGGTAATTTGTCTTGTTTTTTAAAATCATCAATACCTACACGACCCAGTTCGTCAGTTTTCAATTTTCGCATCTTCAAAAATAGCTTCTTATTATGAAAACAGCTTTATTTTTTATAATTTAATCAATTTTTACACTATTTTGAGTGCTTCAAATAATGATAAGCTTAGCATAAAATGAAAATCCATAAATCTAATTCTTTGTTTAAATATCATGATGAAGATATTTTTCTGTTTACTCTGAAAAATAATAATGGGGTAGAGGTATTCATCAGTAATTTAGGTGCTATTATTCAATCGTTTAAAGTCCCGAACCGTGACGGAAAAATAATAGATATCGTTTTAGGTTTTGATAATATGGAAGATTATCTAAATCCGGAATATATAAAAACTGGAACTTATCTAGGCGCAATAATTGGTCGATATGCTAATCGTGTTGCCGATGCTAAATTTGAAATTGATGGTCAATCTTTTTCAGTTAGTCCAAACTTACATCCACATCAACTTCATGGTGGTTATGAAGGATTTGATAAAAAAGCTTGGAAAGTGCTACAAATGGATAATCAAATACTTGAAATGTCCTATTTTAGCAAAGATCTTGAAGAAGGATATCCAGGAAATGTTGAGGTATCAATAAGTTTTTCCTTAAATGATGATGATGAACTTATTATATTAACTCAAGCTAATACAGATAAGCCTACAGCCATTAATTTGACCCATCATGATTATTTTAACTTGAATGGTTCAGGTAGTATTTCTGATCATTTCATTCAAATACCGGCTGCGAAATATTTAGGTCAACATATTGATTATGTGCCTAATGGGGAATTTAATTCGGTTAATGAGACTAATTTTGATTTTAATATCTCTAAGCCAATTGGATATAATTGGGATCCGAATTTGGGATATGATCAATCCTTTTTACTAGACAAAGATTATGGATCTTTTGGACTAGCTGCGACTGCATATTCTAGTGAAAGTGGTATAAAATTGGAGGTATTTACCGATGAACCAACAGTTCATTTTTATACGGGTAAATATTTAGGAGTCCTAAACGCCAAAAGTGGTCAAAAGTATGAACCATTTACTGGATTTTGTCTTGAAACTCAACATCACTGCAATGCTATTAATATTTCAAGTTTCCCATCAACTATTCTTCGTCCTGGGGAAATTTATAGGCATCAAACCAATTATTCTCTTTCTATTGAATGATAATCAGTGCTGAATCTGTACTTTCTTTTGTGTTAAATAATTTAATAAAAAGAATCCCGTGGCAGTTAATACACAAATACCCGTTATAGACCACCAATATAGCGAATAACCACCAAATTCGACTAAAAATGAACCGTAAAGTGGTCCGATGATTTGCGCTACAGACCATGAAATGGTGTAAAGTGCCGCATATTCACCGCGATTACTATCATTCGATCTGCTTGTCCAAAAGGTATTCATAAATGGCATGGCAAACATTTCTCCAAATGAAATAATAATTGTTGAAAGGATTGCAACTAGTGCTAAAGCGGGTAGAATATCCAATATAGCAAAGGAAAAACCAGTAATTATTGTTCCTAATCCGATGAAATACAAACTAGGTTTCTTTCCATCAATTTTATTAATTAAAAGCATCTCAAATCCCACAATTAATAAACCATTTAGGGCCATTAACCCGCCAATAAATTGTTCACTTAAATGCCATTCTGTTTTATAAAATACAGGTTGAAGGGTAAATAATTGGAAAAAACAAGATGCAAATAAAGTGCTTAAAAGAATGAATGCCAGATAGGGCTTATCTCGATAAGCTGATTTTGTGATTTTTTTTTCAATAGATTTATCTTCATTCTTTACCTTTTTAACTGCAGGTAATAGTTTTATGAGAATTAGAGCAGCAAGAATATTGGTGAAACCATCTACAAAAAATAGTAAATGATAGTCTATAGATGCAAAAAAACCTCCCATAGCTCCCCCAAACGACCAACCTAAATTTACTGCAATCCGATTTAGAGAATAAGATCTTGTACGGTTTTTTTCTGTGCTGTAATGGGCTACTGCAGAAGAATTTGCAGGTCTGAAGCCTTCATTGCACATACTTAAAATGACTGTACCTATGGCTAAACTAGAAAATGTTTCTAAAAAGGCCAGCGAAATAAACATAATTCCACCAGTAATTAAAGCTGCAATTTGTAAGTAGTAAAAACCAATTTTATCTGTTATTTTACCTCCTATAAATGCGCCAAGCACTGACCCAGCACCAAATAAGGCCATTATTGTACCTGCTTGAACAATGCTAAATTTTAATTGTTGCGTACAATAAATAGTTAAAAAAGGCACCACCATAGTCCCGCTACGGTTTATTAACATCACAAGAGATAAGTACCAACTCTCTTTACTTAGTCCAGAAAAGGCATTTTTGTAAATTTTAAGGGTATTATTTAGCACACTCAAAGATAGATTTTTGTGAACGTTCTTTAAGATTATTAGAATATAATTTTATTTTCTTGAACAGAAATATTTTAAAATTTTCTCGCAAATCTTCTAAAAACCTTTTAATCCATTAACTTTATCATTTTAAAATTTAAAGATTTGTCGAAGAAGGTCGAACAGAAGGAAACCCCTTTAATGAAGCAATATAATACCATCAAGGCTAAATACCCTGGTGCATTATTATTATTTCGTGTTGGTGATTTTTACGAAACATTTGGTGAGGATGCTGTAAAAGCATCTGGAATCCTCGGGATTGTACTCACAAAACGTGGAAATGGGTCGGGTACTCATACCGAATTAGCTGGTTTTCCACATCATTCACTTGAGACCTATCTTCCAAAATTGGTTAGAGCAGGTCAAAGGGTGGCCATTTGTGATCAATTAGAGGATCCTAAAACAACCAAAACGATTGTAAAAAGAGGTGTTACTGAGCTTGTTACGCCTGGTGTTTCTTACAGTGATAATATTATTCAGCAGAACACGAATAATTATTTAGCATCACTTTATTTTGAAAAAAACTCGTTTGGAATCGCGTTCATTGATATTTCAACTGGTGAATTTTTAGTCGCACAAGGTAATGCAGATTATATCGACAAGCTTCTTCAAAGTTTTAAACCAAGTGAAGTTATTTTTCAAAAGAGCAGACAGCGTGATTTTACCGAGACTTTTGGCGATCGATTTTATACCTACCACCTTGATGATTGGGCTTATAGCGGCGATTATGCCTCTGAATTTTTGTTAAAACATTTCGAAGTAAAATCTTTAAAAGGATTTGGTATTGATAAATTCCCACTCGCCATTACTGCGGCAGGGGTAGCTCTTCATTATTTAAATGAAACGGAGCATCGTAACCTTCAACATGTTTCTTCTATTTCTAGGATAGAAGAAGATCGATACATGTGGCTCGATCGTTTTACCATTCGAAACCTTGAATTAATAGGTTCTTCAAACGAAAATGCGGTTAGTCTAGTTGATGTTTTAGATCAAACTTGCTCACCAATGGGTGCTCGTTTACTTCGTCGTTGGATAATTATGCCGCTGAAAGAAATTAAACCTATTCAAGAGCGATTGGATGTGGTTGAGTTTTTGATGAATGATGACGATTTGCGTGAAAAATTACTGCATGAGTTAAAACAGATTGGTGATTTGGAACGTTTAATTTCAAAAATCGGACTTCAAAAGGCGAATCCTAGGGAGGTTATGCAATTAAAAAGAGCACTTTTTGCGATTTTTAACCTGAAAGATCTTTGCCAAAGTTCTGATAATTATGCTTTGAAGAGTATCGCAGAGCAGTTAAATCCTTGTTTGTTAATTCGAGAAAAGATTGAAACAGAGCTTAATCCTGATCCTCCTGTTTTAGTTATAAAAGGAAATGTGATTGCCGATGGTGTAGATGAAGAACTTGATCGTCTAAGAAAAATCGCCTTTGGTGGCAAAGGATATCTTCTTGAAATTCAAAAACGAGAAGCTGAAATCACTGGAATTCCTTCCTTAAAAGTGGCTTTTAACAATGTATTTGGTTATTATTTAGAAGTTACTCATACCCATAAAGATAAGGTGCCAACTGAATGGCTTCGAAAGCAAACACTAGTTAATGCTGAACGTTATATCACTCCCGAATTAAAGGAGTATGAAGAACAAATTCTTGGTGCTGAAGAAAAGATTTTAGTACTCGAGACTCGTTTATATAATGAGCTTACTTATGCTTTATCAGAGTTTATAAAACCGATACAACTTAATGCTCAATTAGTTGCGCAGCTTGATGTTCTTCTCAATTTTGCCACTTTAGCTATTAAAAATTATTACGTCAAGCCATTAATCGATAATAGTACTTTAATCGATATTAAAGGTGGAAGGCACCCCGTTATTGAGAAAAATCTTCCTCTAGGTGAAGAATATATCACCAATGACGTGTTTTTGGATAGTGATACGCAGCAGATTATTATCATTACGGGACCAAACATGTCGGGTAAATCAGCCTTGTTAAGGCAAACCGGATTAATTGTTTTAATGGCGCAAATGGGCTGTTTTGTCCCTGCTAAGGAAGCTCAAATTGGTATTGTAGATAAAATTTTTACCCGTGTGGGTGCATCAGATAATTTAACTACTGGAGAATCAACTTTCATGGTTGAGATGAACGAAACAGCCAGTATTTTGAATAATTTGTCGCCAAGAAGTCTGATTTTAATGGATGAAATTGGTCGTGGCACAAGTACTTATGATGGTATTTCTATTGCTTGGTCAATTGCTGAGTTTTTACATAATCATCCCACAGCACAGGCAAAAACGTTGTTTGCAACGCATTATCACGAGCTAAATGAGTTAACGAACACTTTCCCTCGAATTAAGAATTTCAATGTTTCTGTAAAAGAACTCTCCAATAAGGTTATTTTCTTACGTAAGCTTGTCCCAGGCGGCAGCGAGCATAGTTTTGGTATCCACGTGGCAAAAATGGCTGGTATGCCTCAAAAATTGGTTGCACGTGCAAATGAAATTTTAAAACGTCTTGAACAGGAACGTACTGGTGGAGAAGATATCAAAGATAGCCTCAAAAAAGTCCAAAAACAGGCTTATCAATTACAGATGTTCTCTATTGATGACCCAATTTTAGTTAAAATTAGAGACATGCTAAATAATTTGGAGGTGAATACACTTACTCCTGTAGAGGCTTTAATGAAATTGGATGAGATACAGAGGGTGCTGAAGTCGTAGGAGGGAGATGTGAGATATTAGATGTGAGATATGAGAAATTAGATGTGAGATATGAGAAATTAGATGTGAGATATGAGACATTTGATGTGAGATATGAGACATTTGATGTGAGATATGAGACATTAGATAATTAATTAATAATCTCCGAAATCACCTTAATCAAATAAATCATAGTTCAGACGATTTTTAGATATTAGATGTGAGGCATTAGATTTGAGATATGAGATATTTGATGAATAATATCATATGTCATAAGTCTTTGTACTTAGCTCCTTGTTCCTTTTTCTAATATCCCTTAAATTCTCTAATTTATTCTGTAATTTTATAAAAATATTACTTCACCAGAGATATATGAGCGAAAACAAAAGCGATTACACATTCTGGATGAAATACAAACGCTTTGCATCTACCGAAATTCTCATGTATTTAATCATGATTTTAGGAATACTTGCAGGTATTATAATCTTTAGTTAATCGTATGAAATTAAATCTTAAACGTCCTCTTGCTTTTTTTGATCTTGAAACTACTGGTGTAAACGTAGCCGCGGATCGTATTGTTGAAATTTCTATTTTGAAAGCAATGCCAGATGGTACAGAAGATGTAAAAACTTTGCGCATTAATCCCGGAATGCCTATTCCTCTTGAATCATCATTAGTTCATGGTATTTATGATGAAGATATTAAACATGAACCTACTTTCAAACAAGTAGGAGAGGAATTAGCCCGTTTTTTAGATGATTGTGACCTTGCAGGCTATAATTCAAATCGTTTTGATATTCCTGTTTTAATGGAGGAGTTTTTACGTAATGGAATTGATTTTGAAATCGATAACCGTCATTTTGTGGATGTTCAAAATATTTTCCATCAAATGGAACAACGTACACTTAAAGCCGCATATCAGTTTTATTGTGGTAAAGATATCGTGAATGCACATTCTGCTGAAGCGGATATTAAAGCTACTTATGAGGTTTTAATGGCTCAAATAGAGAAATATGAAAATGTAGATTGGGAAGATAAAAAGGGACAAGTCTCAAAACCTGTTCAAAATAATATCGAAGCATTACATAAGTTCACTAACTTAAATAAACCCGTCGATTTTGCTGCCAGAATGGTTTATAATGAAGACGGTGTCGAAGTAATTAATTTTGGTAAGCACAAGGGAAGGTCTGTAGAAGAGGTATTTCAATCTGAACCAAGTTATTATAATTGGATGCTTAATGGCGATTTTCCACTTTATACCAAGCGATGCCTTGAAAAAATCTGGAATCGCATGAATGCCAAAAAGGAGCAATTAAGAAATGAAAAGCAGGCTTCAAATAATGTAATTAAAGCATCTCCTGCAAATACCACTAAAGTGAAGGAAGAAGTCAAGCCTATTAACAATGATATGCTTGATCAGTTAAAAATGAAATTCGGCAAGTAATTAGATTGTTTTTAATTATTTAAAATGCAAGTTTCTATTATTTAGGAATTTGCATTTTTTATTTGTTCGGATAATGGGGATTTTTAATTCTGCCTTCATCACTTAATAGTTCATGCAAATTCTCTGATTTAAGTATTTTTTTTATTCTACTTTTTTTGCCATTTATCCATACTTTATTTTGTACTAGTCTAATACCATGGCTATAGTCAACATGTGCTGTTGAATGCCCGTTATATAATGGTTGAATAGCCCTTCCATCAGCTTTATGCCATCCGTAAATTACTACTCTTAGTAAACCCTTATCATTAAAGATTTTATTTGAAATAACTACATCCTTTTTATTTCCTGCTACCAAACTCCCATTTGGAAATTCTTCTAAGCTACTTTTCCTTTGTTCTTGAACCATTAAATTATGCTTTTCAAATACTGGAATTGTAACCATCTCCTTTGATGGAGCAATAGGTTGAGGTAGCATTTTTACGGATGAATTTTGGTAAATCTTATTCGAAATTAAGCGTGTTGGTAGACTACTTTTAAGGTATTTAGCTATTTTTTGTGCTAATTGTGGTCGCATTGGGCAATAAAAATAATCTTGATCACTACCTATGGCTAGGTAATCGGGTAAAACATAATATTTTATAATATATTTTTTGTTTTGAATTAGTGAAGTATCTCTGATTTCTACCATTTGACGATAAAAATTTGGGATGTTACCTGATTTTATTTCTTTAAAAATTATTTTTTCACGCCTATCTAAACTTAGGCTTGTATCCCGAATACTTTTGGAAAGCTCTGATCCATTTAATGCATTTAAGGCTCTCTTTTTGATTTTTAAATGTTGACTATAGCAGAGTGTTGGAATTAGGAAAAAAAGGATAATTAATGTGTTTTTCATCTTTTGCAGGCATATTTTCACTCATTTGTATATAAAAAATCGATATTTCGCTTCAAACCGCTAAATTTTGTACGTTTAACGGCAGAGTTCTTAAAGACCTTTTTAAAGGTATCTTCTGTAATTTCTTGCCAATCTCTTTGACTTAAATCTAATATTCCATCGTGTGAAATAAATTTAGGTTCTGTATGGAGAATGGAAAATTTATTCCAGGGACAAACATCTTGGCAAATGTCACAGCCGAACATCCAATTGTCCATTTTTCCTTTAAAATCCTTTGGGATTTCATTTTTTAGCTCTATGCTTAAATATGAAATACATTGACTTCCATCTACTACATAAGGAGCAATTATTGCATCGGTAGGGCAGGCATCAATACATTTGGTACATGTTCCGCAATGATCTTTGCTCGGTTCTTCATGATAATCTAATTCAAGATCAATGATTAATTCAGCTAGAAAGAAAAAGGAACCAGTTTTTTTATTGATTAGGTTTGAGTTCTTGCCAATCCATCCCAAGCCAGCCTTTTTCGCCCAAACTTTGTCGAGAACAGGTGCCGAATCCACAAAGGAACGGCCATAAACCTCACCAATTTCTAGTCTGATAAACGCCAATAATGCAGTTAGCTTTTCCTTTATAACATCATGATAATCATCTCCATAGGCATATTTACTAATCTTTGGAGCATTAGGGTCTTCTTGTTTTTGATCAGTATAATAATTTAGCGCTAATGAAATAACAGATTTAGCACCATCAACAAGTTTGCGTGGGTCGAGGCGTTTATCGAAATGATTTTCCATATAATTCATTTCGCCATGATGATTATTTTGAAGCCATTTTTCCAATCGAGGCGCCTCTTCCTCTAAAAAAACAGCTTTTGAAATACCACAAGCCATAAAACCTAAGCGCATTGCTTCTGCCTTAATCATTTGGCTATATTTTGTGCTATTCTGAGTCATTTGATACAAAGGTAGCTTAAAGCAAATAAAAACATTTAATTGTGACGATTGTTATCTAATAAATTCAGCTTTTCACTAAATGCCAAAGATGATGGATAATAATAAAATGGATGTAAATAATGAAGAAAAGAGTCTAGCGCATCCCGCTGAACATGACTATGAAAAACATAAAAATAATCCAGGCCCCTCACCAAGTGCTGTAAATGAAGATGATGATAAAGGTGTTGGATTTACATTAATATGGATAATTGCGATAATGTTTATCGTATTGTTAATTGTCTGGTTTTTCTTTTTTAGAGATGCACCTTGAGATATGAGATATGTGATTTGAGATGTATGATTTGAGATCTGTGATCTGAGAGAATGTAAAATAACTCCATTCTTAAATCTAGTATCTCATATCTAGTATCTCATATCTAGTATCTCACATCTCGTATCTCAAAACAACTTACCCGTCTGGCCAGATTTTATTCGTCCCAAATGCTTATAAGCGATATCAGTACATTCTCTACCTCTTGAGGTACGCATGATATAGCCTTCTTGTATTAAGAAAGGTTCATAAACTTCTTCAATGGTACCTTCTTCTTCACCAACGGCTGTAGCAATGGTTTTTAAACCTACGGGACCACCTTTAAATTTATCGATGATGGTCATTAGGATTTTATTATCCATTTCATCCAGACCATGCTCATCCACATTTAATGCATTTAATGCATATTTAGCTATTTCGGTGTCAATTGATCCAGTTCCTTTGATTTGGGCAAAATCTCTTGTACGTCTTAAAAGTGCATTGGCAATACGAGGTGTTCCGCGACTCCTACGAGCAATTTCATAGGCTCCTTCTTCTGATATTTCTGTCTTAAGAATTTCTGCAGATCTTAAAACAATGGTGGTTAATAACTTGGCGTCATAATATTCTAAACGGCTATTAATACCAAATCGAGCTCTGAGTGGCGCTGTAAGTAATCCAGAGCGGGTAGTAGCCCCCACCAAAGTGAATGCATTTAATGAAATTTGAACGGAGCGTGCATTAGGGCCCGTCTCAAGCATGATATCTATCTTGAAGTCTTCCATTGCAGAATAAAGATATTCTTCAACTAAAGGGCTTAAACGATGTATTTCGTCAATGAAAAGGATATCACCTTCTTCTAAATTTGTTAATAATCCGGCAAGGTCTCCTGGTTTATCTAAAACGGGTCCTGAAGTAATTCGGATATTAACACCCATCTCATTGGCAATAATGTGCGATAGGGTAGTCTTACCTAAACCGGGAGGGCCATGTAAAAGCACATGGTCTAAGGCTTCTCCTCTAAGTTTAGCAGCCTGCACAAAAATGCGAAGATTGGCTAATATTTTATGTTGGCCTGTAAAATCTTCAAAAACCTGAGGGCGCAGAACTTTTTCTATCTCCCTTTCTACGGGTGAAAGATTTTCTTCTGCAGGGTCTAAGTTTTCGTTCATTTCAGCGATGTTCAATAATGGGTATAAAGATAAAAATTGCTTAACAGTATTAAGAATCTATCTTTCTAGAATAATTTCTAAAAAAGCTGTTTAGTTTAATCTGAATAACTCCTAAAAATGCCTCTCTAAATATCTTAGTACTCATTTTTGAAGTTCCTTCTGTTCTATCCGTGAAAATAATAGGTACTTCTACCACCTCAAAACCATATTTTATGGCAGTAAATTTCATTTCAATTTGAAAGGCGTAGCCAATAAATCTTATTTTATGAAGCGGAATGGTTTCTAAAACGGTGCGTTTATAGCATTTAAATCCAGCTGTAGCATCTTGAATAGATATTCTTGTGATAAATCGCACATAAACTGATGCGAAATAAGACATTAAAACTCTGCTCATTGGCCAGTTTACTACATTTACACCTTTAATGTATCTAGATCCAATAGCTAAATCAGCACCATCTATACAGGCATTTTTTAATTTTATGAGATCGTCTGGATTATGCGAAAAATCAGCATCCATCTCAAAAATATAGTCATAATGACGTTCAATAGCCCATTTGAAGCCATGTATATAAGCCGTTCCTAAGCCAAGTTTGCCCTTACGTTCTTCAATATGAAGTAAACCCTGATATTCTGCTTGCAGTTTTTTAACAATTCCTGCTGTTCCATCAGGTGATCCATCATCTACAATCAAAACATGAAAAACATCAGAAAGAGAGAACACCTTCCGAATAATATTCTCGATGTTCTCTTTTTCGTTATAAGTCGGAATTATGACTAGGCTATTAGACATAAAAACTCATTAATAATGATTTGTTAATTAGTTTTTTATTCAATTCCATGCATTTTTTTCTTCAACAGGTTCTTTAGTAAAATCAAAACTAAACCAGCACCACCTGTAGCAACAACAAAAATCGTGAAGAAACCTGACAAAGATGATTCTTCAGCTATTGAATCCATGAAGCTAGCCATAAATCCACCTAAATAATTAGCTAATGCTGTTGCACCAAACCAAATTCCAAACATCAATCCAACATATTTCTTTGGAGATAATTTGCTGATATAGGATAATCCTACAGGAGATACACAAAGCTCACCCATAGTATGGAATAAATAGGCTAAAAATAACCAGATTATACTTACTTGAGCCAATTTAGCACCATTTGGAATTGCTAATGATCCAAAAACAAGGGCTCCAAAACCTACAGCTACTAAAATTAATCCTAAGGCGAATTTTGCTGGTCCTGAAGGACTAAATTTACTCGATGAAAGTTTTATCCATAATGCTGAAAAAACGGGTGCTAATAAGATAATAAATAATGAGTTTAAGGTTTGAAACCATGAAGCTGGGATTTCTAATGCCTGATCATTAAATTGTCTGTCAAGCATCCATACAGCAAGTCCCCATATTGTTAAAACACTTAATCCCATTGCCAAAACAGTCATTTGATAGCTTCTTCCAATTTTGGATGCCATATTTACCCAAAGCCAAGTAAGAACTGCCAATGGGACAATGGTGATAATGGTATTAACGATTTTAAAAGCGTTTGCTGCTAGTCCCGGGCTTAAAGTTCTATCTGTATAATCTCTCGCGTATAAATTCATAGATGATCCAGCTTGTTCAAAAGCAAGCCAAAAGAAAATAGTGAAAAATGAGAATACACCAATCACAATTAAACGATCGCGATCAACTTTAGAAAGGGGTTCATTTGAAACAACTAATTTTTCATCTTCAGTTTTTTTCAATGGTCTTTCACCTATTTCACCAAAGAATTTACGAGCAAACCAAAATTGAACCAAGCCTAAAAGCATAAAAATTCCGGCTAAACCAAAACCATAATGCCATCCCACTGATTCACCGATATAACCACATAGTAAAATTCCAAGAAAAGCACCAGTGTTAATTCCCATGTAGAAAATAGTATATGCAGAATCCTTTAATTGGCTTCCATCCGGGTATAATTGTCCCACCATAGACGAAATATTTGGTTTAAAGAAACCATTACCTAATATTAAAAAAGCACAACCTAAATAAAATGCTGGAATCGCATCAATTGCTAAAACAACATGTCCTATAGTCATTAAAAGGCCTCCAATAAGAATTGCTTTTTTATAGCCCCATAGCTTATCAGCTATTAGTCCGCCGATGATAGGTGTTATATAAACTAAACCAGTGTACCAACCGTAGAGCATGCTTGCATCGGCTCTGCTCCAAGCTTGACCTCCATCAGCGAGTGAAGCTGTAAGGTATAAAACAAACAATACACGCATTCCATAATAACTGAAACGCTCCCACATTTCGGTGAAGAATAAAATAAAAAGACCTAGCGGATGGCCAATTAATTGTTTTTGTTGTAAATCCATATAATTTGATAATTGGTAATTTTGTTTTATTTTCTTTTATGTTTATCGATTAAAAAGTTCAATTATAATTAAATTTTACTAAAATTGATGCTAAATATATTCTTAAAAAAATAAAATGACTGATCAAACTGCCCTAATTACTAATGACGCTGTTGTTCTTGGAATACTAATGAGTATTCTTGGATTTGTATTTTGGACCTCACAAAGTAATCACATTATTTTTAAGAATCTATATAAATTTGTCCCGCCAATTTTATTATGTTATTTTCTGCCAGGATTATTAAATTCTACTGGTGTTATATCTGGTTCAGAGTCAGCACTTTATTCAATCGCTTCGAGATATCTACTTCCTGCTAGCTTAGTTCTTTTTACATTAAGTCTTGATTTACGGGAAATTTGGAAATTACGTAAAAAGGCAGGATTGATGTTTATTACAGCTTCTGTTAGTATTATGCTTGGCGGACCAGCAGCTGTCTTTTTAGTTTCTCTTTTTGCACCTGAAATTGTGGGTGGAGTAGGCCCAGAGGCTATTTGGAGAGGTTTGAGCACAGTTGCAGGTACTTGGATTGGGGGTGGCGCAAATCAAGCTGCCATGTATGAAATATTTAAGCCTAGTCCCGATTTGTTTTCAGCAATGGTGGCTCTAGATGTGTTTATTTCCTATTTATGGATGGTTATATTGCTTTTTGGTGCAAGTAGAAATGTAGCTATTAACAAATTTTTAAAAGCTGATGATCAATCAGTTTCAGAAATTAAAGATAAAATTGAAGCCTATCAACTTGGGATTATGAGGATTCCGAAAATGGAGGATATTATTTTAATTTTAGCTATAGCCTTTGGAGTAACAGGAATTGCTCATTTTGGAGCTGATAATATTGCTCCTTGGATTACAGAAAATGCACCTTACTTGAGTACCTTCAGCCTAACTTCCGGATTTTTCTGGCTTGTAATAATAGCTACAACTTTAGGTATGTTACTATCTTTTACTAAGTTGAGGAATTTAGAAGGTGCTGGTGCTTCTAGGATAGCAAGTGTTTTATTATACGTCTTAATTGCTACTATTGGGATGCAAATGAATATTATGGCGATTTTAAATAAACCTGGTGTTCTTATAGTGGGTTTAGTTTGGATAATGATTCATATTATTGTGATTTTTTTGGTCGCAAAATTAACTAAAACACCATTTTTCTTCTTGGCTGTTGGAAGTATGGCAAATATTGGAGGACCAGCATCAGCTCCAGTTATAGCTAGTGCATTTCACCCTTCATTAGCCCCAATTGGTGTGTTATTAGCTGTTTTTGGATATTTTATTGGGACTTATGGAGCCTATATTTGCGGATTAATGATGCAGGCAGTATCACCATAATTTAATCTATAAATCCTTCATCTTTTTAGGATCGTTAAAGTTCTCATCTTGTTCTGTAGAATCGTTTTTTAGTTCTAAATCTGAAATGAATTTCCATCGACCATTTAGAAGCTTAAATCCATCATAAGAAAAATCTGGACCATAAAGTTCGAATTTGCCTTTTAAATTTTGGTCGGGGGGAGCTAAATGATCAAAAACAATTCGATTCTCAGCATTCTCATAATTTAAAAGCATTGTTGCTCTTCTATCGTATTCGAAAATAATTCGTCTTTTATTCAGATTATCTGGATCTCCATCAAAAACTGGCTTCCCGAAATAGGCTTTTCCATCCTTAAAATGTAACACTTCAATTATTTTTTTCGTTGACATTATTGTATTTCCCTTCCAGCCAAGTAACATATAATACGGACTTTCAACATTTTTTAACACAGGAATAATCTTATAATACTGTGCGCCATACCATCTACTGTTCGTATAAGTACTATCTGATGGATTCTTTAATGTAGGGCTATAATCAACTAAAGGGAACATTTCAAGCTCGCCTTGGCTTGTATTCATTTGAATTGTACCATAAAAACGGTAACTGCCATCATTATTCATAACATGCCAAGTAAATACCCTAAATTTTTGATCTGGAGAATTTTGAATGGAAATGGTTTTTAAGGAATCAAATTCAAAATTAAATGAATAAGGAGTTTTTAATGCAGTTACTAATGTTTTAATTAGTTTAAAGCTTGCATTATAACGCTGAGGCTCAATGCTATCATTAAGCATTTTAAAACTAATTTCTTTCAAACTGTCTTGAAATACAATTAATTTTTCTCTGTTGGATTTATCTAAAGATTGGCCATCTACTTTAGTAAGTATTAAAAGTAGAAGGCCAAATAATAGTGTTAACTGCTTCATGTAATTTTATTGAAGGTTCTCAATGATTAGAGCACTCGCACCACCACCACCATTACATATAGCTGCTAAGCCTATTTTCGCATTGTTTTGTTGCAGTACATTGATTAGTGTAACAACTATTCTTGCGCCAGAAGCACCGAGTGGATGGCCCATAGATACTGCTCCACCATTTATATTTACTTTGGATGGTTCTAGCTTTAAAATCTGGTTATTTGCTAAAGAAACCACCGAAAAAGCCTCATTTATTTCAAAATAATCTACATCATCAGTTGTTAATCCTGCACGTTTTAAAGCAATTGGGATGGCTTTTGAGGGACTTGTAGTAAACCATTCAGGGGCTTGTTGAGCATCAGCATAGGAAATAATACGTGCTAATGGTTTTATACCTAGTTGCTCAGCTTTTTCCTTACTCATTAAAACTAATGCCGCTGCACCATCATTTAATGTGGAGGCATTTGCTGCTGTAACTGTTCCATCTTTTTTAAATACCGCTTTTAGGGAAGGGATTTTATCGAATTTTACTGAATGTACTTCTTCATCATCCGAAATTAGACTTATTTCACCTTTTCTATCTTTAATTTCAACGGATGCAATTTCATTTTTAAATCTACCTGCCCCTTGAGCAGCTTGTGATCTTTTATAAGATTCAATAGCGTATGCATCTTGCTCTTCGCGACTAATTTTACAATCTGTTGCACATAATTCAGCTGCCGAACCCATATGATAATCGTTGTAAACATCCCAAAGGCCATCCTTTACTAAACCGTCAATTATTTTACCATCTCCCAAACGATAACCATTTCTTGCTTTATCAAGGTAATAGGGTACATTGCTCATGCTTTCCATTCCGCCAGCAATAACAATATCATTTTGACCTAAAGCTATACTTTGAGCGGCTAGCATGATTGCTTTTGTACCCGATGCACAAACTTTATTAATTGTTGTTGCAGGAACATCAGGTAAACCGGCAAATTTTGCAGCTTGTGTAGCTGGAGCTTGGCCTAGGTTTGCTGATAAAACATTTCCCATAAATACTTCTTGAATTTGCCCAGGATCAATTCCAGCACGCTCAACAGCAGATTTAATTGCCGTAGCTCCTAATTGACTTGCACTAAGTGATGATAAAACACCACCGAAACTACCGATCGGTGTTCTCGCTGCTGATATGATATATACTTCTTTCATTTTGGATTAAATAATTGGTTGGTGCAAGTTAAGAATTTAAGGACAAGGCCATACAATCGAACTTATTTTTGACTGATTTATTACTCTTTACTAATAAAGATTGATGAGATGTTAATTTCAACCAATTATTGTCGATTGATAAATAATACTATGCTAGCATATTATTTAATATCTTTAATTGAGTTTCCATTAAATCCTGCAACAGAATCAGGTAAACTTTTAACATCAATTTCAAGATTATGTTTAGCATCGTAAGTGTTATAAGTAAAATTTAGGGCTTTGCGCTTCGGAATCTTAATAATTGTATAGGTTTTAACAGCCTCAGTTTTGTTAGCAATCAATTTTCTTGGTCCATCGCCAATGCAACCCGCATTTAAAAACCGAATGCCTTCTTTTATGGCAGGATAGAAGGCATGCTGGTGACCACTAATATATAAATCGATACCATGCTTTTTGAAAAATTTCAAAGCCTTCTCCGGATCTTCATTTACTTCACCAACTTTATTTTTACTATCTACAATGGCGTAAAGAGGTAAATGCCCAATTAATATTCTCAATTTTGCTTTTTGCGCTTGCTTGGTGGATAGTTGTTCTTCCATCCATTGATATATTTCAGGATTTACTTTAGCTCCTGCAGCATCCCAACTCATTAAAAAAACATCGTCTTTAATATAACTGTAATAGAATGGATAATTACTTGAATCAACGAAATTTAATCCTGTTGCAATTTTATTTTCAAGCCAAAATTTTTGTGATAATGTACGATCTAAAAGGTAGGAAGGAGAGGCATCATGGTTTCCAATGGTGAATCCAAAAGGAATTTTAAGTTCATTGATTGGGTTAAGAACAGCATTTTTAAAACTATTCCACATGGCACTGATGTTATCTTCTGTTAATGATGATTTTTGACCTGCTACCATATCTCCAGCACATAAAATAAGGTCGGGTTTTATTTCATTTAACCTTCCGATAACAGATTTGACCTCATCAGCATAATTTGTAGATCCATAGCTGGAGTTTAAATCCGAAATCACACAAATTTTTAAGCCTTTGTTTCTTTTTCTCTCTTTCCCCTTTGCTAAATCATTCGGAAAATCATGATGTTCTAATGCAGAAAGCGGATTTAAAATAAAAAAGAATAGAAGAACTAATAGATAGTTCGAAGAGTTCATTTTCATCATTAAAATTTATGATCAAATTTAACCATTTCAAATGATAGATGCTGCATTAGCGAATTATCCTTGAATGTGTATTAAATCTAGATTCATCAATCTGTTTAGCTATTTTTGTAAGATAATTAACCATTGAAAGAATGATTTTTGATACCTACTATATTTTAATAGCTCTTTCAGTCTTAGTGATTTTATCTTATTTTTTCAATATTATCGCCGATAGATTAAAGATTCCATCTGTTATACTTTTAATTGTATCTGGGATTTTATTCAAAATTGGAGCAGATTTTATTCAATTTGACTTCCCTGTTTCAAGAACGGTTCTTGAAATTTTGGGTGTAATGGGATTGATTCTGATAGTTTTAGAGGGTTCTTTAGATCTTAAAATCACCCCAGATAAACGACAAATAATTAAAAAGTCAATGCTTGCCGCAACTTTGATGCTTTTTACAACCACTGTGGCCATTGCTTTAATTTTGGGCTACACTTTAGATATGTCCTTTAAGCAATCATTGCCATATGCCGTAGCAATGGGTGTAATTAGTAGTGCCATTGCTATTCCTAGTGTTAATAAACTGGAGCCTAACAAAAAGGATTTTATCATTTATGAATCGAGTTTTTCGGATATCATTGGTATTATGCTCTTTAATTATGTAATTTCTGAGGAGTTGCTTTCGATAGTAACAGTAGGCACTTTTTTTGGAAATTTAGTGTTAATCAGCTTAATATCAGTTATTTGTACAATTTTAATTCTTCTTCTGTTTAAATATCTCAAGGGCCATATCAAGGTTTTTTTAATCTTGTCAATATTGATTCTTGTTTATTCTTTGTCTAAACAATTACATCTGCCTTCCTTGTTTTTTATTCTAGTTTTCGGCTTAGTGCTAAATAATGCTGAGCCTTATTTGCAAGGTTGGTTAAAGAAATATCTTCAGCCAGAAAAGCTTTTGGAGGTAAATATGGAGCTTAAAACAATGACTGCCGAGTTAGCTTTTCTGATAAGAACCTTCTTTTTTCTTTTATTTGGCTTTAGTATTGATATCTCCTTAATTGTTTTGGAGCCAGTTATGCTAACAGGGAGTCTTGTAATCTTAATGATTCTTATTATCAGATATCTGTTTTTACGCTTTATTTCTAAAACCAATGTTTATCCAGAAGTTTTCATTGCTCCTCGCGGCTTGATTACCATCATTCTTTTTTATAGTATTCCTTCTCATCTTACTACTGATAAATTTAATGAAGGAGTTTTGTCTTTTGTGATATTAGGTTCCGGACTTATCATGATGTTTGGACTAATTTTTTCTAAAAAGAATGTGAATTCGGAGAATGAACTTGAATCTGAACATGTACTATAATTAATGTTTTCAACTAATTTTTAATGATATGGAAAAGACTAACAGTCGTTTAGACCAAATGAAACAGTATATTGCTAAAAAGACATTTGACAGTCCCTCACCATTTTCACATTGGTTAAAACCTATCATTAAGGATGTTTCTTATGGTTCTTTAAAATGTGAGTTTACCATCCGTAAGGATATGACTAACCCCATGGGGATGCTGCATGGTGGTGTATCGGCTGGGATTATAGATGATATAATTGGGGCAACTATTTTTAGTATGGATTTGAGCCATCCATTTACAACTATAAATAATTACATCGACTATTTTGCTCCTGCGATGGAAGGAGATATCATTGAAGCACATACAAGTGTTGTGAAATTAGGCCGTCAAATTATCAATCTTCAATGTGAAATTTGGCTACCTTCAAAAAAACGATTAATTGCACGTGGCTATTCAAATATGATACGTATTGAAAAACCGTAATCATATTTTTATAATTATAAGAGGTTCGTTTATTTTATGGTATGCCCAAAGAATATATATGCAAGAAATATTGCAGCTATAAGTCCCACGAAATCAGCAATTAAACCACAAACAATAGCATATCTTGGTTTTTTAATTCCCACAGAACCAAAATAAACTGCTAGTACATAGAAAGTAGTTTCTGAGCTGCCCTGAATGATACTTGACAATCTTCCTTGAAAGGAATCGGCGCCATAGGTTTTCATCACATCAACCATTAATCCTCTTGCACCTCCGCCACTAAGAGTTTTCATTAATCCAACAGGTAAAGCCGGAACAAATGAGGTGTCTAAACCGAATAATGCAACTAGAGAGCCAATACCATTTACGATATAATCCATACAACCGGTTGTTCTAAAGGCACTTATGGCGACTAAAATGGCAATTAAAAAGGGGACTATCATGATTGAAGTACTGAATCCTTCTTTGGCACCATCAATAAATGACTCATACACATTCACTTTTTTTGATGCGCCATAAACGATAAAAAGTGTAATAATTGAAAATATGATAATTCCTCCCATGAGTCCTGCATAAACCTGAATTTGATCAGGCGGGAGTGAACCTAGCCAGAAATACAATCCCGACATGATTGCTATGAAACCACCGAAGAAAATAAGTATAGGGAGCTGAAACAGATTGATTTTCTGATAGATAGCAACTGCGATCATCCCTGCAAGGAATGAAATGAAAGTCCCAATAAGGCAAGGAATAAATACATCTGCTGGATTTGCCGCTCCATTAGCCATTCTCAGAGCTATAACGCCAGTTGGAATTAAGGTTATTCCTGCTGTATTCAAAACAAGAAACATGATTTGAGCATTGCTTGCAGTATCTTTTTTAGGATTTATATCTTGCAATTCCTGCATTGCTTTTAGTCCCACAGGTGTAGCTGCATTATCTAAACCCAACATATTGGCCGAAAAGTTCATGATAATAGAACCATTTGCTGGATGGTTTTTAGGCACTTCAGGAAATAATCTACTAAAAAATGGATTTACACCTCGAGCAAAAAGTGTAATCATGCCGGCTTTTTCACCAATTTTCATGATTCCTAGCCAAAAAGTCATGATGCCGATTAATCCGATAGAAATTTCAGCTCCAGTTTTTGCGCTATCAAACATCCCATTTACCACATTGTTGAAAATGCTGGTATCGCCAAATATAATGAGTTTGACTAATGCTACTATAAATGCAATTACAAAAAAACCAATCCAGATGTAGTTTAAAGCCATGTTTTAAGCCTGTTATGTTGAATGATATATTTAATAAATTAAAATATTGCCGAATCTATTCATTTAAATTTGTTAATCTTCCATTTTCCATGGTCAGTATGATGTTATTTGCATCCTGAACGATTATGTCGGCGGGTTCATCTATCCTCAATTCTTTAATTTCAGTTATTTTATAAGATTCACAATTAAGTTCTTGATAAGCATAATATCCAGTTAAATCTCCTAAATCACTTAATAAATAGTTGTATGATATTGATTTTAAGTCTGGATTGATCTTTTCTTGAGCTATGAGTCCGATGTCTGCTAAATAATTTATTCCATTGCGTTGGAGTTTACAATTCTTCAAAATTAAGTGAAAGTGACTTTTTTTATTTTCAGGAATTGAAAAATAATCCTCTAACTCTTCAAATTTATAGGATTCATTAGCGATGCTAATTAAGCCAGAAAGCATTGATTTGAGATAAACTTTACGGATAAATTGTTTTTCAGGATCATTTTTAAATCCGCCTGCTTCAATTAAAATGGTACTTGTTCCCGCAGCCTGAAAATTATCACCAAAAGCTCTAGGTTCATATTCATCATCAAACCTTGCAATATGTCCCGATATATCATTTTTAATGTCTTTATTCATTAATGAAATTAACTGCATTGCTTTTTTCCTAACAGAGTTGATACTGAGTTGTTGGTCGTATGCGGGTGCTAGTAGGGAAATTGTGGCGGGGTTACCAGATTCTGCTGCCGACCATAAAGTGCTTTGATCGTGGAGGTTAAAACCAAACTCTGGGTTAATTCTATCTCTTAATTGGCGGAGTATTCTAGCTTCGGGACTCTGCTGTTTATGGAAATCGCGGTTAATGTCTATTTCCATGGCATTTCTCCTAGTAAATAATTCGGCGCCATCGGGATTGA
>NZ_JBIIPN010000214.1:0-2854 GCF_044342615.1 Daejeonella sp. | reverse complement strand
ACAGCTATTCCTGAATGGGTATTTTTCCTCCCTAAATTCAACGCAATAGTTAACGGAACGTGTAGTGTATTACTGCTGATTTCACTCTACTTTATAAAAAAACAAGATATTGATAGTCATAAGAAGGCCAATATATTGACCTTTATTTTATCCTCCTTGTTTCTAATATCCTACATAATTTTTCACGCTACAGGTATAAAAACAACCTATGGTGGGAGCGGTTTCATTCGTACAGTTTATTATTTTATTTTAATAACTCATATTATCTTAGCAGCGGTGGTTCTACCTTTGGTACTTTTTAGTTTCCAAAAGGGACTCCAAATGGAGGTTATAGCGCATAAAAAGCTTGTCCGCTGGACTTACCCAATTTGGTTATATGTTACTGTTACTGGGGTAATTGTATACCTTATGATTTCGCCTTATTATACTTTTTAATTTTTGTCCTAATAGGGTAAAAAACAATATTTAACCTTGGAATTAATCGTTAAAAAGCGATTGTGTTTCAAAATAACCTATCTTTGTATTATGAAAACTCTTAGGATAGTTATAATTTGTTTAATTGTTTTTGGGGCAATTTTTCATTCTTCAGACTCAGTTGCTCAATGTTCCATGTGTACTCTGAATGCTGAAAATTCTGTTCAGAATGGAAATACTGAAGGTAATGGCTTAAATAGAGGGATTTTATATCTTCTAGCAGCTCCTTATATTGCTATTGCCGCTGTTGGTTTTTTATGGTATAAAAAATACAGGCGAAAAAATGTCAATATCAACATGAAAGAAAATAAAATTAATCTTAATTAATATTATTTCTTAAAAATACATTTTCAATATTTTAATTTTCAATGGCAAAAACATCCAAATTTATAGCAGTTTTACAATCTAAATGTCCACGCTGTAGAAGGGGTAAAATATTTTCAGGTTCTTTATACGGTTTAAATTTGCAACGTACCAATGAAACCTGTTCTCATTGTCATATGAAGTTTGAAATAGAGCCGGGCTTTTTTTATGGAGCAATGTATGTTAGTTATGCATTTGTGGTTGCCGAAATGTTAAATGTAGGCCTTTTGACTTATTTAATTACTGGGAATGATAAATCTCCTTGGTTATATATAGTTTCTATCTTATTATCTGTTTTTGCACTTACTCCAATTAACTATAGGTATTCTAAGGTTTTGCTGCTTCATTTCTTAGCACCTAAAGTTAAGTATAAGCCAGAATACGATACGAATGATAAACTCGAGCACATTTAAGTTTTTAAGCGACTTAGCATCTAATAATAACCGTAATTGGTTTTTATTGAATAAAGTTAGGTATGAAGACGCACGTTTAAATGTTCTTGATTTTGCTTCTAATGTATTAGCAGGTATTTCCAAATTTGATTCAGCCATACCTTCTACAATGGCATCCAAAGATTGTGTGAATAGAATTTATCGTGATATTCGATTTAGCAAGGATAAAACACCCTATAAAAGCAATTTTGGTATCGGCTTTTCTCCTAACGGTAAAAAGTTCAATGGCCCTGGATATTATCTACATATACATCCTCAAGATTCATTTATCGGTGGGGGGTGCTGGATGCCAGATGCTGATTTATTGAAGGCTATTAGGCAGGAAATTGATTATAATGGGACTGATTTTAGAAATATTATTAAGAATTCTTCATTTCTAAACTATTTTGGGGGCATAGATACTGAATATAAATTGAAGACCTGTCCGAAAGGTTATGAAATTGATCATCCCGAGCTTGAATTTCTAAAACTTAAAAGTTTTACTTTTACTCATGCATTAAATCAAAAAGAATTGTCAAGTCCGAATGCTGCTGAACAAGTAATTGAGGGCTTTGCAAAATTATACCCATTTATTGGATTTTTACGAAACGCAATTTCTTAACTAAAAAAGATGAGAACTATTTTTCACTCCCTAATTCTATTATTTTCAATAAGCTTTATCTCGTCTTGTGTGGTAATGTCTACAAAAAAATATAATGCATTACTTGTTCAAAAGGATTCCATATCTCTAGGCTGGGAAGCTTCTCGAAATAAGGTTAATGCTTTAGAAGGAGAAATGGTTAGTTTAAGGTCGGATACTGCCCTGCTAAATGCAAAAATTACTGAGCTTGAAAAAAAGTTAAAAACTCTTGACGAGAACTATTCGGCATTAAAGTCAAATACCACTTCAGAAATCCAAAAGCTAGCTGATGATTTACAAAAACGTGAAGCGCGTTTAACAGAGGTTGAAGACATCCTAAGAAAAAGAGATGAAGCTACCAATGCTTTAAAGGATAAATTACAAAAAGCTTTATTGGGTTTTCAGCAGAACGGCTTGAGTGTTGATATACGGAATGGTAAGGTATATGTTTCTTTAACTGATAAATTACTGTTTAGTAGTGGAAGTATCATTATTGATGAGAAAGGTGAGCTAGCTTTAAAAGAGCTTGCCAAGGTGTTAAAAACGCAACCTGAGATTAATATTTCTGTGGAAGGGCATACGGATAATCAGCGTGTGGTAAATCTAGGTCAAATTAAGGACAATTGGGATTTAAGTGTTTTAAGGGCTACCTCTGTGGTTCGTTTTTTAACCGAAATTGAAAAAATTGAAAATGACCGTATCACTGCCACAGGAAAAGGGGAATATCAACCGATAGAAATTGGATCAAGCCCTGAGATCAGAAGTCGTAATAGACGAATTGAAATCGTTCTTTCACCTAAATTAGACGAACTATATAATCTTATTAAATAAAAATAATCCTAGAAATAAAGAAGCCGGTCTAATGGACTGAACCCCAAAAGTTGGACGAATTTAATAATTAAGTTTTAAAGTGATGAGCTCGGTATTGTACCGGGCTCATTCCATT
>NZ_JBIIPN010000018.1:0-29639 GCF_044342615.1 Daejeonella sp. | reverse complement strand
TTGTGCACTAAGAGTAATAATTCTTTTCTGGTCGTTTTCTTTATTTAGGTTGATAAATTTTTTGTGCATTCTTTAAAATTTCCTCCTTATCTAGGGTCATTCTTTTTGTTTTTTGAGATTGATAGAGTTCCCTTTGATCAGAAAAATGCTTAGAATTTGGATCAGAGCTTGCTCCGAACGTGTTTACAGTCTCAATTAATGGTAAACCACCACCTTTTGGGAATTTTACAAAGCCAATATAGGCATCTCCGCTTGTCATACTTCGTTTTCCATCAACATAAGGTTTTGTCATAACTGCGGCTAACACGTCTGGCATACCACCTTGTGGCCATTCTTCTTTTCCTCTTTGTAATCGTTGAAAATCTCCTAAACTTACGTTTAGAGTGCCAAAATTTTTCATCAAATGTTTGTGGATAAACTCATATACTTCCACCGCTCCTTCGTTGTTTAGTGTGTCTTGCGCACGATTTTTCATCGTGTTTGAAATTTGATAGTAAGCTAAATTATAGATTAAAGCGCCCTTACTTTCTGGGTTTGTATTCCGATCCCAAGCTTTTAATTCTTTAATTAAGGGCTCTAATTTTCGATATTTAGTTTCATCAACCTGAAAAAATGCATCTGAATAATAGCCATAGGGGTATAATATTTTAGTGGGCAATTGACGATCAAATTTTATTCGCTTTAAATCATCCCAGCTAATTTTATCATAAGTTTCAATTAATTCTTTAGCCCGCTGGCTCCGATTATTATGATAGGTTTCATAGCCATCATTTTTATCAAATGAGGTGGATTTAAGGTTTTCATTCTCGGAAGTTGCCAGAAAAGGGGAGTGATTTGTATTAAATAAGTATCCGCTTTTTGGGTTCAATTGTTGCGGTAATTCACTCAGTGGCTTGAATTTGTCCCAAAGTGTAGCACGTGTATTACCAGGCAATGTTGTACTCCAATCATATTTTTTATCTGGATTACGGTAGGGCATTTTCCCATTTGAGATATAGAAAATATTGTCTTCTTTATCGGCATACATAATATTAAACATGGCCAAATGGTTCTGTTCTAGGGCCTCTTTAAACTCTTTTAAATTAGTAGAACGATTCATGGCGTACCATTGCTGAAGAGCACCTGCATCCATTAATGCTGGAAGTCGCAGTGAGAAAAACTGTCCGTTAGGACTTTTAACTGTGGGCCCGTAAATTGATTTATAAGCAGATTTGTAAATGGGAAATGGAATTCCTTTGATAGATAGCTTGATTTTTTTCTTTTCTAAAGTCAACCATTCTCCATCCACAAGGTATTGCCCAGGGTGTTTTTTATCAGTTTGTAATTGAAATACATCAATTTTATCCTGAAAGTTAACGGTATGCGCCCAAGCCAAATTAGGAGTGACTCCGTGAAATATAAGTGGTCCACCAGGGAATAGTCCACCTAATATATTCCAACCCTCATCGCTTTGAACATGGGCCTCATAAAAGGCCGTAGCACCTTCAATGGGTTGATGCGCATTAATAACCAACATCGGCTCACCTGTTGCTGATTTTGAGCCACTTATTGCAAATGCATTGCTCCCTTCACCGGTAAATCCAGGCAAGTTGGCAATAGACCCATTGAGTATTTTTGGTAATGTTTTATCTACACCGCAAAAAACAGCAACAGAAAACATGGTTGTGGCAATATAATCTTCTATTGCTATGGGAAACACGTTTTTATTTAAAACTTCATTTGGATGTGCTTTTGCATAGGCTTCTAGTCCCATAAGATAACCCTGAACCAATTGTATAAATTTGGGGTCCATAGATTTTATTTGCTGCTGCACCGTAGTTTTGGTTTCTAATAAGCCAAATACAAAGTCAACGGGCGCACCACTTTTACCTAAGTAGCTGCTAAGCTTACCCTGACCTGTTAAAATCAGGGTTTGAATGGTTTTAAAATCATCTTCCGAATGGGCCCAAGCTAAGCCATAGGCTACTTCAGGGTCTGTTGGGGCGAATATGTGTGGCACACCGTAATTATCGCGCGCAATGGTAATTTTATCGACATTGATTATAGGTTTTTGAACTTCTTGGGCGAATAGCGAAGTGCAAAATGCAGTTAAAAATAGGCTAATGATAAATTTCATATCGATAAATTAATGTTTAAATAGAATCTCGTTTCCACTTTACAGATACGTCTGAGCCTTCAGCAAGCATTACATGGTCTGGCTTTTGATTAGATAAAAATCCAAAATCAGGTCCGTACATTTTCTCAAATTCACAATCAATACTGTAATCAATTACCTGATTAATTTTCCAACTGGGATGATTGATTCTATACTCTAAAGTTTTGTTTTGATCAACGCGGGTATATCCGAAATAATGTTCAAAAATGAAGGCTTCAACACTACCCTTTTCCATCCGCTCGCCTTTATTGTGTGCATTTACTTGAATATTATTCCATTTTTTATCTTTCTTCCACGAATAATCTATTTTTTTTAGAGCTTCTGTAATGTGCCATTCATGTTTTGTTTTAACGGCGGAATAATGCTCTTTATAAAGGTAATTAGCCAGCCAAGCAACGGGAGCGTATGGCACGGTTTCATTGATAAAGACTACGCCTCTTTTTATTCTTCCTTCTTGCTTCCTGACTACGTAAAATCTCAGATTGATTTCTTCAAAAGAACCCAAATAGGGGATAGGTATCTTAAATATCTTGGTCTTATTGAACATAAAACCTACTAAACTCACATAGAATTTACCTTCAAAGCTATCTAATTCAACTCCTTTGGGAAGGTATGGAACCAGCACATTCGGATCTACAGCATAATTTGCCATAATCAGATTCTCCCATTTAGCTTCTAGAAAGTTCATTTTTCTTTATTCCTCAAAGCTATCAATTAACCTATCCCAATCAAGTAGTCGAACAAACTAATTTCTGTTGGTATTTGTAGTTTTTTGCGTAGTCGATAACGACCTATTTCTACTCCTCTAACTGAAATATTTGCAAATTGTGCAATTTCTTTAGTGCTTAAATTCATGCGTAAATAAGCACATAATTTAAGCTCATTCGATGTGATATTAGGGTGCTTTTCCTTAATTATATTTAGAAAATCACTATGGACCTTATCAAAATGTTTAGTGAAGTTCTTCCATTCTTGATCCATACGATCATCCTCATTATATGTTTTAACCATTTTCTTTAGTTCAGAAATGGCTTCTGGATGATCAATTACTTTAATTACCTTATTGAGCTCTTCTTTAGTTTTACTCAGAAGTTCGGCTTTTTTCACAAGATGCATAGCGGATGAAGCCAATTCAGAATTCATCAAATTAATTTCTACCTCTAGTTTCTCATTTCTTAAAAGAGCTAATTCTCCTTCTGTGCGACTTAACTCTAGCTCATGGATATAGGAAAGTTTGGCCTGTTCTTTTTGATGTTTTTCTTGTTGTTTTTGTAATTTACGCTCCTGCCATCTATAAACCCCATAAATTAAACCCACAATTATCCCGAAATAGAAAGTTTTTGCCCAAATTGATAAATACCAAGGTGGAAGAACTTTGAACGAATAACTACTTACTTCCGATTCATTTCCTAAATTATTTCTTGCTTTAACTTCAAAAACATAATCTCCAAAGGGTAAGTTGGTATATTCTTTTTCTGTTCTTTTCGACCATTCCGACCAGCTTCTATCGAATTTTTTTAATCGGTAGCTATATTCTATATTCGATTGAAATCCGAATAATGGTGATGAAAACTCCACTTGAATTGTATTCCAATCGCTCGTTATTTCTGGTATAATTTGTTCCTTTTGACTCGTATTGTAAAATCCACCAAAAAGAAGGCTATCGATTTGATTGTTGATTTTTACGGTTCTAACTTGGACTTTTAATTTAGGAATGGATTGCTTGTATTTTTCATAATTTATATTGAAAAAGCCCTTTTCGCCCCCAATTAGGATGTTATTTTTATTGATGGGATAAATAAATTCAAAGCCACTCAGCATTTTGTTATTTAATTCGGGCAGGTAAATTACCTTCGGGTTTTCACTGGTATAGTCTATTACACCCAATGTTTTTTCTTTGATAAACCAAATATTTCCACTTGCGTCTTCCTTCATATAGCGCAAACTTTTGTCGCCAAGTAGTTTTTGATAATACGTTGATATCTCAAATAAATTCTTGATTTTGTTATAGCTGTAAACCCCCTTTTCTGTTGCGACTAATACTTCGTTTTTGATTTTATATACGTGGTTATTAACGTTTGAAGGCAAACCGTTTTTTTGGGTATAGGTATAAACTGAATAATTGTTAGTATTGGATTGTCTGATTTTATAAACACCATGATATGGATGCGAAACCCATAAGAAACCGTCGTTATCGATGGCAAGAAATCGTGATGACTCAGTAAAGTTTGGTATTTTTTGTTTTGGAATTAATTTTTGATTGCTTGTATCGAAAATCACTAAACCATCATAGGTGCCTGCTACCATTTGCGATTTCCCGAATGCATCAGAGAAGGGCAAGGGCAGGAAGTTCCAATAGCCTCGAAGATTAGATATTTGCTCTAATTTGTTGTTTTTAACTAAAAAAGCACCCTCATGATGCCCCAGAAGCAAATCTTTATTGATTCTTGAAAGTCCCCATGTTTGTCCCTTTGAGTTTTCAACTGCCCTGAAATTGCCTTTACTAAAGCTCAAATCTTTGGTATTTTGTAAGGTAACGCTAAAAAGTCCGTTTGATGTACCTAAAAACAGCTGGTTATCAAATAGCATGGCGGCATATCCTGAACCATCTTGAAGTATAGGGTTTAGTTGTTTTATGGGACTATCATAAGCTATGAAATCGATTCCATTATCTAATCCTAGCCATAAATTTTGCTGCTGATCTAAGAAAATACTCAAAACATTATTATTCTGAAGCCCTTCAATCTTTGAAAAACGTTGAATAGTGTTACCTCGCGAATCAATGATATAAACCCCACCATTGCTTGTAGCTATTGCAATCCAGTTTTTATTTATAGATGTAGCAGCATAAATTCTTTCATTTTCAAAAAGTTTCTGATTGCTTGTTTTTATTTTGCTTATACCTTCGTTATTAAGTAAAAACAAGCCGTTTTTTAATGTAGTTACAATAGATTGTTTGTTTTGAATAGGTATAATGCCTGTTATAGGGTCATTTTTAGGGAGTTCTTCTTGTCTTAGAATAGGAACCCAAGTATCATTTTCAAACTTATTTAATCCGCTTTTAAAATCATGAGCGTATAAAGTGCCCTCCGACGCTGCCATAAAATTCCACTCGCTCAAAGCTTTATAGCTAGCTATTTTGCCATTAATCAACTTAAAAATCTTGCTTGAAGTGCGAAAAAATAGGTTTTGATTAATTCGTACAATATCCCATACATCGCCAAATGATCTGTTTTTCTCATCTATTAATGTGGTATATGAATGATAGGATAACCTTCCGTTCTCTGTAGGAGCAAAATATCCAATTTCATCCTGCCCACCAACGTAAATTTTATTGTCTAAGCCAATTTCAATCGATCGAACAATGGTTTTATTAGGTAATGGGAATAAATTCCAATACTTACCATCAAAGGTTAGTAATCCTTCATTATTTGCTACATAAATGATCCCATTTTTATCTTGTTTGATGTCCCAATTCTGTAAACCAGCATTGTATTGTTGCTTGTCGTAGTTGATAACATCTGGTAGCCCGATGGTATTCTGTCCGAATAGCTTAAAAGGAATTAATAATAACAATAATAATTTTCTCATGAATATATAAATTAAAGCTATTGTAGGCGTTTTCTCAAAATTTATGATGTAGTATTGTTGTATTTAAATATCGCATAATTGATTCAATTCTACATTATGATGTAGTATTGAAGTAGTTATTTTTTTGATTGTTGTATTGCTTAACCGCACCTTTATGCTCCAATTATAAAGAATTTAAAAACTAAAGAACAATTATTATTTACTAAAATCAATTTCTGTATGAAATTTAAAATCAAATTAGTCTTCACAGTTTTGTTTTTGGTTGCGTTTTACCATCAAACAATAGCTCAAACGCTAAGTGTTTCAGGTATTGTAAAAGACAAAACCACTAAAGAAACCCTACCAGGTGCGACGGTATCTGTAATAGGAGCATCAACTGCCACAGTTACTGATGCTCAGGGAAATTTTAAAATTTCCGTTCAAAAGGGAGCTACCTTGTTAGTAAGCTTTACGGGAATGAATCCTTTTCGTTATCAAGTTAACAATGCCGATACAATTATTATCGAACTTGAAGGCTCATTAACTGCAATGGATGAAGTAGTAGTTGTAGGTTATGGAGTTCAGAAGATTACTAAAATTTCTGGAGCTATCTCAACTGTAAAGGCAGCTGACATTGAAAAATTAAGACCTGTACGTGCGGAAGATGCTTTGCAAGGTCGTGCATCCGGGGTTACAGTAATTTCAACTGGTTCTCCAGGTGCCAAGCCAACAGTTTTAATTAGAGGTATTCCTTCGTATACAGGTACAGACCCTGTAGTAGTAGTAGACGGTTCAATTCAAACTATGGATGATTTAAATTCAATCAATGCGGCTGATATTGAGTCAATCAGCGTATTGAAAGATGCGGCTACCACTGCAATTTATGGTGTAAAGGGTGGAAACGGTGTAATTGTTGTTACCACTAAAACAGGTAGAAAAAATCAACCAACTGAATATGCTTTAAATAGTAATTATGGCCTTCAGGAAGTGCTAAATACAATTGGTGTTTTAAATGCTTCTGAATATGCGGCAATGCTTAACGAAGGAAGCTTAACTTCTGGAGGTAATTTAATGTTTCCTGACATTTCTAAATTTGGTGTTGGAACAAACTGGCAAAATGAGATTTTCAAAAATGCCGGAATGCAAACGCAAACGCTAAATGCTAAGGGTGGAAGTGATAAAATGGATTATTTCATTTCTGGCGGTTACCTTGGACAAGATGGTATTGTTGGTGGTGGCGATAAATCTTTCTTCAACCGTGCCAATGGTACTGCCAACTTAACTTTCAATTTAGCTCCTAAATTGAAATTCTTAGCTAACACTAGTTTTGTAAATATTAAAGGTGCTAACGTTCCAGAGAATGGAATTAATAGTGTTATTTCAAATGCACTAAATTTCGACCCAACAGTCTCAATCTTAAATAGCACACCAAATACTTATGGGAAATATGGTGTAAGTACTACTATCTTATCGGAAATATTTAATCCCTTAACTCAGCTTCAAGATACTTACAACGAGTCAAATACAAACAAATTATACGGTAAATTAGAATTACAATATGATTTATTGAAAAACTTGAAACTTACTTCTCGTTACGGTTACACTAATACTGACGTAACAGGTAAGTCGTTTAGCCCTTTATCTTTCTACGGAGCGGGCCATATTAACTCAACTTTAAATGCAGATGGTTCTGCCAAAGTAGGCGCTCACAATAGCGTAGCAGAGTATAAAAACACGTATTTCAATAATACTTTTGAAACTTTCGGAAATTACAATTTAGTAGTAAACGAGGATCATTCATTTGATGCTATCCTTGGTTTCTCATTGGCAAAAATAACTGGTAATGCTATAAATGGTTCTAGACAGGATGTTCCGTTTAATTCATGGGAATTTGCAGATATTTCATCTGCAACGGGTATCGCACCAACTTCGGGACTTGATGTAGGTTCTTTCCAATACGAGAGAAGAAATCTTTCTTACTTCAGCAGAATCAATTACGATTATAAAGATAAGTACTTAGCCTCTTTCTCTGCTCGTAGAGATGGATCTTATGCATTTGGTACAAACAACAAATTTGCAAACTTCTATGCAGGTTCATTAGGTTGGGTTGTATCAAATGAAGATTTCTTCAAGTTAGATTTTATCAACTATTTTAAAGTTAGAGGTAGTTACGGTATTACTGGAAATGAAAATGTAAATCCACAATTCCAGAAAATCTCAACGCTTGTTTACGCATACGGTTTGGGACAAAATTCTGGTTATACCTTTGGGAACAACAATACTTCAATTGGTGCAACTATTGGGTCTTTTAGAAATGATGATCTTGCATGGGAAAAGCAAAAGCAGTTAAACGCTGGTTTTGATATGACTTTCTACAATAATAAGTTTTCATTATCGGCAGATTATTTCGAGAAGAATATTAGTGGCTTATTGTTTACGCCATCGCTTTCATTATACCTTGGAACAGCACAATCTCCAACAGCCAATATTGGAACAACAGAAACTTCAGGTTTCGATTTTAACTTAGGTTTTACTGACAAGCTAAGTCGCAATCTCAATTTCAGCACAAACGTAACCTTTACAACTGCTAAGAATTTAGTTACCGAAACCAATAATGGTTTAATTACGGGTGGTAATTATGGCATCCCTAATCAGAGTGTTACCAGATTCGAAACTGGTGAAACTCCAGGATATTTTTATGGTTATAAAACAAATGGCCTATTCCAAAATCCAGCTGAAATTGCAGCCTCTGCAAGCCAGTCAGGTGCTAAACCAGGGGATATTCGTTATGCCGATATAAACGGTGATAATAAAATTGATGGTGATGACCGTGTAAAAATTGGTGATCCATTCCCTGATTTTACTTTAGGTTGGGGACTTTCACTTAGCTACAAAAACTTCGACTTTAACAGTTTTGTTTATGCTTCAGTAGGTAATGATATTTATAGAGCTTATGAGCGTAATTTAGCCATGACTAATAAATATAGAGGTGTATTGGGCAGATGGACAGGTGAAGGAAGCACGAATGATGCAAGAAATCCTAGATATACATTTACTGATGCTAATAATAATACAAGAGCCTCTGATCGTTATGTAGAGGATGGTTCTTTCATCAAAATCAAGGATCTCCAATTAGGATACACTCTTCCAGCTTCATTATTTAAAAATAAGTCATTCAGCAAAATCAGAGTTTATGCTCAGGTTAAGAATGCTCTTACTTTCACTAAATATTCTGGTTATGATCCTGAAATCGCAGGAGGAATTTTTGATACAGGTATCGACAGAGGTGCATATCCACAAGCCAGAACATGGTCAATGGGCTTAGATGTTAAATTTTAATCTTAAAAGAGCGTTCAAATGAAAAATTATAAATATTTCATCAGTTTATTCCTAGTTGTAAGTATTGCAACGGGATGTGAAAAGTTTGTTGATTATGATCCTAAAGAGGATTTTCAAATTACTGCAGACACCTACTTAACAAATGAAGATGATTACCAAAAAATGGTTATTGGTACTTATTCTCCCTTACAATGGCTATGGGCTAATCCAGTAATCGGTGATATTGCATCAGATAATTCAGTTTCTGGAGGGGAAAATGCTACCGATCAAATTGGTTTTCAGCAAATTGACGATTATCAAGCAAATAGTAGCAATGCTAATCTTACAGAAGCATGGAGAGCATGTTACGAAGGTATTAACCGTGCTAACTACTTACATGAAAATAAAAACAAGCTTAGTTTTGTAGGTAAAGATGCTTTGTATGGTCAGGTTTACTTCTTAAGGGCATATTATTATTTTGAATTAGTAAGAATGTTTGGTGATGTGCCTTTGTTTGTTGATAAGAGACTTTCAGTTTCTGACTCAAAAAAATATTCTAGAGCGCCTAAAGCAGATGTTTACAAACAAATTGAACTTGATTTAACAAATGCAATTGCAGTTCTTCCAAATGTAAATGTAGAAAAGGGTAGAGCGACTAAGTTTGCCGCTCAGGCGCTTTTAGGTAAGGTATTGCTATACCAAGGGAAATTTGACGCCGCTGCAACAATGCTTGAAAATGTGGTAAATGGTCCTTTTAGTCTTGTTCCAAACTTTGGCAACATTTTCTTACAGGCTGGCGAGAATGGCCCTGAGTCTGTTTTTGAAATTCAATATTCAAATGCTAGTCCTTTTTATGATTGGTCAAATCCGGGAAGAGGTCAAGGGAACTTAGCAGTTCAAATTTGTGGTATTCGAAACTTAACAGGAACTAGCCCTTATTCTTCTGGTTGGAGTACAAACTTGCCAACTAAAAACCTTGCGGATGCTTATGCTGTTGGTGATACTAGAAAGGCAGTTACTGTATTAGATATTGAAGCGTATAAAACTGCAAACCCTTCATTTAATATTACTTATACCGTTGCACCTTATAAAAATACTGGTTTATATAATCAAAAATATATGCCAAGATTAGGTGAAACTTCTGGCCAAGTAGAGCTTAATTATTTAAATAACTTTAGAACCATTCGTTATGCAGATGTATTGCTAATGGCTGCTGAAGCAAATAATAGAGCAACAAATACACCAAACGACTCAAAAGCTCAAACCTACTTGAACAGAGTTCGTAAGCGTGCATTTGGAGATGATCTTCATGAAATAAAAACCACAGGTACAGCTCTTCGTCAGGCAATTTGGGATGAAAGAAGATTAGAACTAGCCATGGAAGGTGATCGTTTCTTTGATCTTGTAAGAACAGGACAAGCAGCAGCAAAAATCACGGGTTTTACAGTAGGTAAAAATGAAATATTCCCTATTCCTATACAAGAGGTGGATATTTCAGGTTTAAAACAAAATCCAGGATATAATTAAGCACACATTTTAAATTAAGAATCATGAATTCATTTAAATATATTTTCAGCCTTGCCATTTTATTGGCAGTATTGGGATCCTGCCAAAAGGAGAATTTTGATGATATTTCCTTCTTGGAAACTTCAGGCTCTCCTGCGCAAATCTCAGCTTTTTTCGATATTACACAAGATAATACAGGACTTGTTACCATCACTCCAAATGGAGAGGGAGCATCTACATTCGATGTCTTTTTTGGACACGGAGCATCTACTCCCGCAAAGGTGGAAGCTGGTAAGAGCGTTCAACGTATCTATCCTGAAGGAGTATACAATGTTAAAATTATTGGATACGGAATAACTGGAAAAATAACCGAGAAGGTTATACCGTTAACAGTTTCTTTCAAGGCTCCAGAAGATTTAAAGGTTGTTGCTGCTCTAGATGCTGGAAACATCTTTAAAATTAATGTATCTGCAACAGCGAAATATGAAACTGTTTTTAAGGTTTACTTTGGCGAAGTAGCTAATGAAGTTCCAAAATCTTTTATAGAAGGCGAAACTATTAGTCATACTTATACCAAAGTGGGAACATATGCGCTAAAAGTTGTTGCTTTAAGTGGTGGTGTTGCAAGTACAACGTATAATCAAACGGTTACTATTGTTAATCCGATCTTGATACCAGTAGATTTTGAATCTCCAACACTTGATTATGCGTTCATTAACTTTGATGGGGGTAACTCAACTGTACTTGATAATCCTCATAAAACAGCAGGTAACCCAAGTAATAAAGTTACTAAAATGGTTAAAGGCGCTGGTCAGCCATGGGGTGGTAGTGTGCTAAAACTTGGTGCTAACATCGACTTTTCTGCTAACAAAGTTTTCAGAATGAAGGTTTACTCTCCTCGTGTTGGTGCAAAAGTTTTATTAAAGGTGGAAAATTCTTCTGATTCAAATCAAGCTTTTGAAAAGGAAGTAACAACTACTGTTGCTAACGAGTGGGTTGATTTAGTATTTGATTATAGTGCTATTAATACTTCAAATACTTACCAGAATTTAGTTGTTATTTTCGATTTAGGTACCGTTGGTGATGGTTCATCAAACTTCACATTCTATTTTGATGATATCCGTCTTCAAAAAAATCTACCAGCAAGTTTAAGTCAGATTAAATTGCCAGTAAACTTTGAAGGAGAGACTGTTGATTATACAGTAACTGATTTCGGTAATAACTCAACAGTTAATGGAACAGATCCTGTAAATGTTACCAATAAAGTTAAGGTTACTACTAAACCTAATGGTGCCGAAACTTGGGCAGGTACAACTATTGGTACAGGTGATGGTTTTGCAACTAAAATTCCAATTACTGCAAGTGCTACCAAAATGAGCGTTAAAGTTTACTCACCTGCAATTGGTATTCCAGTAAGATTGAAAATTGAAGATAGTAATGATGGTGGTAAGTCTGTAGAGACACAAGTTGTAACCACAAAAGCGAATGAATGGGAAACTTTAGTTTTCGATTTCACAAACCATGCAACGGGTACAGCTGCTTTAAATCTTGCATTTAATTTTAATAAGGCTTCTATCTTCTTCGATTTTGGTAATTCTGGTTCAGGTAAGGTTTTCTATTGGGACGATGTTCAAATGGTAGCTAGCGATAGCGGTGTATTAGGACTGCCTCTTGATTTTCAATCTTTAACTCTAAATTATGATTTCATTAATTTTGATGGTGGTAATTTAACTGTAGCCAATAATCCAGCAGTTGGCGGAATTAATGGTTCTTCAAAAGTTGCTAAAATGGTGAAAGGTGCTGGCCAACCTTGGGGTGGTTCCATATTAAAGTTACCAAACCCAATTGATTTCTCTGTAAATAAAACATTTACAGTAAAAGTTTATTCTCCACGTGTGGGTGCAAAAATGCTTTTGAAAGTTGAAAATAAATCGGATGCCAATGTTAATTTCGAAAAAGAAGTTGTAACCACTAAAGCGAATGCTTGGGAGACTTTAACTTTCGATTACAGTGCGATTAGTTCTGTTGCGCTTTATCATAACCTTGTTTTCATCTTTGATCTTGGAACTCCAGGTGATGGCTCAGCCAACTATACTTTTTACTTTGATGATGTAACACTCAATTAATCTTAAAATTAATGATCATGAAAAAATTCATAAATAAATTAAATATTGTTCTTCTGATTGTATTTTTGAGTGCTAGCGCATGTACGAAAGAGGAATATTCTTTTGGTGATTTATCAGCACCAGCTCAGCTAACTCTTCAAACAGTTATTCAGGGAGTAAATGCCTCAAATTTAAATGGTGACGGTACTGGAAAAGTATCTGTAACACTTGCCTCAAGCAATACAATCAATTATAAGGTTGATTTTGGTGATGGGCAAACTCAAATGTTATCTCCGGGAACAGTCGTGTACAAATACACTACTCCTGGTACTAACGAATTCACAATCACCGTTAACGCAATTGGTAAAGGTGGTACCACATCTACAATAAGCAAGAAAATTAAAGTGTTTGTTGCATTTGAAATTCCTTCCGCCATTATTGCTGGTTTAACAGGTGGAACATCAAAGGTTTGGGTTACAGATAATGGCGCTGATGCACACTTCGGTGTTGGTCCGTCTGCATCTTTCTTTCCAGATTGGTACACGGCAAAGCCAAATGAGCGTGATCCGGAAATGTATAATGATGAGATTACATTTACCAAAGATGCTAATAATAACATTAATATGATAGTGGATAATAAAGGACTAACTTTCATGATTGGTGCCGCTACTAGCTATTATGGATTTTCAGGTGGTGACGGTAATTATGCGCTTAATACAGGTGGTTCCAAAAAATTAATTTTTATGGATGCTACTTCTGCTAGTACAACTGCTAACTCTACTAGAATTCAGTTTACAGTACCAGGAAATGGAATTATAAACGCAGGTGTGGGAAGTACTACATACGAGATTTTGTCTGTTTCTGCAACAAAAATGAACTTGAGAACAATTGGTGCTGATGGAAATGCATGGTACCAAAAACTTAAAGTTAAATAAGGGAATATGAAATTCTATAAAATCCTGACTAGTCTATTTTTTGTTTATTTCCTATTTATAGGTTGTAAAAAAGCTGGTGCAGATAGTGTTGCAGAACTTTTACCGACAAATCTTTTTATTTCTGCTAATGTAAGTGTTGATGGTAGTGGAACTGTGGTATTTACTGCCACAGCCACAAATGCTGTTTCTTATGCTTTTGAATTTGGAAATGGACAGGTTAGAACGGTGCCATCAGGGGTAACAACTTATCAATATACCACTACCGGAAACAATACATATACGGTGAAGGTAACTGCAACAGGAAGCTCAGGTGCCATTATTACTAAATCGGCGCAAATACAAGTGTATGTTAAAGCACCAGGTAATGAACTACTTTGGGCCGATGAGTTCAATGTAGCAGGTGCGCCTGATCCTACGAAGTGGAAATACGATATCGGTACAGGTTCTGGTGGTTGGGGTAATCAAGAATTACAATATTACACTGATCGTGCTGATAATTCGATTATAAGTAATGGATCTTTAAAAATCACTGCAAAAAGGGAAAATTTTATGGGTATGGGCTTTACTTCAGCACGCTTATTAACTCAAGATAAATTTGCCTTTAAATATGGTAAAATTGAAGTAAAAGCCAAACTTCCTGCAGGTGTTGGTACCTGGCCGGCAGTTTGGATGCTTGGTAATAATATCAAATCTGTAGGATGGCCAGCTTGTGGTGAAATCGATATTGTAGAACATCGTGGTAGTGAGCTAAATAAAATTTTTGGAACTCTTCATTATCCTGGGCGTTCGGGTGGTAGTGCTAATGGAAGTACAAAAATAATTTCTAATGCCACAACAGAATTTCATATTTATACTGTTGAATGGTATGCCGATGCCATTAAAATTTATGTTGATAATCAGCTTTATCATAGTGTAGCAAACTCTTCAAATATTCCATTTAACCATGAGTTCTTTCTTTTAGCTAATCTTGCTATTGGCGGGACTTTTGCTGGTGCTGTTGACCCAAACTTCAATAGCGCAACTATGGAAATTGACTACATCCGAATTTATAAATAACCAATTCAATAATCCTTGAATAAAGCGCCATTTTTTGGCGCTTTATTTATTTTCTCTTTCCCAAATGAAAAATTTTAACGCCGTGTTACGGCTACTTTTCACTTTTATCGTTTTGCCGCTATTTACTTTTGCGCAACCAGCATCCAAAAAAAGTGAAATTGATAAAAAAGTTGAAACGCTTTTGAAAAAAATGACCCTCGAAGAAAAGGTTGGTCAGATGAATCAATATAATGGTTTTTGGGAAATAACTGGTCCCGCACCCAAAGAAGGAAATGCCAAATTAAAATATGAGCATCTCAAACAAGGATTGGTAGGCTCAGTTTTGAATGTAAAAGGCGTTGAAAATGTTAGGAAAATCCAGGAAATTGTAGTTAATGAATCTCGTTTAGGTATCCCTCTTCTTTTTGGATTTGATGTAATTCACGGTCATAAAACATTATTTCCTATTCCTCTTGCCGAATCAGCAAGCTGGGATCTACAAGCTATTGAAAAGTCGGCTCGTGTTGCTGCCATTGAAGCGTCTGCTGTTGGTATTAACTGGACCTTTGCTCCAATGGTGGATATTTCAAGAGATGCCCGCTGGGGTAGAGTAATGGAAGGGGCTGGTGAAGACCCTTATCTAGGGTCTAAAATTGCTGTAGCCCGTGTTAAGGGCTTCCAGGGCGATGATCTCTCTGCTAATAATACAATTGCTGCAACTGTGAAACATATGGCTGGCTATGGCTTCGCTGAGGCCGGTAAAGATTATAATACAGTAGATGTAGGTACATCTACGCTTTATAATGTGATATTCCCTCCATTTAAAGCTGCTGTTGATAATGATGTGAAAACAGTGATGAACTCCTTTAATGTGTTAAATGGAATTCCTGCAACAGCTAATAAGTTTCTTCAAAGGGATATCTTGAAATCTAAATGGAACTTTGGTGGTTTTATCGTATCTGATTGGGGATCTGGTTTTGAAATGATTGATCATGGCTTCTCCGAAAATTTAGCGCATGTTGCTGAACAATCTGCCAACGCTGGCTCCGATATGGACATGGAATCTTATGCTTATGTTACTCATCTTAAATCTTTAGTTGAATCGGGTAAAGTATCCATGGCTGTAATTGATGATGCTGTAAGAAGAATCCTTAAGGTTAAATTTGAGCTAGGCTTATTTGATGATCCTTACAGGTATTGTAATCCTGAAAATGAAAAAAATCTAATTTATCACCCTGATCATATTGCAGCCACCCTAGATATGGCTAAAAAATCAATCGTTCTTCTTAAAAATGAAAAACAACTTTTGCCACTTTCTAAAAACCAGAAGAAAATTGCTGTAATTGGTGCCCTTGCAGATGATAAAAATAGTCCGCTAGGTAATTGGCGCGTAGGCTCTGATGATTTTTCGGCTGTTTCTGTTATTGAGGGACTAAAAAAATACACCAATGAATTTACTTATGCCAAAGGTGCTGATCTAGTATTAGGTCCAGTGAGCTTTATTGATGAAGTTAAAATCAATAATTCGGATACTAGCGGATTTAAAAATGCTATCGATGCTGCCAGAAATTCTGAGGTCGTTATTATGGTTCTTGGAGAGCATGGTTTTCAATCTGGCGAAGGTAGAAGCAGGGCAAATTTAGATCTTCCGGGTGTTCAACAACAATTATTAGAAGAAGTTTATAAAGTCAATAAAAACATTGTTCTTGTATTAATGAATGGTCGCCCTCTTATTCTAAATTGGGCAGATAAACATATTCCCGCAATTCTAGAGACTTGGCAATTGGGTACACAATCGGGTAATGCCATTGCAGAGGTATTGTTTGGGGATTATAATCCGAGTGGTAAATTACCTATGACCTTCCCAAGGCACTTGGGACAGCTTCCAATTTATTATAATTATTTCAGTACTGGCCGACCAGGCCCTAAGCCTGAAGTGTTTTGGTCGCATTATACGGATGAAGTGAACCAACCGCTGTATCCTTTTGGTTATGGATTAAGTTATACCGAATTTAACTATTCAAATCTAAAGGTTGATGCTAGCAATTCATCTCAAATAAAGGTTTCTGTAAGCGTAAAAAACAATGGTAAATATGTAGGTGAAGAAGTTGCACAACTTTATATTAGAGATAAAATTTCTTCTACAGTAAGGCCTGTAAAAGAATTAAAAGGGTTCCAAAAGTTTAGTCTTAATCTAGGGCAAACCAAAGAATTGCAATTTGTCTTAACGGATACTGAATTAGGCTTTTACGACGGCGAAGGTAAATTTATAGTCGAAAATGGTGAATTTGAAGTTATGGTTGGGACAAATTCAGAGGATTTACTTAAAACCACTTTCACCAAAAAATAGGAATTATAACATACCTGTTATTCTTTTATTTGAACCCGATTATGGTTGTTTTTGACAATAATCGGGTTTTTTATTGTCTAAAATTAACCCTAATTCCTTCTTTATTGTTTATCTTGACCCTTCTAGAGCCAATTAATTTGATAAAATCAAATGTAACTTTTGTAACCATAATTAATTTTTAGATACATGACCTTTGTAAGCAAATAAAAAAATTATGGAAATATTAGGTTATCTTCTTGCTGTTCTTGTTGGTGTTTCACTAGGCTTAATTGGTAGCGGTGGTTCTATTCTTACAGTGCCAATCTTAGTTTATGTAATGGGTGTAAATCCCATCCTGGCAACTGCTTACTCATTATTTATAGTTGGTTCAACGGCTTTGGTTGGAGGGGTGCAAAGTGCGCTACAAAAACGTGCCGACTTTAAAACTGTATTTATTTTTGGTATTCCATCAATCGCTGCAGTTTATGTAACTCGTATGTGGCTGGTACCTTTAATTCCTGCCGAATTGTTTACAATCGGGTCACTCGTTATCACAAAATCAATAGGTATCATGGTGCTCTTTGCTATCGTGATGATTCTCGCTTCGGTAAGTATGATTAAACCGGGTAAAAAAACAGCTGATGATGAGGAAACTCAAATGCAATATAACTATCCATTGATCTTGTTGGAAGGTACAGTAGTTGGTTTACTTACCGGATTAGTTGGTGCTGGTGGTGGATTTTTGATAATTCCAGCTCTGGTAATTCTTGCTCGTATGCCTATGAAATTGGCGGTTGGGACTTCACTCTTTATTATTGCCGCTAAATCTTTAATCGGTTTTATCGGCGATTTACAAGGTGCGCAAATTATCGATTGGACCTTATTAGGAACCTTTACAGGTTTAGCTGGAATCGGTATTTTTATAGGAATTTATCTTTCTAAAAAGATTAGTGGCGAAAAATTAAAGAAGTCTTTCGGCTGGTTTGTACTCATCATGGGTATTTATATTTTCGTAAAAGAATTATTCTTCCCGAGTACTGGAGGAGGCCACTAATATGGAAAATAGTCTAAATAATGCGCCTAAAGACCTAGGTCAAAACTTTTGGAATGATCAATACATTGCTCAAAGTACTGGCTGGGATTTGGGACAAGTATCACCACCGCTAAAAGCATATATTGATCAGATCACTGATAAAAATATTAAAATATTAATTCCAGGATGTGGCAATTCTTACGAAGCTGAATATCTTCTGGAACAAGGTTTTAATAATGTTAATCTAATTGATATCGCTCCAGAATTGGTACAACGTTTGAAGACAAAATTTAAATCAAACTCACATATAAACATTATTTTGGGAGATTTCTTTGAACATGATGGTGAATATGATTTGATTCTTGAGCAGACTTTTTTCTGCGCATTAGATCCCATACTCCGTAAAAACTATGTTGAGAAAATGGCAAATCTTTTAAACAATGGCGGCAAAATTGCCGGACTACTATTTTCTAGAATTTTTGAAATAGCTGGTCCTCCTTTTGGAGGTACAAGAGAAGAATATCAAGAATTATTTAAAGAGAAATTTGATTTCAAAGTTTTTGATGCTTGTTATAATTCATTCGAAAAGAGGTCAGGGAGCGAGCTTTTTGTGGTTTTAGTAAAAAAATGAGATTGATCACTATCAATTGTAACCTATGTTACCAATCTCTACAATAAATCTCTAGATATTTGTATAACAATTTTAATAATACTATTTAACCGGAATTAAAACCGGTAATAATGAACCGAATAATTTTAATAACCTTTAAACCCAAATATTATGTTTTTTCAACACATTTATGATAAGAGTCTTGCACAGGCAAGTTATTTTATTGGCTGCCAAAAAGCTGGTGTAGCTGCAGTAATTGATCCGAAACGTGATGTGGATACGTACTTAGAAATTGCTAAGGCGAATAATATGACCATCACACATATTTTCGAAACGCATATTCATGCTGATTTTCTTGCTGGTTCTCGTGAGTTGGCTAAATTAACTGGTGCAGAAATGTATCTTTCTGATGAAGGTGGTGAAGGTTGGGAATACGAATTTAAGCATCATGGCTTAAAAGATGGTGATGAGGTTAAAATTGGTAACCTTACTATCGAAGTATTACATACTCCTGGTCACACGCCAGAAAGTATCAGCTTTTTGCTAACAGATAACCCTGCTACTAAAGAGCCTGTGATGTTATTTACCGGCGACTTCGTATTTGTGGGTGATATCGGTCGCCCAGATTTATTAGAAAAAGCTGCTGGATTAACTGGAACAATGGATGCTGGTGCAAAGGAAATGTACAAGTCGATCAATAAATTCTCATCTCTTCCTGAGTATATTCAGGTATGGCCAGGTCATGGTGCAGGTTCTGCATGTGGTAAAGCGCTTGGGGCTGTGCCTAGTACAACCGTTGGTTATGAGAAGGTGAGAAACTGGGCTTTCCAATACCAAAATGATGAAAAAGGTTTCGTTCAATATCTTTTAGCTGATCAACCTGAACCTCCTAAGTATTTTGCAATGATGAAAAGTCTGAATAAGATTGATCGTCCATTGTTAACTGAAGTGCCTACACTTAAAAAATTAAGTGCGGCTGATTTGAAAGATGCGATGGCTAAAGGCATGAAAGTTCTTGACGCTAGAGATAAAGTTGAATTTGCAGCAGGCTTTATTCCTGGAACAATGAATATTCAAGGTAATAACTCCTTCGCTACTTGGGCTGGATGGTTCCTAAAATATGATGAGCAATTTATCATTTTAGCCGATGAGTCTAAATTAGATGATTTGACAAGAAAATTGATGCGTATCGGATTGGATAATATCTATGGTTATGTGCCTTCAACGTCTGTTTGGACTGAAACAGGTGGCAAATTAGAAAAGGCTAATGTTTTATCCCTTGAAGAAGCTAAAAAATTGATGCAAGAGGATATACAAATTGTGGATTTAAGAGGTGTAGCTGAATATAATTCTGGACATATCGCTCATGCCGACAATGTTTTTGTAGGTACTCTACCTCAAAATCTGGATAAAATCAGTAAAGATAAGAAAGTGCTTATCCACTGTCAAGGTGGTGATAGAGCTGCAATTGGATATTCAATTCTTGTTAAAGAAGGATTTACCAATATCTCAAATTACTCTGGAGGTATCAATGAATGGGTAAATAAAGGCGAACCTTTGGTGTCTTAAGTAAAGCCCCCTCAAACTATTGAAAAAGCTGCCAAATTATTTTGGCAGCTTTTTTTGTAGGTAACATTTGTTGCAAAATAAGGACTCATGTTTAGCGATTTTTGTGTGTTTTCTCATGAATATTGAAGAGATTTAAACTAGACCTTTAACAGAAGGCGTATATAAATTTGCCCCTATTATTTGTTTTTACCATTATTTTTTCGTATATTAAATTTGTATGCAAGGCCTAAAAGAAAATAAATATCAATTTGCTCTACTTGTATTGGTAAATGCCTTTGTAGGCGCTATGATTGGTTTAGAACGTTCTATTATGCCTGGTTTTGGTAATGTAGAATTCGGTCTGAGTGCCAATGCAGCTTTAATGTCTTTTATAATCGCATTCGGAATTAGTAAATCACTCAGTAATTACGCCGTTTCTCAACTCAGCAAAAAGTTTAATCGTAAAACTATTCTGATTATAGGCTGGCTCTTCGCGCTACCCGTGCCTTTCATGCTCATGTATGCTCCCAATTGGAATTGGGTTATTGCGGCTAATATATTATTGGGTATAAACCAGGGACTAGCATGGAGCTCTACCGTGATCATGAAAATTGATCTAGTGGGCGGAAAAAATCGTGGCTTAGCCATGGGTATCAATGAATTCGCGGGTTATCTTTCTGTAGGTCTTGCTGCTTGGTTGGCTAGTTCAATAGCTGCAGATTATGGATATGCTTATTTCCCTTTTATTCCAGGGATATTATTCGCTTTTGGCGGATTATTATTAACAATATTTCTAGTAAAAGATACCACACATTTCGTTCAAACAGAAAGTCTGACAAGTAAGTTTCCTCTTTTTGAAAATGTATGGAAGGAAACAAGCTGGAAACACCAGAACTTAGGATCCGTTAGCTTAAATGGCTTGGTAAATAATCTAAATGATGGGGTAGTTTGGGGTTTACTGCCCATGTTATTGATTCAGAGGGGTTTTAGCATTACACAGATAGGTATTATTGCTGCTATTTATCCAGCAGTTTGGGGCATATCTCAACTTTTTACCGGTAAATTGGGTGATACACACTGCAAAAAGCAAATTATTACCGCCGGAATGTTAGTCCAAGCAATCGCTATTTTAGTTATTGCCCTCGCTTCTACTTTGCCATTTTTAATTCTTGCCTCCATTCTTCTAGGCTTAGGAACGGCTTTAGTGTATCCCAATTTCCTTTCTGTTATCGCCGAAGGAACCCATCCTAAACAACGTGCTCAAAGCTTAAGTATTTTCCGTCTTTGGCGTGATAGTGGCTATGTTATTGGAGCAATTCTGAGTGGTTTCCTTGCAGATATATTTGGAATAAGTCAGGCATTATATATTGTATCAGCGATTACCGCTATCGCTGGAATGATTGCCAATCATAGGATGTGCTGCACCACAAAAACTTTTTGGAAAAGTGATTATTGCGTGCCTACATACTAATCAAGCCTAAATTCTTCTTAAAATCTTGTCTTTTTCATTTGTAACCTTTGTTACCAATAAACGAAATCTTAGGCATTACCTTTGTATAAGTTTTAAATAAATGAGGGCTAAAAACATGAAAGATGTATTGTTAAATAATTGGAATATCGTTCGATTTCTACGCCTTGGAATTGGTTTAGCCATTATTGTACAAGCAATAGTTGCTAAGGATATGTTATTCGGCTTGGCAGGATTACTTTTTACAGGTATGGCTCTTTTTAATGCTGCATGCTGTGGTGTTGGAGGATGCGCTACGCCAACTCCTTCAAAAAAATCTGATTCAAAGGAAATATCTTACGAAGAGGTAGTTTAATTTAAAAGCTTTAAAAAATATAGACATGACATTTAATGAATTAATACAATCTGATAAGCCAGTGCTTGTGGATTTTTTCGCTGAGTGGTGTGGACCATGTAAAGTAATGGCTCCAATTTTAAAGGAAGTAAAACAGGAAGTGGGCGATGCGGCTAGTATTTTAAAAGTAGACGTGGATAAAAACCCGCAAGCTGCTGCCGAATATCAAGTACAAGGTGTTCCAACCTTAATCCTTTTTAAGAAGGGTGAGGTTTTATGGCGCCAAAGTGGGGTAGTACCTAAAAACGGTTTGGTAGGTGTTATTAACAAATTCTCAATCTAAATTTTATGTTAAATTTTTTTAAAAAATTATTTGGTGCATCAGAAAAACCAGATTTAAATGCACTTATTGAGGAAGGTGCTTTCCTAGTCGATGTTCGTAGTCCGCAAGAATTTGCACAATCAAAAGTAAAAGGATCGGTGAATATTCCACTCGATAGCATTTCTAGACAACTAGGTAAATTCAAAGATAAAAAGCATATAATCGTATTCTGTCGCAGTGGAAATAGAAGCTCACAAGCAAAATCAATTCTTCAAAGAAATGGTTTTACCAATGTTGTTAATGGTGGAACCGCAGGGAATGTAAATCAATTTGTAAAATAAATTTAGCGCATCAATTGTAAAACTATTATTCATTAATGATATAATATTTTTCAATAAGCTAAAGCATTAAAAAACTATTTATTATGAAATCAATTATTGTAGACGTAAGATCAGTAGACGAATTTAACATGGATGGCCATGCTCCATGCAGTGTAAATTATCCCCTAGATCAATTGGAAAGCCACATCGATGAATTACGTGGATTTGATGAAATTATCATGGTTTGCAGAAGTGGCAATCGTGTGAATATGGCCATGGCTATGCTTGCGGCAAATGGCATCACTAATGTGATTAATAAAGGCCCTTGGCAAAATATAGATTGTAATTAAACTCATAAACCTATTGATATGGAACGTTTAAAAATATTAATTCCTACCGATTTTTCTGTCCAAGCTGAATTTGCCTACCTAATGGTGAAAAAATTGGAAGAGAAAATTGAAACCGATATTCATTTTCTACATGTATTAAATGTGCCGGATACCGTTACGATGTATGCTAAAGGAGAGATTCAAACTTGCGGCGAAATTGATGTGAACTATGTTTTAAAGCAAAAGGAAATTTCTTTGAGAAAGCTTGAAAATTTGAAAACCCTTTATGGTAATCAAATTAATGTTCATTTAGTGCTAGGAAAAACTACGGATGCTATTCTTAACTTCTCTAATGTCAATGCCTTCGATCTAATTGTAATGGGTAACAAAGGAGCAAGCGGAATAAAAGAAATTGTTTCAGGTACAGAAGCTCAGGTTATTGCTCGTAAGGCTCAAATTCCCTTGCTTTCATTGATGTGTGATCGTTCAGATCTTCAAATTGAAAACATATTGCTTGTGCATAACTTTAGTAATCCTAAAAAAGAAGGATTAACTTTATTAAATAAATTGATTAAAGCTTTTAATACAAAAGTGCATTTGTTGCAAATCACTTCTGGTCAGGTAGACGCAGAAAAGGCTAAAGTTGAGGCAGATATGAACTTGTTTGCCCAGTTGAATGGTATTGATAATTATGCATGCCATTTAATTAATGATAAAGACGTGGAAAATGGGGTTGTTCATTTTAATCAAATGAATGATATGGACCTTGTATGTATCGGAACTCATGGTAAGGGAGGCTTGTTTCATCAAAGTGCAACCGAAAAGCTCATTAATCATCTTTTTAAACCAATTATCTCATTTCATCTATCAAAATAAAAACAAATGATTGAATTTATTACACAACCCTGGTCTTGGTGGTTTTCCGGACTAATGATTTCGGGAATTATGTTTTTCCTTTTATTTTTCGGACAGTCTTTCGGGTTTTCATCTAATCTTAGAACAATTTGCGCTGCTGCGGGACTAGGAAAAACGAATAAGTTTTTTGACTTTAACTGGCGTGGCCAAATTTGGAATATCGTATTTCTTATTGGAGCTGTTTTAGGTGGTTTCTTAACCAAGCAGTTTCTTGATACCGGTGCTCCTGTTCAGATTTCACAAGAAACAATTCAAGATTTATCCAAATTGGGTATTTCTGAACCTGATTCTTTACAACCTATTGAAATTTTTGGCACTGATGCCATGTTCTCCCTTAAAGGATTTTTAATTCTTGCATTTGCCGGATTAATGGTTGGTTTTGGCTCTCGCTATGCGGGTGGGTGTACGTCAGGACATGCAATTTCTGGTCTGTCGGACCTTCAATTCCCATCTCTAATAGCTGTAATTGGCTTTTTTCTAGGTGGTTTAATTATGACTTTTTTAATTATGCCTTTAATATTTTAAACGATGAAATTAATTAAATTCCTTCTCTTAGGTATAGTATTTGGTGTCGTTATGACCAAATCTGAAGCTGTTTCTTGGTTTAGAATTCAGGAAATGTTCCGTTTTCAAGCTTTCCACATGTATGGTATCATTGGCACGGCTGTAACATTAGGGGTAGCGGGTGTTGCACTAATAAAAAAATTTAAAATCCGTGATTTTTCTGGCAATCCAATTTTGTTTAGCCCGAAAGATAAATCCGTTTACCGCTATTTAATTGGGGGTACTATTTTCGGATTGGGTTGGGCACTTGGTGGTGCTTGTCCTGGACCGATGGTTGTTAACATTGGTTATGGTTACTGGGCGATGGCAATTGTATTTTTCTTTGCCCTTGTTGGCACGTATTTATATGGCGTATTAAAAAGTAAATTACCTCATTAAAATTGTAACTTATGTCTGAGAAGCAGGACGATAAAAATTTATTAAACGACTTATTTTCAGTAATTAATAAACTCATCCTAGCGATAGTTTTATTGATTGTAGTAATGATTGCTATCCCAATAGGATACTATATCAGCAGACTGCCTGAAAGTCCGGATGTAACCGTGGAAGAAATCCCAGCCACTATTGCGGAGGTAAAGGCAATTGTTCAAGAATTTTGGATTGCTCCTGAGACTAGTACCATTAGCGATGCGGCCGAGAAAGAAAATGTGGAATATGGCAAGGAATTAATTGCTCATACCGCAAAATACTTAGGACCTAATGGTTCTGTGATGCAAATAAGTAATGGCATGAATTGCCAAAATTGTCATTTACAAGCTGGCACCGCTGTTTTTGGAAATAATTATGGCTCCGTTGCTTCTCTCTATCCTAAATTTAGAGCGCGAAGTGGTGGTGTTGAAGATATTGAAAAAAGGGTAAACGACTGCTTTGAAAGGAGCTTAAATGGTTCTGCTTTGGATACTAAATCTAAAGAAATGAAGGCCATTGTAGCCTACATCAATTTCTTAGGTTCCAATGTTCCCAAAGGTGAAAAGGCAGCTGGTTCTGGCTTTAAAGATCTGGCTTTTTTGGATAGAGCAGCTGATCCGCTAAAGGGAAAAGAGGTCTATACTTTAAAATGTGTAAGCTGCCACCAAGCGGATGGTTCTGGCGTACTTAATCCTGATAAATTGGAATATACTTTTCCACCACTTTGGGGTAAGAATAGTTATAATGATGGTGCAGGTCTTTACCGTATTTCCAACTTTGCCAAATATGTAAAATACAATATGCCTATCGGTGCAACGCATGATAATCCTCAATTAACGGATGAAGAGGCTTGGGATATTGCGGCCTATGTTAATTCACAAACACGCCCTCACATCAATGTGCCTAAAGATTGGCCTGATAAATCAAAAAAACCTATCGATCATCCTTTTGGTCCTTATGCGGATAAGTTTTCTGAAGAACAACATAAATTCGGACCATTTAAGCCAATTGCCGAAGAGAAAAAGAAATTAGAAGAAGCTGAAAAATCAAAGTAAAATAGATTCTGACTCAAAAATTAATTTATGGAGAATAATAGAAGAGGTTTTTTAAAGAAAGTGGGTGCAATTGGCGCTGGGACTGCCCTAGCTACCGTAAATCCAATTCTTTCATTTGCTGATGAAAATGTAGAAAATACGCTTAATCAAGAAGGTGATTCTGAGTTTACCATTTCTATTTTGCAAACTACAGATGTTCATTGTCAGGTTCATCCACATGATGAACTTTTTTGGGAAAATGAACAATCAGTTTTTCGTAAAACAGGCGGCTATGCTCATCTTGCCACCTATTTGAAAAAAGAAAAGAAAAATAATCCAGATACATTCATCATTGATACAGGTGATATGTTTCAAGGCAGCGAGCTTTCAGTAAAAACAAGTGGTAAAGCCATGATTCCTGTATTAAATGAGCTTGGCTACGATCTTTACCTTCCTGGCAATTGGGAGGTTATCTACTATAAAAAAGCAATGCAAACCTTACTAGGGTCTTTAAATGCGCCTAAAGTTTGTGCTAATATGTATCATGATCTTGGTGATGGTAAAAGAGGGGAACTTATTTTTCAACCTTATCACATCTGGAATGTGAGGGGTGTAAAAATCGGGTTTATTGGTTATACCGACCCCTTAGTGCCTGTTAGACAGTCGCCAAGCTATAGTAAAGGCATAATTTATACCAAACCTGAAGAAAATTTAGCTCATTATGTAGATGTTTTACGTAACCAGGAGCAATGTGTTTATGTGTTCATGTTATCTCATTTGGGTCTTTCTCAACAAATTCATATTGCTAATCTTCCAGAGTGTGAAGGGGTTGATTATATCTTGGGCGGTGATACGCATGAGCGTGTTCGCAAACCTATTCAATGTAAATATTCTAAAGTAGTTGAACCCGGTGCATTTGGTTCTTTTGTTGGGAAACTTGAACTCAAAATTAAGGATGGCAAGGTTGTTCAAGACGATTATACTTTAGTTGAAATTGATTCAAAAAAATATAAAGCGGATAAAAATATTAGTCGCCTGATAAAAGAAAATGAAGTCCCTTTTGAAGGCGATATCAATACCATCGCTGGATATAGTACCATTCCTCTTTACCGTTATTTTGTGATCGAAAATACCATTGATACGCTAATTTTGGATGCCTTGAAATGGAAAATTAAAGAGGCTGATATCGTTCTTTCAAATGGTTTTAGATTCTGTCCGCCAAATGCTACCCCCGACGAAACAGGAAATATTCCAATTACTAATGGCTATATCTTTGATATGTTGCCAGTGGATAGCGTGGTAAGAACTGGCTCTGTAAATGGAAAGCAAATTGCAGACTGGTTGGAAAAAGAGTTGAACAATGTTTTTGCCGAAGATGCATCACAGCGCTTAGGCGGATGGGTTATTAAATTTAAAGGAATGAAAATTACTTTCAATGCCTTTGCTCCGAACGGTAAGCGTGTACAAAGCGTGGAAGTGGGTGCTAAGCCTTTGGATATGAGTAAAGTATACCGTATCTGTGCATGTGAGCGTGAAGGTGATCCTTTAGATATGCTATGCAGAATGAGAGGTGTTTCTAATGCAAGTAATACACCTTTTACATTACACTCTGTGTTAAAAGATTATTTAAAGGTAAATTCACCGGTAACTCCTGAGCCACCAATGTCTGCGAAAGTACTAGATGCTCCGCAAAAATTGCTTACACAGGTTACTGGAGTAGATTATCAATTTCACTAATTTGTATTAACATGAAAAAAATTCTTCTTCTAGCTCTTTTATTTGTTGCTTCAATTGGCCTAAATGCCCAAACTAAAAATGATCAAAAGGAATCTGAAACGTTTCAGGGACTCAAAATTGTTTTTCAGCTCACTTCAGCAGATACGTTAATTCATCAAAATTTAATGAACCAACTGAAGAATTATTGGAGTGTGGCACCTGACACCAAATTTGAGGTGGTATGCCATAGTGGTGGATTAAACATGTTAGTGAAAAAGAACTCTGTTGTACAGAAAGACATAAAAATGTATGCAGACAAGGGTGTAAGTTTCTTAGCTTGTGAGTTTGCCATGAAGAAGAGAGGCGTCAGCAAAGAAGAGTTGGTGGAAGGATCAAATACCGTACTTTCTGGAGTTCTAGAAATAGCCAAAAAACAACAAGAGGGCTGGAGCTATATTAAATTATAAGTCCGAATTCTGCCTTCTTAATTAAATCAATTTAAATGAAATCATTTTTCTATCTGGCATTGCTATGCCTTCTTTTTTCTACTATTAGTGAGGTAAAAGCACAACATCAAGACGTGAATGAACGTCCTGAAATGTATAAAGGTAAATCCACAAATTCAGTCGATAGCAGCTCTATCCTTGGTGCTTTTAAGGGCGGTAATGTTCAAGGCCATTTCAGGTATTTCTTTATGAATACTATTAATGAAGGTAATTTAACCGATTATTATGCCAATGCTGCTGGTGGTGGTTTAAGATTCGAAACGGCTAAATTTCATAACTTCCAATTTGCAATTAGTGGTTTTTATATTTTTAATATTGGATCATCAGATATGAGCAAACCAGACCCTATTAGTGGTCAAGCAAACCGTTATGAAATTGGTTTATTTGAACTGGAAGATCCTCATAATAAGTCGGATATAGATCGTTTAGAAGAGTTTTATCTTAAATATAACTTTAAAAAATCGTCTGTTATTTTTGGAAAACAATTGCTAAATACACCATTTATTAATCTTCAAGATGGTAGAATGAGGCCAACGGGAGTTGAAGGAATCTGGGCTGAACTTAATGAAATAAAAGGTGTAAAAATGGAGGGAGGATGGATTTATTCGATTTCTCCACGTAGCACAACTGAATGGTTTCCCATAGGTGAATCGATCGGTATATATTCTACAGGATTAAATCCTGATGGTACACCTTCTCAGTATGCTAATAAGATTGAAAGTAGTGGTGTCGGACTTTTCGCATTGAAAACTAATTTATCGAAACATTTGAAGATTCAAATTTGGGATATGTACACCCAAAATGTCTTTAATACCGCTTTGCTGCAATCTGATTTTTCGATTCCTCTTAAGAATAAAACTAATTTGATTGTTGCAGGTCAGCTTATTAAGCAACATGCTATAAATGATGGAGGAAATCATAATCAATCGGCAAGCTATTTCCAAAAAAATGGAGAATCTCTAAGTTTTGGTGCTAAAATTGCATTACAAAGTAAAGATTGGGAAGCCTCACTAAATTACAATCGTATCACTTCTGAAGGTCGTTATTTAGTGCCAAGAGAGTGGGGTCGTGATCCTTTCTTCACCTTTTTACCCCGTGAGCGAAATGAAGGATTTGGCGATTTACACGCAATAATGGCCAAAATAGATTATAAAGTTCCTCAAACAAGATTTAAAACATCTATTGCTGCCGGATACTATAAATTACCTGATGTCAAAAATTATACTTTAAATAAATACGGATTTCCATCATATTCTCAAATTAATACGGATTTTAGATATACCTTTGACAAGGGATTAAAAGGTCTTGAAGCTCAGCTTCTTTTGGTAGCAAAGATTAATGCTGGCGAAACCTATGGAAATAGTAAAATGGTGATTAATAAAGTCAATATGTTTCAATCTAATTTTGTTTTAAACTTTCATTTCTAATGATAGCCAATTTAGATAAGCTCAATAGCATTTTTGAACCTCAATTAATTCAGGAAATACAGCAGTTTGGTATTTTTCAAACTTTCAATGAGGGCGACTTAATCATGGACTATGGCAAATATGTTCGTATGATGCCCATCGTTTTGAAAGGT
>NZ_JBIIPN010000213.1:0-2918 GCF_044342615.1 Daejeonella sp. | reverse complement strand
CCTTGACTCCTTGGATACGGTTAATAATAAATTTAAACCTTTAGGATTTATAATTGGCTCAGGCTACAATCCGAGAAATCGTTTTAAGAAGGAGTATTTTCGCTTTGGGTCATTGATTAATTCGGTTTATTATAATACCGTAGAGGGTTTCGGATTAAATTATCAAGCATCCTATTCAAAGCAAATTGATTCGGCGACTAATAAATACATGAGTATTACTGGTAAATTGAGGTATGGTTTTTCGAGTGAGAAGATGTATGGCAGTTTTTCTGGAGTTATTCCCATAAAAAAGGCTAGAATCAGCTATGATATAGGTTCAGATGTGCAGGATTTGAATAATTTGGAGCCTCTATCTCAATTAGGGAATATGATTAATACGCTTTTTTATGAACGAAATTTATTGAAAGTTTATGAGCGAAAATTTTTGAATTTCTCTTACGGCAAGTCTTTAGGAAGTGTACAAACTAGCATTTCTACCTCTTGGTCAAACCGTAGAGCATTGCTAAATACTACCGATTATAAAATTAGAGATGTGGAAAGGAAACAATTCACATCAAATGATCCGCTTTTACCAGATTCAAATCTGCCAATGTTCCCAGAAAATCAGGCTTTGAAAATCAATTTTAGTGCTTCTTATGCCTTTAATAGCGAATATGTCACTTATCCAACTGGGAAATTTTACCTGCAATCTAAGTACCCGCGTTTAAGTGTCAATTATACGAAGGGGATACATGGTCTGCTAGGATCGGATGTAGACTATGATTTATTGACTGCCAGTTTAAGCAAATCGGGTGTAAAATCTGGACTTGTAGGAAGCTCTTCCTTTTGGATTGGGGCCGGAAAGTTTTTAAACTCAAAAAGCATTTATTTTAATGATTATAAGCATTTTAGAGGGAATAGGCTTTTAGGTTATTCAACAGACATAAACAGTTTTCTATTCTTAGATTATTATAAATTTAGTACTCCTCAAAGCTATTTTGAAGCTCATTTAAGCCATAATTTCTCAGGATTTTTAACCAATAAATTACCTTATATACGAAAATTGAAATTGAGTGAGGTTATTGGATTTAATTATTTAAGTACACCTAAAGTGAGGAATTTTACGGAGGGCTATGCCGGACTCCAATATTTGAATTTTAGGTTGGTTTATGGTAGATCTTTTGTGAATGGTAAGGCTTATGACGACGGATTCAGATTTGGAATAGTCCTTTAAGCCAGAGTTATATTTGCATAATTTAAACGATAATTGTATCTTTGCATCGCATTAAACGCTGTTTGCAGCAGTATCAATGAATTATGATCAAATACCAAACACTACTCTACTATTGTTATAGTAGAATTGAAGGTGCAGAACAATTTGCAACCGACCATTTACAATTTTGTAAATCTTTAAATCTTGTAGGACGTATTATTGTGGCTGATGAGGGGCTTAATGGCACCGTTTCGGGCACTGAAGAGTCGTGTAAAACTTACATGGACACCCTACATGCTGATCCTCGATTTTCAAAAATTGATTTCAAGATAGACGATGTAGAGGAACCTTCCTTTATTAAGATGCATTGCAGATATAAGTCTGAAATTGTGCATTCGGGATTGCGAGATCCTTCCATAATTAATCCTGAAATCAAAACAGGTATCCACTTGGAGCCTCAAGACTTCGTAAATATGAAGGATGATGAGGATGTAGTTGTTGTGGATGTAAGATCCAATTACGAGCATTCCATCGGTAGGTTTAAAAATGCCATAACCTTTGATATTGATAATTTTCGTGATTTCCCTCAACAGATTAATGAGTTGGCTCAATACAAAAACAAAAAGATTGTCACTTATTGTACGGGTGGGATAAAATGCGAAAAAGCAAGTGCTTTATTGCTTCATGCGGGTTTTGAAAATGTGTATCAACTTCATGGTGGAATTATCAAATATGGTAAGGAAGCTGGTGGCGAAGATTTTGAAGGCAAATGTTATGTGTTTGATAATCGCGTAGCAGTGGATGTAAATTCAGTAAATCCTAAGGTGATATCTACTTGTCGTAATTGCAGTTCACACACTACAAAAATGATAAACTGTGCTAATCCTGAGTGCAATGAGCATTTTACACAATGTGATGCTTGTGGTGAGCAACTAGATGGTGCATGTTCTGCTGTTTGTCAGGCACATCCGCGCAAGCGTGTTTATGATGGTACCGGATATTATGTGAAAGTCCCGCAGCCTATCAATACCGAAAAACTAAAAGCAATTAAAGCATAAGATTTTAGGGCTTTGGCTTTTTAATTCTCGCGGTTTACTTTGTTTTTCTAAAAAAATAGGGATATACTTCTAAAGAATTCTTAATTTCCTAAAAAAAATTTATCAATGAGGAAATTACTAGCCATCACGCTCCTGCTTTATATAAGTGTGCAGTATTGTACAGCGCAGGATAAGACTTTGTTTTCTAAAGAGCATTTTATAAAAGGAGGAGATACCCTTAGCTATAGAATGTTATTGCCAGAAAATTTTGATGTTAACAAGCAATATCCAGTTTTATTCTTTTTACATGGTGCAGGTGAGCGTGGGAATGATAATGAGGCGCAATTAGTGCATGGGACTAAGCCTTTTCTTAATGCTGAAAGCAGACAAAAATATCCCGCCATTATCATCTTTCCGCAATGCCCTCAGGGGGATTTTTGGGCTAATGTAAAATTTGGAGATGGAAAGAGTTCGGAAAGATTTAGCTTTCAAAAGGGTGCTAAGCCCAACAAGTCGATGAGCATGTTGATGGCCCTTGTAGCCAAAATGAAGTCTGAAAAATTCACTGATAATGATCGTTTTTATGTGGGCGGACTCTCAATGGGTGCTATGGGGACTTTTGAAATTTTGAGAAGAAAGCCCAATCTTTTTGCTTCGGCTTTTGCGATTTGTGGTGGAGATCATATAGA
>NZ_JBIIPN010000104.1:0-9736 GCF_044342615.1 Daejeonella sp. | reverse complement strand
AGTAAAGGATCGGCATTCAATTGGGAGGGGGTTGGAGCATCACAATGGATTTTGTCGCTTCCTCTATTAATAACACCATTTCTGATTTATTTACCATTTAGTTATATGGATTATCCGGATGCTGGAATAGCATTTATCGGCATCACGGGACTACTTTTTATTATTAGCAGAGAATTTTGGTTGAACTTATTAATCAAACAATTTCAAAATAAACGTTTTACAATAGCAGAAGGATTTAGAAATAAATAATATGATTGAGATACAGGATTTAAAAAAGGGATATTACGGTGTTAATGTGGTAAATATCCCACAATTAAGCATAAAAAAAGGCGAATCAATTGGTTTAGTAGGTAATAATGGTGCCGGCAAAACAACATTATTTCGGATGATGCTCGACCTAATTAGACCTGATGCAGGAGAGGTTTTATCTCATGAAAAAAATGTGGCCTCCAATGAAGAATGGAAAGAGTACACCGCATCTTATTTAGATGAAGGATTTTTGATTGATTACCTAACTCCAGAAGAATATTTTCATTTTGTTGGAGGATTACACAATAAAAATAAGGCTCAAATAGATATTGAATTAGAAAGCTTTAATGAATTCTTTAATTCTGAGATTTTAGATAGAGGAAAATATATCCGTGATCTTTCCAAAGGAAATCAGACGAAGGTTGGTGTGGCATCATGCTTAATTCAAAACCCACAGCTATTGATGTTGGATGAACCTTTTGCCAATATAGATCCAAGTACACAAATTCGATTAAAAAACATCATTAAAGACTTAAATAAAGAGAAGCAAATTACCTGCCTTATCTCTAGTCATGATTTAAATCATGTTACTGAAGTTTGCGATCGCATTCTTTTAATGGAAAAAGGCAAGATCATAAAAGATATCGCAACTAATTCCAATACACTTCAAGAACTCGAAGAATACTTTTCTGTATTATCTTAGCATCTTACAGAAATAAAAGGAAATGGATTTAAACCTAAAGGGAAAAAGAGCATTGGTTTGTGGTAGCAGCCAAGGAATTGGTAAAGCTAGCGCGATAGAACTCGCATTGATGGGTGCCAATGTGTGCTTGCTTGCTAGAAATGAGGAAGCTTTAAAAAAGGTTTTAAAAGAATTAGCCCTTCAAGAAGGTCAAAAACATGAGATTTTAATTGCAGACTTTAGCAATCCGGAACAATTAAAAACCGTGCTAAACGATTATCTTAAAGATAGAGATGTAGATATTTTAATCAATAATACGGGCGGTCCGGCAGGCGGGCAAGCCATTGAAGCTAGTGCAGATCTATTTATCAATGCATTTAATATGCACTTGATTTGCAATCAAATTCTTGTTCAAGCAATAGTTCCCGGAATGAAGAAAAACGGATTTGGCCGTATTATTAACATCATTTCAACATCTGTTAAAACACCTTTGAGAGGCCTCGGCGTATCCAATACTATTCGTGGAGCAGTAGCCAGCTGGGCAAAAACCTTGTCCTTAGAATTGGGACCATTTGGTATTACAGTTAATAATGTTTTACCAGGATTTACCATGACTGGGCGATTAGAATTTCTGATTAATTCGATTGCTGATAGAGAAGGAAAAAGTTTCGAATCTGTAAAAAATGAAATGATAAGCACCATTCCTGCTGGAAGAATTGCCGAAGCTGCAGAGGTGGCCGCCGCCGTTGCCTTTCTGGCTAGCCCAGCTGCATCGTATATCAATGGGATCAATGTTCCGGTTGATGGTGGGAAAACGCAATCTCTTTAGAATAACAGTTAGTGGTCAGACTAAACAGACACGTTAAAAATAAAGTAAATGGACAGGGAAAAACTAAAATTTCCGATTGGTAAGTTTGACAAACCATCAAAAATCACGAAAGATATTTTAAAAATATGGGTATCTGACATTTCAACATTCCCTAAAAGACTTTCAAGCGAAGTTCTTAGCTTGGCTGACACTCAACTTGACAAGCAATACAGACCAGATGGTTGGACATTGAGACAAGTAGTTCACCATTGTGCCGACAGCCATATGAACAGTTTGACACGTTTAAAACTTGTACTAACAGAAGAACAACCAATAATAAAACCATATTTTGAAGAACGCTGGGCTGAACTTCTTGATACTAAAAGTATGCCTATTGAACCTTCATTGAAAATGATAGAAGGGATACACGAAAGATGGACAGTTTTATTAAACAATTTGACAGATGAACAATATGGAAGAATTTTTATTCATCCAGAACACGGAAAAACCTTTAGAGTTGACGAGAATATAGGTGTTTATGCGTGGCATTGTAACCATCATCTCGCTCACATAACTGAAACAAAAAAGCGATATAATTGGGAATAAGAATTAATACTAAATAACAAAAAGAAGCCGCCCATCGCAAATCTTTGAACCGATTAAAACTCATGCTAAACAATTTTTAGCAAAGAAATTTACCGAAAAGCCTAGAAACAAAAAGACCCTTCTAGCTAGCTAGAAGGGTCTTTTAAAAGAATTTAACTAATTATTTTGCAGGTGCAGCAATTACCTCTCCTTTAATGTAAATCACCTTAGTAGGTGTTTTAGCATTTGAAGTAATTGTTAAACCCTTGCTGAAAAACGACATTGCAGCAGAGTTATAAGTTACTGTAATTGTACCTGTTTGACCTTTTAATACTGGAGTATTAGTATATTTTGGAACTGTACAACCACAAACACTAGCAATATTGCTAATAATTAATGGCTCATCACCAATATTTGTAAACTTAAAATCCACAGTAACTGGCTTACCTTGAGGAATTTTACCAAAGTCGTGAGTTTCTGTTACAAACTTAAATTCGGCTTTATTTTGAGCCTTAACTGCTGATACAGACGCAAATAAAAATACTACGCTGCAAAGAATGATTAACTTTTTCATATTTCTAACGGTTTTAGTCTTGATTTCTTCTATTCAGTAAATAGCTGTATTGAAGGATAAAACATTGTTAATTAATACTACAAAATTAAACATTTTAACGGATTTTAACTGGATAAAAAAAAATGTAACTCAAAAATTACTCTAAAATGTAAAAAAGGCTTCTTATGAAGCCTCTTTTAATAAAATATGCTTGTTAAAACCTCTTTTCAGGCTTTTTTTCTTCCGAAACACGAACACCAATTTTGCGTCCATATAATTCGCTTCCATCTAATGCCTCAATGGCTTGCTGAGCGGCTTCTTCATCATCCATTTCCACAAAGCCAAAACCTTTACTACGGCCACTTTGCTTATCCATGATTATCTTAACCGAACTAGGTTCTCCAAACTTTTCAAAGATTTCTCTTAATTCCCTTTCATCTACTTTAAATGGAAGGCCTCCTACAAAAATATTCATATGTTTATTAATTGGTTTTCTTTTATTGGCTTATTTGCCCTTGATAATAGGGATGTTTATCGATTCTCGTAATTTCAGGATCTCCAATAGCTGTTAATACACGGCGTGCACTTACTAATGTTCTAGATTGAAAATCATCGTAATTTTTTGATCCACTAATCATGCTATTAATTCTAACCAATCCGGCTGCATGAATAAACTCCCCATTTCCAATATACAAAGCCGTATGTGTAACTCTTTTTGTACGCTTATCGGCAGCAAAAAATAAATGATCGCCCGGTTTTAAATTTTTTAGCGCCTTGGAAATATTCAATGTATCGCTTTCTAGAATATCAACCGCATCGCCCACTAAAGCTTGTTGTGAAGCATCGCGCGGTAGCACAATTCCATGTAATAAATAACTCGTTTTCGTAAAACCACTGCAATCTAGTCCCTTAACAGATGTTCCACCCCATAAATAAGGAATACCCAAAAAATTACGAGCAGTGTTTAATATTTGATCAGCGCTTGGATTAGGCTGCTTTTCCCATTGATCAAACAACTGACCCTTTTTTATTGAAATATAAGCTATTCTTTTATCTGGGAAAGACACTTTGTAAAAGCCCTTAGCTTCACCCATTAGTTGTAAAATATTGCCTGCAACAAGATCGGAAACTGGCGAAGATGATTCTGAAGCCTCTGAATAAGCAAATCCAAATAAATCAGTATAAACTATTTTTGGGGAATTTTGCCAATTCTCAAAATCTGCCTTATTCATCGGAATGATACCTCTTGATTCTGTCCACGATAGGTAATTATCAGGAGTTCGGACAAAGAAATGCCCCTTTTCTTTTTTCAAAATTTTCACCGGAGTTCCCAGAGTTGCTTGAGTAGCCATCTCTGCCGCATGATTTGGCGCATATCGCGTATTAATCACAGAAAGGTTAGAAACCCCATAAATAGCTTCTCCAAGTTCTTTTGAAGGTAAAATATCCTCTTTCAGATTAACTGATAAATTTTCACTCTTTAAAAGTGTTTTAAATTCTTGAACAGCCTCTAGATTACTTGCCTGTAAGTTATAGCTTAAAGGTTCAGACTTTTCACGCTTGAGCTCATAAAATTCAGTTCTTTTATCAGGCGCGTATTTTTTTTGAACTTGCGTAGAGAGCTGATTAATTCTATTAATTAATGTTGAATCTTGAAAAGCAGCCTTAGTAGATAAACTGATAAAAAAAATCAGAGTGATAAAAAATAGTTTTTTCATATAACAAAAAAGACGAAAATGGAATATTCCATATTAGACATGAAACAAATTCCAATTAATATAAAATTAAACAAAGAATATGAAATTATTATCAATAAAATAAGCTTGTTACAATTTTGTAAACCCGCGGTATAATCTATTTGATAATGAACATGTTATGAGCTTTATTAGCTTAGTATTCGACTTTGTTTAACCAATCTAAAAAAGAATCATATTTATATTTAAAGTTTAATTCTTGAATTGTTCGCTCACTCGAGATTATCTTCCATTTGATTTTTTCAGAAATAAAAGTAGGGGCTACTAAATTCTCAAATTGGGCAGCAAGACTATAAAATTCTTCTTTAGTGGGATGGGAAGGCGAACACCCTAGATAAACACCTTGAGCAGTTTCCGAGTCGATTAAACAATTAATAAGTGCCACCGCATCATCTAAATGAATCATATTTACCGGTGCTAATCCGTTTGGAACATTTTTCTGTCCCGCAAAAAATCTACCTGGCATTCTATTAGGACCAATTAATCCCGATAATCTTAACGAGATTACCTGCATATTTAATTCTGAAAATAAGGCTTCTGTTTCTGCTAAAACTTTACCAGATTCAGTCTCAGGCCCTATTTCGGAAAATTCATTCAATATCTCATTTGACTCAGAATAAACCGATGTGGAGCTAATGAAGATTAATTTTGATACCTGCGATATGGCCAATTGTTTTCTTATCAATTGTGCCATTTGGCGGTAATTTGCTAATCCATCTACGCTTCTCCTACCCGGCGGAATAGAAATAACGAGAATATCCGATTCAAGAAATTCGCTTAAATCAGGTTCATGACTAGAATCAAAACTGAATAAATAAGGTTCAAGTCCAGCAGACCTAAAAACTGGGAATTTGTCGGGACTGGTAGTGCTCGCTTTAACCTTATATCCTTTGCTGATCAAATCAATGGCAAGTGGAAAACCCAACCATCCACAACCTAACAAACTTATCTTTAATTTCTCATTCATAGCTTCATTTCAAAGATACGGGTAATAAATTGTAACCGCTTTTGGCACTAGTTTTGAATCATGTAATATAAATATAAGACCATGAAAAAGACAAATTTAAAAATAGCAGGAATAGTATTAACATTAGCTAGTTCAACAATTATGTTTCAAGGCTGTGCCAAGGCAACAAAAACACAAAAAGGCACTGTAATTGGCGCAACAGCTGGTGGAACCATTGGAGCCATAATTGGGAAAAAAGTTGGAAACACAGCAGTAGGAGCCATAATTGGTGGTGCCGTAGGTGGTACAGCGGGTGCATATATTGGTCGTAAAATGGATAAGCAAGCAGAAGAAATTAAAAACACCATTCCGAATGCAGAAGTAATCCGAGAAGGAGAAGGAATTATAGTAAAATTTGAGTCTGGAATTTTATTTGATGTAGACCAATATGCATTAAAAACTAATGCACGAACCAATATTGAAAATCTATCGACCTCACTAAAAAATAATTTAGAGACCAATATTTTAATTGTGGGACATACCGATGCTACAGGGAGTGAAAATTACAATTTGAGACTTTCAGAACGTCGTGCCGCATCTGTTAGATCATATATCATTAGCCAAGGCATTTCACCAATTCGTTTGTCAACTGAAGGAAGAGGCGAATCGGAAGCAATAGCAAGTAATGAAACAGAAGCTGGTCGCGCTTTAAACCGCCGTGTGGAGATTGTTATCGTAGCAAATGAAAAAATGAAGGCAGAAGCAAAACAGGCACTAAATAATTAAAATTTTAACACAAATCCTCTTTTAATAGCATTTAAAGGGGGATTTTAAAAAAAGAGAAGAATTTAAACTTCTTCATCGAAAGGGCGCAAGCTTAAAACATGCCGACCTAAGTCCTGATTACCAATTACTTGCCAGTATTGAGATGCCTCGTAAATATCAACTCCACCAGAAAATAATATCCAGGCTATGTTTTGATCGATATAAACTTGGGTATCAGAATAACTTTGGTTTTCAACCAGATCCCAAGCCTTTTCAGTTCGGATGAGTTGCCATACCAAATTAGTCTCAGCCACAATCTCAATTGAAATAATTGTATCATTTGCCTGATAAACATTCTCAAAATGCTTCGGTAAAAAACGCATGCAGTATTCTAAAAAGGGCTGATAAAAATCAGCCTCCAAAAGTAAACTTGCTCCCAGTGCTTGCCGAATTTGTTGTTGATAAAGCCAATTTTTAACGTAAATTTTGAGTAAATCTAATGCGACTATGCCGAGTGTACTGTTTTTATCTAGACACGAAAATGCTGGAATCTTATTAAAATATGGATCCAATTGCTGATGAATAATCTGTAAATCAGATAAATAAGTCTCAGGATTAAAATCCTGAAAAGAATTTATTTGAACATCGTTTAAATCAGATACATTAAAAAAATGGAATAGACTCTGCCTAGATTCATCCAATAATTGAATGGCAATGTCTTGTACTTTACTATTCCCACCTGAAAGATTTTTATTCCATTGCTCCGAACTTAAACTTGAAAACAGCTCAAAAAGCTTAGAATTTAGCCTTTGGAAAAGATTTACAGCATTGTCCATGCAATTACAAAATCTTTTTTAGCCATTTAAGCAATCCTTTTTTATTTTCATATGGGGGATAAGCCAATTTATTAAAATCAGGATTCGATTGAAACATGATGCCGCGTTCGTGCGAAAAAGCCTTAAATCCATAAAAACCATGACAACTTCCTGTCCCACTATTTCCAATACCGCCAAATGGCAAATTCGGATTAGAAATATGTAGAACCACATCGTTTACACAAGTCCCGCCAGCAGAAGTCTGCCGAATAACAGTCTCAGCAAGTGTATTTGATTTAGAGAAAATATATAGAGCCAATGGTTTAGCTCTTTGGTTTACCAAATTAATGGCTTCCGGCATACTAGAATAAGTAATGATGGGCAAAATTGGTCCAAAAATCTCTTCTTGCATCAAGCTTGATGACAGTGGCACTTTAGTCAAAATAGTAGGCTCAAATGTATGGTCTGCATCACTATTTGCGCCACCTTTTACAAGAACTGCACCATCGACAATAGCTTGATCTCTTAAATTTTTTAATCTATTATAATGGGCTTCACTAATAATTTTCCCATAACTTGAACGGTCAAGTAATTGATTTTTAAAGTAAAATTTGTCGATTTTTTCTGAAATAAGTCTTAAAAACTCGACCTCCTGATTTTGACTAATCAATACATAATCGGGTGCTATACAAGTCTGACCTGCATTCATGAACTTACCCCAGACAATCTTTTCGGCTGCTTTCTCAAGATTTGCATCTTCGGCAATAATTACTGGCGATTTACCGCCCAACTCTAAGGTTACTGAACTTAAATGCTGAGCTGCAGCTGTCATTACAATTTTACCAATCTTCGGACTTCCAGTAAAAAAGATATGATCAAATGGAAGCTGTAAAAGCGCTTCAGATAAGGAAGCATCGCCTTCAAAGCAAGCCACTTCCTTGCTTTCAAAATGATTATTAATCAATTTGGTAACAAGCTGAGCTGTAGCAGAGCTAAGTTCGGAAGGTTTCAAAATAGCTGTATTTCCAGCCGCTATTGCCGAAATTAGGGGAGCTATAAGTAATTGAAAAGGATAATTCCAAGGGGAAATAATCAATGAAATTCCTTTAGGTTCATAATAAATACGGTTTTTTGTCAGTATATTACTAAAACTTGCAGCAACCCTCCGTGGTTTCATCCAAGAAGCAAGATGCTTGAGTGCAAAATCTATTTCCGCATAAACAAAATATACCTCAGTTAATGCCGCTTCAAATTCACATTTGCGTAAATCCTTTTGAAGCGCCTCAAAAATCAATTCTTCATTCTCTTGAATAAGAATTTTAAGCTTTTTAAGCTTTTCTTTTCTGTCTTTTACCGAGCTATTTCTTAAAACTAAGCTATGAGCTCTTTGAAGCTCAAATATCTCCTTGATTTTTACCTGCATTTCTTGAATAAATTCTTTAATAATCTTCAGAGTGAATACTAAAAATTCAAAGAAGGTTGTTTTTTATGAAAATCGTCAGCTCTTTGATAAGCCTCTGCAATTTTCAATAATTTTCCTTCCCCGAATAGTTGTCCGGTAAAGGTAATGCTTGTTGGCAAACCATTTCTAAAACCATTCGGTAAAACAACACAAGGATGACCACTTAAGTTTGTAGCAACTAAATTTTGTCCGAAAGCTGGTGCAATAAAAGCATCCAAACCTTTCATTTTTTTATTTAGCTCCTCAATAAGAATTGCTCTAGCGCGATTTGCTTGAATATATTCAATAGCAGGAATAAAATGCGATGAACGGAAACCACTAGGCCATGCATTTTTATCTTGCTTAACCATCAAATCATCGCGATTCGACAAAGTAAGATCTTCGAAGGCAGCACCAGATTCGGACCCTAAAATAATAAGCATATCCCGATAAGGAAGCACAGGAAGTTCAATTTCAACCAATTCTGCACCCATATCCTTTATTTTTTTAAGACTTAAGCTATCATTTGCCGAATTCGCATATTTTCTGTTGAATTCTGATTTGATAAAACCGATGCGCATACCTTTTAAACTTGCACCTTGAGGCGAACTATAATTAAAAGGAGCTGAAATTAGGCTTAAATCTTTGCTATCGGCACCCTGAATAGCATTAAAAACGATTGCGCAATCCTCTACACTCCTTGTAATAGGTCCTAGTTTGTCCATACTCCAGCTCAAAGCCATAGCACCGTATTTACTCACCCTGCCAAAGCTTGGGCGTAGTCCCGTGGTACCACATTCAGATGAAGGTGAAACAATAGAACCCAATGTTTCAGAACCAATGGCAAAAGGCATACACCCAGCAGCTACCGCAGAAGCCGAACCCGCTGATGAACCACTTGATCCACGATTTAAATTCCAAGGGTTTTTAGTTTTACCACCAAACCAAACATCACCCATTGCCAATTCGCCTAAAGTCATTTTGGCAATCAAAATTGCACCAGCATCTTCAAGCTTAGTTATTGCAGTAGCATCTATATCGAGAACTTGATCCTTATAAGGCACTGATCCCCAGGTAGTTTTATAACCCTTGGCTGCTAATAAATCTTTTGCTCCAAAAGGAATTCCATGTAATAAAC
>NZ_JBIIPN010000103.1:0-9746 GCF_044342615.1 Daejeonella sp. | reverse complement strand
AATTAATAAACTCTTCCGATTGAATTAAATCTTCTGCAAGGCAAGCAGATTTGCTCTCAAATAGAGGAAGTTCATGTAAATTTTCCCAAATATCGCCTGCTCCACGTTTATTCAGCAGGATTTGATCCTCTTTTAAAACAAGAATATAATTAAAATAGCGATCGCGGCTTTTTTGGGATTTGATTTTAATGGGTAATTCTTGAATACGATTTGATTTTTTTGCTTCACATCCAACCTGTAAAGGACATGCAAGGCAGTCGGGGTTTTTAGGTTTACATTGTAAAGAACCAAATTCCATAATAGCTTGATTAAACTCTCCAGCCTGCGATTTATCAAGTAATTCATTCGCTAATTCGGTAAAAAGTTTCTTTCCTTTTCCCGAATTGATGGGTGTGTCAATACCGAAATATCGAGACAATAGCCTAAAAACATTACCATCAACAACTGCTTTTGCCTCATTTGATGAAAATGAAGAAATAGCTGCAGCGGTATATTCGCCAATACCTTTAAGTTTTATCAGGCTATCATAACTGCTTGGAAAATATCCAGCATGTTCTTCCATCACAATTTTGGCGGTGTGATGCATATTTCTACCCCTTGAATAATAACCCAAACCTTGCCAAAGTTTCAATATCTCTTCTTCTTTTGCATTGGCAAATTGCTTCACTGTAGGGTATTTCTCGGCAAAACGGTTGAAATAGGGCATACCTTGCTCTACCCGCGTTTGCTGCATGATAATTTCCGAGAGCCAAATAATGTATGGATCATTCGTATTTCTCCAAGGCAGATCCCTTTTGTGCAATTGGTACCACTCAATTATTTCTTCAGCAAAATTCATTTAGATAGAGTATATTAGCTTATTAAACGGCTACAAAAGTACCTTACTTATTGTTTTATAGCGACTTGCTTTAAAAAAAAGCAGAATTATTTCCCAAATTCAATTAAAACCAATACTTTTGCATCCCCAAATAAGGTATTATTTAGGATAAAAATAAAAGAAATTAGATATGACCAAGGCAGAAATCATTACAGAGATCTCTAATAAAACCGGAATCGAAAAAGTAGATGTTCAAGAGGCAGTAGAAGCATTTTTTAAAGTTGTAAAAAATTCAATGGTAAACGGTGAGAACGTTTACGTGAGAGGTTTTGGAAGCTTTGTAGTAAAGAAGAGAGCAAAGAAAACTGCTCGTAATATTTCAAAAAATACAGCTATTATCATTCCAGAGCATTTTGTTCCAAGTTTTAAGCCTGCAAAAGTTTTTGTAGAGAAGGTTAAAACCGGTAATAAATAATAGGGTTTTTAATTAATAAATGATGTTAAACAGAAAGCAAATCATAGTCATAACTTCAGTACTGGTACTGTTTGGCTTGATGCTTATGTTAGACATCCAAGGTTTAGTAAAACCCGGTGAAGGTGAAGAAAGTCAGTCGGCAGCTACTACACCAGCCCCCACAGATGCTAAGTCAATTTCATTAGAAGAGGTATCAAAAACCTCGATGGAAGGCTTAAATGCAAGTTTAAAGTCGCTAATTAGCGATTTAGAATCTCAGTTGAAAAGTGCATCTGATGATGAAAAATTAGAATTGTATAAAAAACTAGCCCAGCAATGGGATGATGTAAATCTTACAACTCCATCTTCATTATATTATGAGTTAATTGCTGAAAAAGAACCGAATTTTGAAGCATGGTTAAAAGCCGGAGATAAATTTACGGATGCATATCAGCAGAGTATGGACACATTGGCTCAACCGGTATTAGTCCAAAAAGCCATTAACTCCTATCAAAAGGCTGATAAATTAAAACCAAATACCCTTGAAGTGAAAACAGGATTGGGTATTGCCTATGTTAGTGGAACACCTAACCCGATGCAGGGAATCACTTTATTACTTGATGTGGTAAAGCAGGAACCTAAAAACCTAAAGGCAAATTTAAATTTGGGCTTGTTTTCTATGAAATCAGGTCAGTTTGATAAGGCTGTTGAACGTTTTAAGACAGTCATTGAAATAGCTCCAAGCGCTGAAGCATGGTTCTATTTAGCTTCAAGTTATGAAAGCATGAATAGAAATGCAGATGCAATTGCTGCCTATTTGAAAACAAAAGAGATTGCTGCCGACCCTAATATGAGTCAGTTTGTGGATCGGAAAATAAACGAATTAAGTAATTAGATTATAAAACATTTTAAACAACAACATTATGCCAAGCGGTAAGAAAAGAAAAAGACATAAAATGGCTACCCACAAACGTAAAAAGCGTTTGAGAAAAAACAGACATAAGAAAAAATAGTCGGAATTTTAGATCTTTTTAGATCTTATTATTTTTAGGACTAAGAACAATATTTAAACCTCCCGCAATATTGCGACGGAGGTTTAAATCATTCTTTGGTTTTTATTTTTTCTATATTTTAAACGTATACCGGTTTCATGCCGGTGTCTTAAATTTAGCCATTGGTAAAAGAATTAATTATCAATTCATCCCCTAGCGGGGTTACTATTGCTTTACTGCAAGACAAGCAACTCGTAGAACTAAATACTGAGCAAATCAGCAATAATTATGCTGTTGGCGATATTTATCTCGGCAAAATCAAAAAGATTATGCCCGGTTTAAATGCTGCCTTTGTAGATGTAGGCTATGAAAAAGATGCTTTTCTGCATTATCTAGACCTCGGTCCGCAGGTCCAGTCGCTTTTAAAGCTGACAAAGATTGTAAAGGGAGGCAGTTACAAGGATAAACTGCTCAATAGTTTCAGACTGGAAACGGATATTAGTAAATCCGGGAAAATTTCAGAAATTCTGAATAGGAACATGATTTTGCCTGTGCAAATAGCAAAGGAGCCCATCTCAACAAAGGGCCCGCGCTTAAGCTCAGACATTTCAATTGCTGGTCGTTTTGCGGTATTAGTACCCTTTTCGGATGTTATTTCAATATCTAAAAAGATAAAAAGTAATACCGAGCGCAACCGACTTAAAAAGATTGTTGAAGGGATTAAGCCGAAAAATTTCGGGGTAATTATTCGAACAGTTTCTGAAGGTAAAGGTGTTGCTGAACTTCAAAAGGACCTTTTAGATCTTATAGCAAAGTGGGAGAAATTTACTACTCGCTTACCTGGTACAGAGCCTTCAAAAAAGATTTTAGGTGAAATGGGTCGCACATCGACCATTCTACGCGATATTTTAAATACTGATTTTACCAATATTCATATTGGTGATCCATCCTTGTTTGAGGAGGTAAGATCTTATGTTCATGAAATATCTCCAGAAATGGATAAAATCGTTAAGCTTTATCGTGGTAAGGAGCCTATTTTCGAACATTTTGGCATCGAAAAGCAGATTAAAGCAGCTTTTGGTCGTACAGTAAACCTTCCAGGTGGTGCTTATCTTGTAATTGAGCATACCGAAGCTTTGCACGTTATTGATGTAAATAGCGGAAATAGAACAGCAAATAATGAAAATCAGGAGCAAAATGCACTGATGATTAATATGGAAGCTGCCAAAGAAATTGCTCGTCAGCTTCGCTTGCGTGATATGGGTGGTATTGTTGTGATCGATTTTATTGATATGCACAAGCCTCAAAATCGTAAGGAGCTATTCGACTACCTAAAGGAGCTTATGCTTCTCGATCGTGCTAAGCATACCATTTTGCCTCCTAGTAAGTTTGGGTTAGTACAGCTAACTCGTCAGCGTGTTAGACCTGAAATGAATATTGTTACCAATGAGAAATGCCCTGCTTGTAATGGTACCGGCGAAATCAAGGCTAGCATTATCCTAATGGATGATATCGAGAGTAATCTCAATTATATCCTTAATGAGCAAAATGAAAGTAGCATAACTCTTTGTGTTCATCCATACATTGAGGCTTACATCAAAAAAGGTCTGATTTCAATACAATGGAAATGGTTCTTTAAATTCAGTAAGTGGATCAAGGTAAAAGCTGTGCCATCTTATTACCTAACCGAGTTTCATTTTTTAAACTCCAAAGAAGAAGAAATTAAGCTTTAAGGCTTCCTATAAAATAAAAAATGTGCAAATGGTGTTTATTCCTTTGCACATTTTTTATTTATAATTATTCTGTTCTCTATCCCTATCTTTTTAATAAATTAGTGCAAAAATACACGAAACCATGGCTAAAACACGTTCTGCTTATTTCTGTCAAAGTTGTGGGTACGAATCTGCTAAATGGTTGGGTAAATGTCCTTCCTGTAATCAATGGAATACCTTTGTGGAAGAGATTATTGAAAAGGCCAACACTTCTGTTCCCGATTGGAAATCTAGCTCTACAAGTACGCAACGTGCTAATAAACCCGCAGCAATTCATGAAATTGTTTATACCGAAGAGAATCGTCTGATTACTCCTGATAAGGAATTAAATAGAGTTTTGGGTGGTGGAATTGTAAGTGGTTCCATTGTTTTAATTGGTGGTGAACCGGGCATCGGTAAATCAACACTCATGCTTCAAGTAGCGCTTAACTTACCCGGATTAAAAGTGCTTTATGTGTCTGGTGAAGAAAGTGAACAGCAGATCAAAATGCGCGCCGAACGATTAGTCCCAGATTCTGGTAGAATTGGATCCGCATCTGCCGATACCTATATTTTAACGGAAACTTCCACTCAAAATATTTTTAAGCAAATTGAGATTTTACAGCCTGATTTGCTGGTGGTCGACTCCATACAAACCCTCCATTCAGCACATATTGAATCAACACCAGGTAGTGTTTCTCAGGTGAGAGAATGTACTGCCGAGCTCTTGCGTTTTGCTAAAGAAAGTGGAACTCCGGTTTTTCTAATTGGGCATATCACTAAAGATGGGATGATTGCAGGTCCGAAGATTTTGGAACACATGGTAGATACTGTTCTTCAGTTTGAAGGGGACAGACACCATGTTTATCGTATTTTACGTGCAGTTAAAAATCGCTTTGGCTCGGCCTCCGAACTAGGTATTTATGAGATGCAAGGTAGCGGCTTGAGAGAAGTTTCAAACCCCTCCGAAATTTTATTATCACAACGTGATGAACCTTTAAGTGGAATTACGATTTCGGCGATGATGGAGGGCCTCAGACCGATGTTAATTGAAACGCAGGCACTTGTTAGCGTTTCGGCTTATGGAACGCCTCAGCGCTCAGCCACGGGCTTTGATACTAAGAGAATGAATATGCTCCTTGCTGTGCTTGAGAAGCGTTGCGGATTCAAACTAAGTGCAAAGGATGTATTTTTGAATATTGCCGGTGGATTAAGAGTGGAAGATCCAGGTATTGACCTTGCAGTTGTTGTAGCTATTATTTCATCGCATGAAGATATGCCAGTGGATTCTAAAATTTGCTTTGCTGCTGAAGTTGGTTTATCTGGTGAAATTAGAGCTGTTAACCGCATTGAGCAACGTATTGCAGAAGCCGAAAAACTAGGTTTTGAGCAGATATTTATCTCAAAATATAATCTTCCATCTGGCAAAGGTGTAAAATCGTCTCCAGAATGGCAGAAATACAATATTGAAATAAAAACCGTTGCTAAAGTGGAAGAAGTCTTTAATGCACTTTTTGGTTAACACATTATCGAATAATTTTTAATTAAAACAATAATTTATTTCTAGATAATTATCAATAAAATTTAAACAAATGAAAAAACTATTTATTTCAGTAATTGCATTAGCTTTCTTTGCTTCATGTACAAATACACCTAAGACGCTTGAAAATGTAAAGGGTATTGCCGTTTATGGTGATTCTGTTAAAAATGATCAGGTGATTGAACTTGCTGGTCTCCAAAAAGAAATGGCAGATCAAGCTAAAAAAGATGTCAAAGTTAAAGGAATAGTGAAGGAAGTTTGCCAAAGTAAGGGCTGTTGGATGCTTATGGACTTAGGTGATGGTAAAGATATTCGTGTCACCTTTAAGGATTATAAAATATTTATGCCAAAGGATTTAGCAGGTAAGGAGGTTGTATTAGATGGCTTCGCATATACTGATACCACATCAGTTGAAACCCTTAGACACTATGCAGAAGATGCTGGTAAATCTGAAGCTGAAATTGCCGCAATTACTAGTCCCAAAATACAATTAGCCTATGAGGCGAAGGGTGTGGTTGTGATGAAATAGTATAAAATTTATAAAAACAAAAAGGGAGTTTTTCGATAGAAAAACTCCCTTTTTGTTTTTATTGGATTGCTAATTACTTAGACAAATACATTGATTTCTCTTTGTATAAATGCCTAAAGTAAGGATCTTCTAAATTCTTAATAAAGCGTATTGCTTCACCTGTAGATTTCATCTCAGGACCTAATTCCTTCTTAACTTCTGGGAATTTATCGAAAGAGAATACAGGTTCTTTAATGGCATAACCTTCAAGCTTACGTACAATGGTAAAATCTTTAAGCTTATGCGTTCCCAACATAATCTTGGTTGCAATATTGATGTAAGGCACATCGTATGCTTTCGCAATAAATGGAACAGTACGTGAAGCTCTTGGATTGGCTTCAATCACATAAACTTTCTCGTCTTTAATTGCAAATTGAATATTTAATAAACCTCTAACATTGAGTGCTTTAGCAATTCTTTTACTGTATTCTTCCATTAATCCGATTACTTTTTCAGATAGGTTGAATGGAGGTAAAACAGCAAATGAGTCGCCAGAGTGAATACCCGCCGGCTCAATGTGCTCCATCAATCCGATAATATGACAATCCTCTCCATCAGAAATAGAATCTGATTCAGCTTCTTCAGCTCTATCCAAGAAATGATCAATCAAAACACGGTTCCCAGGAAGATTTCTCAATAATTTAACAACCGCTTTCTCAAGATCCTCGTCGTTAATTACAATACTCATTCCTTGTCCCCCTAAAACATAACTCGGACGAACAAGCACCGGATAACCAACCTTATGTGCTACTTCCAATGCTTCTTCAGCACTCTCAGCTACACCATATAATGGATAAGGAATATCCATTTCTTTTAATAAGTCAGAGAATCTTCCACGATCTTCAGCAATATCCATGCTATCAAATGAGGATCCAATAATCTTGATTCCCTTCTCATGAAGCTTCTCAGCCATTTTAAGCGCTGTTTGACCGCCAAGCTGAACAATCACTCCTTCAGGTTTCTCAAGTTCAATTATTTCACGAACATGCTCCCAGAATATTGGCTCAAAATATAGCTTATCGGCCATATTAAAGTCGGTAGAAACCGTTTCTGGATTACAGTTAATCATAATTGCTTCATAACCAGCTTCTTTTGCTGCTAGGAGCCCGTGAACACAAGAATAATCAAATTCGATTCCTTGACCGATACGGTTCGGACCAGATCCTAAAACAATAATCTTCTTTTTATTACTTACAATCGACTCATTTTCAAATTCGAATGTAGAGTAAAAGTATGGGGTTTGTGCAGGGAATTCGGCGGCACAAGTATCCACCATTTTGTAGACTCTACGTATTCCTAATTCTTTTCGACGATTATAAACCTCATCTTCAGTCACATTTCCAAGTAACCAAGCTATTTGTGCATCTGCATAGCCTTTTTGCTTCAAAGTAATGAAGAAATCGCTTGGTATATTTTTTAGAGAATAGCGTTTTAGCTCTGTCTCCATGGTAACTAGTTCCATAATTTGAACAAGAAACCATTTATCAATATGCGTTGCCTTGCGAATAGATTCTAAAGGAACGCCAAGGCTCATTGCATCCTTAACGTGGAATAATCTATCCCAGCTTGGATGCTCTAAGCTTTGCATAATCTCTTCAAGGTTACGACTCTGGCGACCATCGGCACCTAACCCTAAGCGATTGGTTTCTAAACTCTGACAAGCTTTTTGTAAGGCTTCGATGAAGGTACGGCCAATGGCCATTACTTCACCCACCGACTTCATTTGCAAGCCTAGTTCGGTATTGGCACCTTTAAATTTATCAAAGTTCCAACGTGGTATTTTAACAATCACATAATCTAATGCTGGCTCAAAATAGGCTGAAGTAGTTTTAGTGATTTGGTTTTCTATTTCATCTAGATTATATCCTATAGCTAATTTAGCTGCAATTTTTGCAATTGGATAACCAGTTGCTTTAGATGCTAATGCTGAAGAGCGCGAAACCCTAGGGTTAATTTCAATAGCGATTATTTCTTCTGTAGCTGGGTCAACCGAAAATTGCACATTACAACCACCTGCAAAATTACCGATAGATCTCATCATCAGAATTGCTTGGTTACGCATTTCCTGATAACAGCGATCGCTTAATGTCATGGTTGGCGCAACCGTAATTGAATCTCCTGTGTGGATACCCATTGGGTCGAAATTTTCAATTGCACAAATGATAATCACATTGTCATTACCATCTCTAAGTAGCTCAAGCTCATATTCTTTCCAACCTATAACAGCTTTCTCAACTAATACTTCGTGGGTAGGTGAGGCTTGTAAACCGCGACTTAAAGCCTGGTCAAAATCCTCTTTTTTATGAACAAAACCACCTCCGGAACCACCAAGGGTGTATGAAGGGCGAATAACTAGGGGATAGCCAATATCTTGTGCCGCCTCTTTTCCTTCTAAAAATGAATTGGCAATCTTAGATTTTGCAACTCCAACACCAATTTCAACCATTAATTTACGGAACTCTTCGCGGTTCTCAGTTTTTTCAACCGCTTCCATGTCCACACCCACAATTCTGACATTATGAGCTGCCCAGATACCTCGCTCTTCAGCCTCCTTACAAAGATTTAGAGCTGTTTGTCCTCCCATTGTAGGTAAAACGGCATCAATTTTCTGTTCCTTTAAAATTTGTTCAATACTTTCACAAGTTAAAGGGAGTAGGTACACATGATCCGCAATAACCTTATCTGTCATGATTGTGGCAGGGTTAGAGTTGATAATGGATACTTTAATTCCTTCGTCTTTTAATGAAAGGGCTGCTTGTGATCCTGCATAATCAAATTCACAGGCTTGTCCGATAATGATTGGTCCTGAACCGATAATTAGGACTGAGCGGATGGAAGTGTCTAATGGCATTTTCTTCTAAAGAGTCTAGTTTCGACTATTCAAACGCGAGATTAAATGCTTTTGAGGAACAAAATCCCGATTGCTTTGTCGGGATACAAAGGTATATTTTTTTAAGCGAATGGACGTGAATAATTGAAAAATTCTTAATAAAAAAATAATTTTTAGAGATTTTTAATTTAAAATGTTTTTCTATGAGAATTCCTTAATAATATTGCATCACAAATGGTATTAGTAATGAATTTTTCAATATTCTACAAAATTTGATTTTTCATCTCAGTTGATGCATATTTTTAAACACATTTATCATGAAAAAATTAGTTTTAGGATTTATAGTTTTAGTCACTTTTTTAAGTGCTTGCTCAGCAGTTCAATCTGTTATACGTTCAACATTTCCCTATACAGCTAGCTTAATAATCCCAAAAACGGATAAAATTGATACGCTTTTGTCTGTTAGGAGTCAGGCGAGTACCTTAGACCAGATAATTACAGGTTATGGCTCAAATACTAAAGCCATTAAAGACGTACGTATAGCATCAGTAAAGATTGATGCAAATGCACCTGTGGGACAAAGTATAGGTATTTTTAAATCAATTAAAATTTATATCTCTCGTGGAGATAGCAGTAAGGAATTGTTAATTGCTTCAAGAAATGAGATTCCTTCTAATGTTGGGAATAGTATCATGCTCGACGCCGATAATACAGTATTAGTTGATGAATTTATAAAAGGTTCTACCGTACGTATCAGAATGGAATATGTACTACGTAATTCTATTTCTTCTGAA
>NZ_JBIIPN010000212.1:0-2929 GCF_044342615.1 Daejeonella sp. | reverse complement strand
ATTTGACTTGATTTTGAAGAATAAACACTTGGGAGCGATGGAAAAAAAGATTTCGAGGAAAGAAATATGTCTCTTTTGTTTCTTTCTCGCCCGGAAGGTTTGTCGTGTTCTTTTTTCTCCTCTTCTTTAGCCTTCTTCATCATTTGACACTTACCCTTACATTGAAGTTTTGGCTTTTCTTTGTTCACACAATTTTTAGCATATGAATCGGTATTTATATAATAATCAAGTACTACAAAATCTTTACTGAATGTTTGTAAAAGAACAGCAAGCAGAAAGATTAGAGAAACTAAAAAACGAAATAATTCTTTCAATTTTGACATTATTTCGCAAAGTTAATGAAAATTAATGACTTATAATTGAAAATAAGGATTTGAAAATATCTCAAGAAAATAAACACTTTCAGTCTAATTTTACAAAAGAATCCAAAAACAAAAAAGGCAGCAAAAACTTTCTGCCACCTTAAAATCGAATACTTTAAGTTTTACTATTCTACGTGAAGCCAAGCTTTCTTTGCTAGCAACTCTTCACGAGATTCACGAACATCTTCATCATCCACACAGCAATCTACCGGGCAAACAGCAGCGCATTGTGGCTCATCGTGAAAACCCACACATTCGGTACATTTATCTGATACTATATAATATACCTCGTCGGAAATTGCGGCTTGAACTTCCTCGGCATTCAAATTGGTTCCGTCACCGAAGTCAATTAAACCTCTAAGGTTGGTTCCATCCGAAAATCTCCATGTTGCACCCGCATCATAAATTGCATTATTCGGGCATTCAGGCTCGCAAGCCCCGCAGTTAATACACTCATCGGTGATTTTAATTGCCATTTTGTATAAAAATCTATTTGTTACGTTAATTTTGCAATTAAAATAGAGCAAATGCTCTGTTTAATTGATGATACAAATATAATATTATTTGATTAAAATATTTAGATGAGTAAGATTTTGACAAGCAAACAACGAATCAAGGCATTTATACAACTAGGCCATGTTCTACAAAAGCCAGATGAGCAATTAAAGCAACTAATCTCTTCAGCACAGCAATATAATGCATGGTTTACCCCACAAAGTACTGCAAAAGCAGTCGCAGCGATAGCTAACATGCTCAGTGAAAATGATTTACAGAAATGGCTTGAGGAAAAACAGGACTTATCACAAAAAAGCTTTTCGATTAGTTTAATTCTAGCAGGAAACATTCCACTTGTAGGATTCCACGATATTTTATGTGTTTTAGCATCTGGAAACAAGGCCTTAATTAAATTATCATCACAGGACAAGCTTCTTACACCCTATATTTTGAATAAATTGGTGGAGATAGAGTCTGCATTTGCAGAACAATTTGAGTTTATTGATAGATTAAAAGATTTTGATGCCGTTATTGCCACTGGAAGTAATAATACCTCTCGTTATTTCGACTATTATTTCAGTAAAGTTCCAAATATTATTCGCAAAAATAGAAATAGTATTGCGGTATTAAATGGAAAGGAAAGTAGGGAAGAATTACATGCATTAGGGAATGATATTTTCGATTATTTCGGACTTGGATGCAGAAATGTATCAAAGGTTTTTGTCCCAAAAGGCTATAAATTCGATACTTTTTTCGAATCCATTGAAGATTTTAAATCGATTGCCGATCATCACAAATACAATAATAATTACGACTATAATAAATCTATATTCTTGGTAAATATGGATAAACATTTGGATAATGGATTTTTATTGGTGAAGGAAGATGAGCGCTTTGCCTCCCCCCTAGCTGTACTTTATTACGAAGAATATGAAAATATTGATAAAGTCAATAAAAAACTTTTCGAGCAAAAAGACCAAATCCAATGCATCATTTCCAATGAAACCTTAAGCATTGAAACCTTAGGATTTGGTCAAAGCCAATGCCCTGCATTGTGGGATTATGCGGATGGGGTAGATACGATTGAGTTTTTGAGGGGGTTAGGGAGTTGAGAGTTGTTATCAGTTATCAGGCTAGCGACATCTGTTACTTGGTGGCTGAGGTCTTCTCGAAGCCAGGAAAAGAGTTATCAGTTGTCAGTTGTCAGGCTAGCGACATCTGTTACCCGGTGGCTGAGGTCTTCTCGAAGCCATTCCTTCTCCGCAATCACAAAAATCAAACAAATCATAGTTCAGACAGTTTGTGAGATGTGAGAATTTGTCTTAAATTAACAATAATCCACACGAATTAATAAATTAAACAATTAACTTTGTTCTCGATGTATGTGATTAAAGTTAAAGGAGTTGCAAAGATTCCAGATTACGTTCAGCTTCGTGATGAAAAATTCACTTTGTTGGCCTATTTTCGCTTAGACAGACCAGAGAAAGCATTAGAAAAAGCTGGGTATGGAGAGCGTGCAGACTACATTATGGATAAAATTAAAGAATTGCCTTTTGGGCAGATTTTAAAACTTGAATTATGATAGGCAAGTCGGTTATAAAATTAGAGGGTGTTGACATTTATCAGCAGAAGCATCTTGTTCTTAACAATGTGAATCTGGAGATTAATCCGGGAGAATTTGTTTTCCTCATCGGACAAACAGGTTCTGGTAAAAGTAGCTTATTAAAAGTTATTTATGGTGAGCTTCATATTGCTAATGGAGAAGGACAGGTTGCTGGTTTCGATCTTAAAAATCTGACAGATAAAGAAGTACCATTTCTCCGTAGAAAATTAGGAATTGTATTTCAGGACTTCCAATTACTTACCGATCGTAGCATTGAGGAGAATTTAGAATTTGTACTTAAAGCAACAGGCTGGAATGATAAAAACCTCATTTCTACACGAATATTAGATGTTTTAGAAAAAGTTGGGCTACGTTCAAAAGTTAAAAAAATGCCACATGAATTATCTGGCGGTGAACAACAACGTGTAGTTATTGCTAGGGCCTTACTTAATGACCCTGAGTTAATTTT
>NZ_JBIIPN010000102.1:0-9760 GCF_044342615.1 Daejeonella sp. | reverse complement strand
ATACTAGCAAAACCACCCACAATAGCCTTATCATCTTTCACCGTACGATCACCGTGTAATTCAATAAAATCATCACAGATCATTTCAATATATGACAAAGTGTATGGCCTATCTGGATGTCTTGAAATTTGAACATTTTGCCATCCAGTAAGATTAGAATAAACTTGATGACGAGTAGCCTCAAGCTTTGTTTCCAATTCGACAATGGTTGCATTCATATCAACCTTGGTCTTTTCAGAAATCTGTTTCACCTTTTCAATCTGCAATTCTAAGTCTGCAATAGGCTTTTCAAAATCAAATGTTGTACTCATTGGCTTTTTAAATGATTCCGCTAAATTAGGAAAATTAAAGCTATCGCGAATAAAGCTATTTTCAAAATACTCAAAATAAAATCATATTAAGCTTGAAAAAAGAAATATATAATATAATATTTCTTTAAAAGAAATATTATGTCGCATTAAACACAAGTAAATGAGATAATTATAAAATAAATTAAGATTTTAAATTCTTCAATTTTTCTTTGGCCATTTCCCAAGTATTAGCTGCTTTTTTTTCTACTCCAGCATCATTAATCAAGATTTGGAGTTCAGAAAGTTGTTCAAAAATTGCTTCTGCTGTTACCCCGTCTTTTTTAAACTGGATTAAATCAAGCAGAATAGCCTTTTTAATCCCACTTTCATCTGTAATATAATTTATGCCATTAATCATATTGAAAATTAACATAAAAAAGGGAATATTTTTATTTATCAGAAAATTTATTGGGAGACATGAATTTCTTTGTCTCGATTTTTCTTGGTTTAATCTTTAGATTTATCGTAATATTTTGAGGCTTATCCGCATCTAGTATCACAACAGGTATGTTTTTTTCTACTTCAACTTCAGGAGGAAGATTTGCTCCATCAACTGCGAGCTTATATTTACCAACAGGAAGATAAAAAACAATCTGACCATCTAAATCAGCCTTGGTCATATAGCTCACGTTATTTTCATCTGTTGCCACAACACCTATTCCCTGAAGGTTTTTGTTGATCTCATAGCTAAACTCATTAAAGCTATAAGCTAAAACACCTTTTAAGCTACCTGTTCTTTTCAATGGAATTTCTAAACGATGCTTCTCTTTGTCAAGTTTGACATATTGGTCTGGAGCATGCCAACCTTTGTTATTATGGATAGAAATGCGATAGCTATCTAAAGGCAATTTCTTATAAACCACAGAGCCGCTGGAATTTGAAATAAAGGCCAAATTATTAATATAGATTAGATGGTTATCCGCCTTGATATCGCCTTGATCAAAGATATTATTCTGATTCATATCTCGATAGACCATAACTTCCAGATTCCCGCTAACTGCTCCGGCTTTTGGCAATGATAATTTTTGAGTAAGGCCTATTTCCAACAAACTAAATTGGTAGCCATTAAAGCGATTATGATTTATAGAGGAATAAAAACTGGTTTTTGGTAAAACATCATATTCTACCTTGCCAGTTAAAAAATTACTGTTACCAAAAGATGAATTATTCATGAATGCTAACCCAGCTTCTGTCCGGACTTTATTACTAAAAAAACTTTTTCTAATAGTTGGAATTACACTAAATAGCCTTGGCGATTCTTGACTTCTTAAAAAAGAATTAACTGCTTCCCCAATATAAAATGTTCCAAATTGCAAACTAGAACTCAGATTTAAAATACCCTTTTTGTAATTCAAGTTAGAGCGAAAGTGGAAACGAGTTTGAGCATCAAATGAAGTAGTATAATAACCACTTTCTGTATTAATAGAAAGATAATGATTGTTAGCAATAGGGTAGTTTATTGACGCATTAATGTTCCAATAACTTAAGGTATGAACAACATTTGATAGTCCGGAAAGTTGAAATGCATTATTAGTTTCTTTAAAAAACAAGGGTGAAACTGAAGTAACCATTTTTTTAAAGATAGTTCCCGACACCCCAACTTCTGCCCTCATTGTACTTAATCTGGGCATATTAAATTGAAAAGTATTAAAAGTCTTAGGTGCGTAATAGTTATAATCAAAACCTGCCCAAACATTTGATCTTTTTCTCAACCAGGTTATTCGTTCGTTAAAAGATAAGGCACCTCTTCTCATTCCAGGAAAGTAACTGGTACTGAAGTGATTTGAGATGCTTATTGCAATTTTTTTAATAGTTCCGGAAATGTTTAAGCCACTAGCTAAACTTGACTTTACTACACTCAAGCTATCATACTGAGAGGTATTGCCTGCACTCAGATTAGCTTGTAAGCGTAGGCCCTTAAATTTTGTAAGCGTAATCGTATTTCCAAAAATTACACTATTGGCATTCATTAAAGGGTTTATTTCATAGATCACAGAAGTAGCAAACTCTTCATTTTCTTTCCTATGAGTGTACCTGGCCCAAGCGGCACTACCTGAAGGCATAAAACTGTAAAAATCCTGGCCAATCAAATTAGAGTTTCCATCCAGATACCCAACTTCATAAGTACCATTATTTTTATTATTGATAAATAAATTAGCCCCCCTGCCATTCAGATTAATATCCATATTCCTATTAATATTACCGGCAGTAATACCCATATTATTTGTTTCATAACTAATCCAAGTATTTCTCATCATGGAAGGCGAATAAGAATCCTGCCATTTAGTATAATCTAGGCTATATCCTAATTCCCCAGACTTAAGTTCTAGATTTCCTTGACCATAAAGAAGGAATGATTGATTATTTGAGAACATACCTTGCGAACTGATTGAGATACTATTAACATTGTAGGCGTCAGTTTGTAATGGATCACGATAGGCACGATCACTTCGGCCACTTTGTACCCTAACATAAGCCATACCAAATACATCACCATTAGAATATAAACCGGTAAAAGTCACATCAAAACCTTCAGATGCAAACATTTTTTTGGTAACAGGCTTTATAATGGTAATAACAGTATCAACTGAAGGCGGAAGAACAAGTTCTAAAGTAGAATGAAAATCTTGATTCTGAAATAGAGCAGGAAATCGATTGATTAAGGTTATTCGCTGTGTCGTATTTCCAGAATTTGATATTCTGATTGGAATCCTAATGGAATCTGAGGTCACGTCAAGAAGTATGCTAGAAAGTAATGAGTACATATCTACATTTCTTTTAACTGATACCTGCACTTTGGTTTCGGTTGCCAGCAATAAGTTATTCTCTATGTCAGAAAGGTTGAACCTAATCAAATGGTCTATCCCTGACCTTGTTTTTTTAGTGATAAATACCTTTACGGGAATAAACAAGCTATCGCCTGGTTGAACATTGACAGCAATCTTATTCTTACTGATAAGGTTCATGCTACTCTCCAGATTGATAGATACAAGCCCTATTAGAGGAGTTTTTTTTCTATTGAGTACTTTCAAGGTTAAATCAATCAGTTCTTCATTAGATGCTTTAATCAATTTCTTAGATGGATCAATAAAAATCAATGAATCAGAAGATTGTGCATTTGTAATAGATGAACTAATGATGCAATACAATAAAGCAAAGCTGAATCGGAAAACAAAGGAATTCACAAGCTTGTTTATACCACAAAGCAGCTCAGACATACAGTATAAATAATTTGCAATTTCTAACTTGTTTTTTTTCACATTAAAAATCCCTAAAACGTATTTAAATAATATAAAATGGGGAATTATTGGGCTATAACAATAAATAATACGCTTGTATTAAATACTCCCGATTTACCTGATAGCCTACTATCTCCTGGTGCGGTATAGTACTGTAAATCATATTCTGTTACTTGCTGGGTATTATCAAGCATTGGATTTGTAACAATTACCTGATTGGACGTTGAGAGTTCACGTGTAAAAGTGGAAATCCCTCCAGAAGTGGAAGTATATTTAGTTGCCTGAATCTTTACAGCACCGACTGGGATGGTATTGCTACCGGCCGAAATTAAGTTTAATCCACTGGTTTTGATCATAACCTGATAAGGCTGATAACCAACAACCCTCATTCCTCTAGCCTTTGTTACTGATACTCCATTGGTATAATTGGCAAGTGTATTGAATTCGAGGTTAATTTCATTCGCTAGATTTTGCAGCTCAAGAGTCAAACTATTATAAACCGAATTCATATTAAATGTTACATCCACATTACTTGTTGAGATAAGCACATTATTTGAATTATAGAGAGAAAATATCAATGTTCCAGTATATGCTCCATTAGGTATGATCAGATGGCTCCCACCCTGAATCTGCAGATCAAATTTATGTTCGGTAAAAGTATAAGCTGTAAATGTAGCATTAGACCCACCTATTAGCGTAACATCGACATTGTCTAAAGGCTTTGGAAATGTAGAAACTCCAATTTGTGCTGCTGAAGGAATACCAGAACTAACACGGTTAAAGCGTAATGAGAAATACTGAGGAGCTACCGATGCCCCTCCATTTGTAAAATTTCCAGCCACCCTTACTTTCAAACTCCATTTATCACAAGTTGCAGTATTTGGATTATATTGAACACTAACAGCATCAGTAACCGTTTTACCAGCCATTTGCTCTGTATAGCTAGTAAAGTTAGCTTGATTACTAGCATAGCTACTAATTACCGCCGTTTCACAGGTGCTGCTATAATTCACAACAAATTCAACTAAAATATTACTGTCTGAAGCCATGACATTATCATCCTTATCTAATACAGTAACAGTAAGAGTTGTGCTATATGTTCCGGCACCTACACCCAAATGAGTACCTCCAGTTACCCTCATGTTAAAACGCTGCTGAAAAATATTATTCCCATTTGTAATGGATCTGCTTGAAGAAATCATTGACTTTGAGCTTGAAGTGCTAAGCGTTTGATATCCCCTACTGCTTGTATTATTGGGACCACCCACTGCAGAGGAATAAGATAATGATACGAATCCAGCAGCTATTGTTGAGGTCCCATTACTAAAATCTGAATTAGCCTGAATACGAACTGTCCAACCACTATTACTTGTAGAACTCATGGCATAGGCAAGTGTTAGGTAATTAGAACTTGTAAGTGTAGTCGAAATAGAAGCCTTAGTATTAAAAGTAACAGGAGAACCAAGTGTTTCTGTAACAGTTTGTGAGTTGACCTTTAATGAAAAAATTGGTATAATAAAAAGTATTAAAATCAATTGAAGAATAGAAACTTTAAAATCAATCCCGAATATATGTTTCATTTGCTCTTAATATTATCGCTCAAACTCGAGCTCAACCAGTTTCAACTCATCCTTATCTCCATAAATAATAACTGAAGTTGCAGTATACTTACCTTTGGCCATATTAGTAGGTAAACTTTGCCTGACTAGGCGTTGATCTCCTGGCAAGGAAAAAATTTCCTGCTCTTCTAATTTCTTCTTTTCTCCGGTTTGTGTGTTTAGCAATTCCCACTTAATTTTACCTTCTAGCCATTGTTTACCAATGTTACTCAACTTCAGTTCCAGATAGCCACCAGTAGTTTTATCATCTTTATGTGGTAGAACATCGGTGAAATTAAGCACCTCAATATTTCTTTCATCAGATTGTTCAAATGAATGGTAGATCTTAATTCCCATCCTAACGCTCACTTTAATCGAAGTCCCATCCGATGCTAGTCCGTCACCCGGATTTAATTGCGTGAGGAATAACATAGCAGTATGCACGGGAATCTCGGTTGAAACATTATTAGGTACACTTAATATAACATCAAGCTCGCGCTTTTCCCCAGGTTTAAGTGTAAAATATGACCCGGGCATCACACGGACCCATTCAGCCGCAGATGTTTTCAGAGTTCCAGCATCAAATGTTTGATTATTGCCTAAAGAATCGTAATCCCAATCGTTCATTGACAAGCCAATTTCCAAATCTCTATTGTTAGGATTACTTACTACAATTTTTTGAGTAGCGTTTCCACCAGGAGCTAATTTATAATACAACTTCCCAGGACTAACAGTCATACCAGCCTGAGCCATCAAATTCTGACTCATGCCAATTATTGCCCAGCTGAACAGTAAGTAAAGAATTCTCTTCATAATTTTTATATAAATCAAGGCCTTTAATTAAAGGCCTTGATGAAACATATAAGCAAATACTCTATATATAACTTATTGTTGTGTAACCGTATACACCACTGGAACAACATTTAATCCTGTTGGTTTTCCTGCATAGGCACCACCTGAGCCAATGAGGTATGAAATATTGAACTTGTTAGTTGAATTAGAACCATTCCATGAAGTATTTGCCGCTGCAATAACTGTTGCTGCTGTTCCACCTGTTTCTGGAAGTACTACTGATGAACCGTAGGTAATTCCTGTTGTATTACCATTATTTGTAGCCCCTAATGTTGAAGTAATCTTCACTGTTCCTGGAGAAATAGATGCTAATCCTGTAACTGTTCCTGCCACTGCTTTTACTATGTAACCTTTTGAACTAGTTACACTTACATGATCCGAAGCAAAGGCTATGATTCCATTGGTGTACTTCTCTTCTGTATCGAAGTTTACATCTAATGTTCCCGGTTGAGTAACACTAAAAGAAAGAACATCAGATAAGGTAATGTTTAAGTTTGCAATCTGTGCGAAGGATGCCGTACTGAAAATTGTTATTAAAGCGATTAAGGCGAATACTTTTTTCATGTTGATAAATCCAGAAAAGGAGAACATACGTCTAAAACTTTTGGAATTGTATTCTTGTATCCGATTAGTTTTTTCTTTTTGTTCTTTCGTTTCTTCAACTTCAGCATTGAAATTTAGAGTATTTTTCGAGCTTACACAATCTTGCCTGTTCCATAATTCAAGATTATTAAATAAATAAGGTGTTTCTCCGGCTACTCTAGCTAATTCGTTAATTTTCATATTGTCTTTTTTTAAAAATTGTTATTAATTAATTAATTGAAAAACAAAGATGTTCTATATCAAATCTGACAATTATGATAATGATCAATATAAAGATTGAGTTTAATCATATTTCACCCTGTTATACATTATTAATTTTTAATTAATAATGTATAAATCACTCCAAGGCTATAAAAAAACTAAAGATGCCCAAAACAGCGCTTTAAGGAGAAAAAGGAAGAAAGTTTTTGTATTCTTTTATAAAGGGGAAAGTAAATGCTCCAATTTATAGGTTTATATTATTGTTGGTTTTTCAGACGGACCAAAGCTATCATTAACAGCCACCGTAGCTTACAACGAAAATAATTAGAGTCTTCCTTAAATTGGGGTAATATTTCTATTGTTTAGCTTGGGATTGGAATTCAGTTTTTATATTTGGTTCGGGGTTGAGAGGGAAAATCCAAAAGCTTAATGAATCTTAATCATTTTTGATTTTAAAATCTCAATGATAGCTACAGAGTTCATAATCTTTTTTCGCTCATCCATACCGGGACATACTTCATCGTAATGCTCTGGATAGTAATAAGTTAAAATTTTTATTTTGCCTTTTGAGAGTATAGAAAACTCGTATGAATGAGCATTATAAATATGGTATTTTTTAGGACAAACATCCACCATATCTCTCTCATCCTTAATATTGAGGAGTCCGTTTTGTACAATATTTGACCAAATTAGCGCCAATTTAGCATCCGGAAATTTCAATTCCTCCAACTTAATACCTAGATCAAAAGCTTTAAACTGATTCGAATTCTTAGTTAGAATAAAGTAATTTGATGCTGAATCAGGAATTGCGCTAACTAACACTCGAAAGGCTATTACAAATTCATTTTGCTTGTCTAATGTTCCCAAAAATGAATTCAATGCTACATAATCAATGTCCTTGCTATGCTCAAGTATATTTTGTTCCTGTGCAAAAAGTCGTGCAGGAACAAAATGCATTGAGATAAAAAAAAATATTAGAACAATTTTCAATACAAAAATGATAGCTTATGTAAAAGTACCATTTATTTTATCCTAATCAATTAATCATAAATGCAGGATTAAAAGAGTGGTCATTTGTAAATATCTTTCGCAAGACATTAATCGAAGATTGTAATCGTGAGCGAAGGATTCCTACAGAAATTTTCAACTCCTCTGCAGCTTGAACATGGGTGTATCCTTTAAAATAAATCAAATCCAGCGCCAATTTCTGATCTTCATTTAAAATACGAATCATTTCTTTAACACCAATAGTTTCTGGATTGTATGATACCTGAAACTTTTGATCAATTTGTTGAGTGAGCTCAGAAAGGTCTTCATTTGAAGAACAATTCCGGTGATTAACACTTCTCAAATAGTCTATTGCTAGGTTTTTTGCTAACCTAGCCATCCAAGTATATAATTTTCCTTTGCTTGGATCATATTGACCAAAAGACTTCCAAATTTTAATAAAAGTTTCTTGCAAAATATCTTGTGCCACTTCTTCAACCTGCACAACAGTTGAAATTACACGGTAAAGTGAATCTGAATACATTCGATACAAAGCATTCATTGCACCTCTATCCATGTTTTTTAAAGCCAGCACTAATTGGTCCTCAGTTGGACGGAATTTTCTGCCATTTAATTTTGAAATAGCGTTTAAATTATTCACTTGAATTCCTATTGCTTTCATTATATCATATTTAATACTAATATGAAAGCCCAAGATGAATTCTACATGAATAAATTAATTATTATTAAAAAAAAATGCACAAAAAAAGGTGCTTATTGAAAAAATAAGCACCTTGCAATATTGAAAAAAAATTATTTTTTCTTGATCTCTACTCTACGGTTTAACTGGCGTCCAGATTCTGTATCGTTTGAAGCAATTGGCATTGACTCACCAAAACCCCTTGCATCTAAATTAGAAGCACTAATCCCGGCACTTACCAAATAAGTTTTTACCGCAGTAGCTCTATCAATAGACAGTGTTATATTTCTTTTATCTGTGCCTTCAGCAGACGAATGGCCATTTAAATAAAAACTCATAGAAGGATATTTTTTCATTTCTCTAGCAATCTCATCAAGTACTGAGTATGAAGCTGTTTTTAAAACAGAGGAGTTAAATTCAAATAGAATATTTTTATAATTAAAAGTTGGATCAACTGCTTTCGGGGTTACCGGGCAACCGCCATTTGTAGCTGTTCCTGCTTGATTAGGGCAATTATCTTTAGAATCTGGAATTCCATCTCCATCAGAATCTGTCTCAACAACAGGTTTTGGAACTTCTTGAACAGGTGCTTGAACAATCGGCTCACTCAAAATTTTCTTAGGTTTACAAGAAGGGAATAACACAGCTGCCATTAAAAATGCAAACGAAATTGTCGAAAATGTACTTTTAAAATTTTTCATTAAGGATGAAGGTTTAATAGTTAATTTCTTTAAATCTACTACTAATGGGCTTTCATAGCAAGTTTTTAATCAAGAAAATTAATTTAATTTTTGATATCTTGTAATGTATTAAAAAACGAAACATGAAAATGCATTTTTCAATAATTAGTGGCTGCTTAACCTTCCTTCTTTTTATTAGCTTTCAAACTAATTCATCAGCACAAAATAAAAGTAAATTTATTGTAAACGGCTATGTAGGTGGCTACCGCGGATTAGTGAATGTAGAAGAAATAGATGCAAAGAAACTAACTCACATAAACTATGCTTTTGTAAATGTAAAAGATAGTGCTGCTTTTTTAACGAATTTAAAAACAGATTCTACAAACTTTCGCAAATTAAATGAACTCAAAAAAATAAATCCAGATCTCAAAATTTTGATTTCAATTGGTGGATGGTCCTGGAGTGAAAATTTTTCGGATGCAGCTCTAACACCAAGCTCCAGAAAATTATTTGCAAAAAGCAGCGTTGATATTATAAAACAGTTCCATCT
>NZ_JBIIPN010000101.1:0-9840 GCF_044342615.1 Daejeonella sp. | reverse complement strand
CATACTACCATTTTATGGATCAATTCTAGTCACACAGTTTAGCCTTGATGTGCTTAAAGCTTATTATGCAAATAAATTGAGATATAAAATCAAAGAAAAGACTATCTCTAATCTTAATAAAATTGCGGGAGTTTTAATTCTAATATTTGCAGCAAGAATAATTTATAATCTCATAATAGGCCATTCATTAATTTAAAATTAGAGACCACAAACAAAAAAAGGGATTACAGTTAAAATTCAATCCCTTTTTAAGAATGTTTTTTCTTAATAAGCTCTTTGATTTTTACCTTCAACCCAATTCATAAAGGCTTTATTAACCACCTTATTACCTCCAAGTGTAGGATAATTTCCAGAGAAATACCAATCACCTAAATGTGCAGGGATAGCTTTATGAAGGTTATCTAGTGTTTGATAAATAACTTTGACTTCTGCATTGATATCTTTAGGAGTAATAATTTGGGCTATTCTATCCGAAATTTCCTGATCTGTAAAAGGACTGTAAATATCTTGAACATGATTCTTAACCTGCTTATTACCAAGTTTTTGGGATTCAAGGCAGTTTTGATAAACGCGATCAATTAGGTCTGTCATTCCTCTTTCTTTTAACAGAGAAATAGTTGCTTCAAATGCTACAAATTCACCCATTCTCGACATATCAATACCATAGCAGTCGGGATATCGGATTTGAGGAGCTGATGAAACAACAATAATCTTTTTGGGACCTAAACGATCTAATATTTTTAAGATACTCTGCTTTAGCGTGGTACCTCTAACAATTGAATCGTCAAGAATTACCAAATTATCAGTACCCTTGTTTATCAATCCGTAAGTGGTATCATATACATGCGCCACCATATCCTGTCTATCAGCATCTTGAGTAATGAATGTACGAAGCTTAACGTCTTTAATGGCAATTTTTTCAACTCTAGCAGTTAAACTTAACACATCATCAAGCTCAGCGTCGGTAATTTTATCGGCACGATTTAATAAAATATCTTTTTGATAGTCCCGAAGGTAATTATGAACTCCCTCTACCATCCCATAAAATGCCACTTCTGCAGTATTGGGGATGAAGGAGAATACGGTGTTTTTAATATCGCGATTAATGGCATCAAATATCTGCGGACAAAGATTTAATCCAAGTTGTTTACGTTCTTTATAAATGGAGGCATCGCTACCTCTAGAAAAATAAATGCGTTCAAAAGAACATGATTTTTGTTCTTCAGGTTCCCTAAATTGCTCTTCCGTAATTTTACCATTCTTTTTTATGATTAAAGCATGACCTGGTTTTATTTCTTTTACTGATTCTAGGGGAACATTAAATGCTGTTTGTATTGCTGGACGCTCGGATGTTACAATCACAATTTCATCGTCATGATAGTAAAATGCAGGTCTAATTCCCGATGGATCACGCATTACAAAAGCATCTCCATGACCTAAAATTCCACTGATGGTATAACCACCATCCCAAGTTTTTGCTGAGCGACGAAGTATTGAAGCTACATCAATATGTTCTGCTATTTGGTGACTAATTTGTTCATTAGAAAAACCTTCATTTTTATATTTATCGAAAAGAATCTGATTTTCATCATCTAGGAAGTGTCCAATTTTTTCGAGAACGGTAACTGTATCTGTACGTTCTTTTGGATGCTGACCCAATTCGAAAAGCTGTTCTAAAAGCTCATCTACATTGGTCATGTTGAAATTACCACTAACGACCAGATTTCGAGTCATCCAATTGTTTTGACGTAAAAAAGGATGGCAACTCTCAATACTATTTTTACCATGAGTACCATAGCGCAAATGTCCCATTAAAACTTCACCGGTAAAGCTTATATTTTCTTTAAGCCATTCTGTATCTTGAAGTAACTCTGGTGATTCTTTATGAACATCAGCAAACTTTTTCTGTACATATTCAAAAATCTCTGCAACAGCATTGGCACCCATTGCTCTATGGCGACTAATATATCGCTTTCCAGGTTGAATATCGAGTTTAATCGTTGCAATACCTGCACCATCTTGTCCCCGATTATGCTGTTTTTCCATTAATAAATACAGCTTATTTAGTCCGTAAAGGGCCGTACCATATTTTTCCTGATAAAAAGATAGAGGTTTTAAAAGACGGATAAGTGCTATTCCGCACTCATGTTTAATCTGGTCGCTCATAAGATATTCTGAGATTGTAAAAATAGAAATTTAAACGCTAAGTATCCAACGAAAAAATACTAAAAATGATCTAATATGGAATTAAAATTAAAGTAGCTAAGATTAACTCGCATGCTTATAAAAACTGTTCAATAAGTGATGGGAAAACAATTAATAATAGTAATAAGAAAGCCAAGAAAGCACTTAGATAAGTTTTGGGAGAAATACTTGTTTTTATTTCAGTACCTATAGATTCTCTCAAATAGGCATTTAATGGGATCTTAAAATAATAAAATAAGGAAATCAAAGTGCTTAAAGCTGCAACAATAATCATTATTAAAATCACAGACGAGCCGGAGCTATTGTAGGCGTCTAAGGCAGCAGAAAACACAAAAAACTTAGCTGTAAAACCGGCGGTTGGAGGCAATCCTGTTAGTGAAACAAGTACAATTACGAAGCAAATCATTAAAATACTTAATTGTTTACCTAAGCCAGAGTATTCATCAATATTTTGTTTTGCAGTTTGATCTTCTATTTCATCAAGGATTAAGAAGGCAGCCATATTCATGATTACATAGATAAACATATAAAAAATGAGAGCCTTATAGCCTTGTCCCGGTAATACAAAAAGCGCCATAAACATAAAACCTGTATGTCCTATCGATGAATAGGCAAGCATCCTTTTAGAATTGTTTTGCCATATTGCCGCAAAATTCCCAAGAATCATACTTACTATAGCAATCATTGCCAAAACAGTAAAAATGGTATTTGAAGCTATGCCTATTGCTTGCAGAAGTATCAAAAACTTAATCAAAACAGCAAATCCCGCTATTTTGGGCCCCGTAGATAAAAATGCTGTCACCGGACTTGGTGCTCCTTGATAAACATCAGGAACCCAAAAATGAAGAGGAAATGCAGATATTTTAAAGGCGATTCCAACAAATACTAAAGTTAAGCTTAGTACTAAGGGCAATTGAGATAAATTTTGAAGGCCAGTAATAAATGATGGTTCCAATAAATAAAGTGAACCTGTAAAGCCGTAAAGTAAAGATAATCCATAAAGCATAATGGCAGAGGCCACTGAGCCAAACAATACATATTTTAAAGATGCTTCACTTTGTTTTGAATCTTTGGAAATATAGCCAACCATTAAATAAGACCCCAAAGAAACCATCTCTATTGAAAGAAATAGCATCAATAAATTAGAAGACATGGCCATTAAATTCATTCCAAGATGAACGGCTAATAAAATTGCATAAAGATCACCAATACCCTTTTCATGTTCCTGTAGCGATTTATTAAATCGTATAAACAGAAGAAAAATCAGGCTGACTAAGCAAAAAAGGATTTTAAATAGTACCGAAAGGTGATCTAGAACAATCATTCCTCCGAATAAAACCTGAGGTTTTAAATTCAAAAGAGTAAAATTTTGGACTAAAACAATTAACACAATAGCCATTGACAGGCCAAAGCTCAGTTGAGGGAGCTTTTTAGAGAAAAATAAATCAAGTATTATAACCAATAGAAATCCTGCCACCAAGGCTAGTTCAGACCCAAAATAAGCCAAACTAGCGAGCGTATCATTAATCGATGAAGAAATGAAAGGTATAAACTCAACCATTAGTTTAAAATTAATTGAACAAATGCTAATATTGATGCATTCATCTTATCAAATAATAATGATGGAAAAATTCCGAGTGCTAGAGCTAAAATAGCTAATGGGACTAAGGCAATTTTTTCGCGCATAGTCACATCTTTCAGTTTTGACAACCAATCATCGCCTCCTTTTAATTGAGTTGGACCAAAAAACATGCGTTGAAGAGTCCAGAGAAAATAAGCAGCACCCAATAAAATTCCAACAGAGGCTAAAACTGCCATCCAGCGCGGTAGAAGTCCGTTAACTTGTTCCGAGGTGAATGCACCAATTAAGCTAAAAGCTTCGGCCATAAAGGCAGAAAATCCGGGTAAGCCAAGAGAAGCAAAAAAGGCGATCATCACAAAAGCAGTGAACTGGGGCATTATTTCAGCCAAACCACTAAAATTTGCAATATCACGATCGTGCACACGCTCATAGATCATTCCTACTAAGAAGAAAAGCATGGCTGATAATGCGCCGTGGCTAATCATTTGAAGCATGGCACCACTAATACCTTCGCTGGTAGATGATGCTATACCTAAAAGCACAAAGCCCATGTGAGATACTGAGGAATAAGCAATTAAACGCTTTAAATCGGTCTGAGCTAAGGCATTTAAAGCCCCATAAAGTATAGAAATCACACCAATTAGTCCGATCCACCAAGCCGATTGCATAGCTGCATCTGGGAAAATACTATAGCAGATTCTGATAATTCCGTAGCCACCAACCTTTAATAATAATCCAGCAAGAATAATAGAAACAGGTGTAGGTGCTTCCACGTGAGCATCGGGCAACCAGGTGTGGAGGGGAACAATCGGAACCTTTATAGCAAAGGCAATAAATAAAACAATGAAAGCTAACAAACGAGCTGACATGCCAAATAAATTATTTTTGGCTAAAGCAGAAAAAATAGATCCATCCGCGTAATTTGAAGGATCCATCATCAAAATCATGTTAAAGGTATGGTTGCCACTAATAGGGTCAGAAACTGAAAAATAAAGACCTATGATGACCAAAAGCATGAATACAGATCCAAATAGCGTATATAAAAAGAATTTTATAGCAGCATATTCTCTTTTAACACCACCCCAAATCCCGATAAGGAAATACAGAGGCAGCAGCATTAATTCATAAAAAATATAGAAAAGGAAGAAATCTAAGGCACAGAAAACACCTATCACAGCGGTGTTTAAAAGAAGGAACAATGAAAAATACGCTTTTAACTTAGTTTTTATTTCCCAGGAGGCTAGGGTTGCAACGAAGGTAACAAGTGCTGAAAGAATTAAAAATGGCATCGAAATACCATCAATCCCTAGAAAATAATCTATCTCTAACTTACCGATAGTGCCGAGATCTAAACGAATCCATGACAGCTTTTCTACCCATTGGAATTGAGATTCATTATTTATACCCGCATTTATGGAAGAACTATTAAAGTTAAGATAGATAAATAGGCTTAAAATAAACTGAATCAAACTTACTCCGAGAGTGATGTATTTAAACTGATTTTGAATCCGATTGGGAAGGATTAGAATCAGCAAAGCAGCTACAAGCGGTAAAAAAATTAAAAATGATAACATATCTAATTGTTCCCCCCCGAAAAAGCTATAGCAGTGATTAATAATTTGCTTAAGGTCATAAAAAATAAGTTAAAATGAAAAATGAAATCAATAGCAAGAGCATTGTTGTTAAATACTGTTGCAATTTACCGCTTTGAGTGCTTTTTGCTAGTCGGCCGATAAGCTTAGCCAAACTTCCTGTAGCATTTACTAAGCCATCAATTAGGTTTTTATCAATCCATGAACTAATTAATGAAAGCAATCTGACCAATGAAGCCGATTTTAAAACCAGTGCATCAATAACCTTTTGATCAAACCAATAAGATGTTTTTGAAAGCTTTTCAACATTAGCGATGAAAGCCAAACTGTATAATTCATTTAGATACCATTCACGCTTTGAAAAACGATAAAAAATACCTTTTCCAAAACCATTAAAATTGTCCCTCTTTACATAAAGTGAATAGGCTAAAGCAATTAAAACAATCGTTCCAAATGTTAAAATAATTGGAATAATCCAATGAAAAAGCTCATTTTTTTGAATATTAGAACTCGGAAATGCGTTCAAAATCCAAGAATGTGCTGAAGAAAAGGGATTGACAGAAAAAACTAAAAACAAACAGAAAAATGCTAGCACTACTAAAACGTAGGTCATTTTTTTAGAAGGATCTTTTATTTCCTGAACCTGCTTTAAACTTAATAAGTTAGACTTTACAAAAAACACTTTAAAGAGCAATCTACTGATATAAAAAACTGTTAACCAACTAGTTAACACCATTAAATATGGCAATGTTTGGGATATACCACTTCTGTTTTCTGCCCATTCAAATGCAGAAACAATAATAGCATCTTTTGAAAGAAAAGCAGAAGTAAAGGGGAGTCCGATAAGTGCTGCAGAGGCCAAACACATAGCCAAAAAAGTAAGGGGCATACTTTTACGGAGTCCTCCCATCATTCGGATATCTTGATAATCAAAATCTAAGCCTAGTTTATCGCGGTAATGATGAAGCTGATGAATTATTGATCCGGCTGCTAAAAACAAGAGGCACTTAAAGAAAGCATGAGTTGTTAAATGAAAAATGCTTTCAGAATAGGCACCAATTCCCATTGCCATGACCATAAATCCTAATTGGGAGATGGTAGAATAAGCTAAAATACGTTTGATATCGTTTTGAGTTAGGGCAATAGTTGCGGCCATAAAGGCCGAAATAGCACCTATAAAGACCATCATATTTAAAACAAAGGGATCAAAAATTGGATAAACTCTAGCAATTAAAAATACCCCTGCAGCAACCATAGTGGCAGCATGAATGAGTGAGGAGACAGAAGTTGGGCCTTCCATCGCATCTGGTAGCCAAGTATGAAGAGGAAATTGAGCAGATTTAGCCATGGCACCAATAAAAAAACCTATTCCTGCAATAGTAAGCCATATTTCAGGGATTTGCTGAGTACCGAATACCCAAAGATTATCTTTAATTATTGAGACATTAATTAGTCCATTTTCACCAAAAAGGATAGAGATATCAAGAGTATGAAATTGACTAAAAACAATCATTATCCCAAGCAAGAAGCCTATATCCCCTATTCGGTTCATTAGAAAGGCTTTTTTTGCCGCTTGAGATGCCGCATGTTTAGTAAACCAAAATCCTATCAATAAAAATGAAGAAAAACCAACAAGCTCCCAAAATAAATAAATTAGTAAGAGATTATCTGAAATAGAGAGGGCGAACATTGAAAAACAAAAAAGACCCAAATAAGCCCAATATCGGTGAATATTAGGATCGTTTTTCATGTATGATCGAGAATAAATATGTACTAGGACAGAAATTCCTGAAACCAGGCTGATCATCAGCAAGGAAAGATTATTTAGTAAAATACCCGCTGTAAACTGAACTTCGCCAATTAAAAACCAATTTAATTGATAATGAACTGGTGCCTTATTCCAAATTAGGGATACTAAATAAAGAGAAAGTATAAAAGCAAGAGAAATATTAGCAAGAGCTAGATTTTCTCCTCCACCTTTTTTTCCGAAAATTATTAAGATAAAGGACAAAAAGGGCAATAATATCAATAAAATTGAAAGTAAAGCAGCAAATTCTGAAAACTCTAGTCCCGCCATTTTAATTTCTCAGATTATCAATTTTTGAAGGATCAATTGTTTTAAAGTGTTTATACACATTTAAAATAATTGCTAAAGCAACTGCAACACCTGCTGCCGCAAGAACTATTGAAAACAAAGCGAACATTTGTCCGCCACCATCTATTTTATCATACTTCCCAAAAGCTACAAAATTCAAAATAGCGGCATTTATCATAAATTCAATGCCAATAAGTACTTGAATTGCATTCTTTTTGGTTAATACAGCATATAAACCCATAGAAAAGAGGCAGGCACCAATGATTAAAAAGTGTGATAATGGTATCATATCTTTTTATCCTTTCTAGCCAAATGCGCGGCACCAATTAGTGCCATCATTAAAAAAACCGACAATATTTCAAAAGGAAGTAAGTAAAAGGTCATACTTTGAATACCGATTAAATGAATCGTATTTTCATTTTTAGAAATCGGGCTAGCCGTTTTAATCCAATCCAATTGAGAAAAATTAAACTCCAAAAATATTTGAAGCAAAATAAATAAGAATGCCAGCGAAATAAAAATTCCAACATAATGCTTGACTTTAAATACCCTTTTTACTGGCTCAATGGCAGTTAAAAGTTCTTTATTGGAGAGCATAAATGCAAATAACATCAATACCAAGACACCTCCTGCATAAAGTACTACTTGCGTTAATGCAATAAAATCTGCTAGTGCAAACACGTAAATTGCTGCCAGTGAAAATAGAGTAACGAAAAACAAAAATATACTTCTAACTAAATTTCGACTTGTCACCACCATAAGTGCTGAAAGCAGTAAGAATGTAGCAAAAAAGTAGAATATCAATTGTTCTGCATTCATTTCTAATTGTTTTTGGGATTGATGACTGCCTGTTTTGCTGCAAGTCGTTCAGCATTGAGTTTTTCAAGTGCTAATCTCTTTTCATTCGCTTCTTCAGTGGTCATATCCGAAAATTTATAGGTCATTTCACTTAGATCAGGCATACTTCTATCATAAGTATCGGTCATAACAAGACATTCTGTGGGGCAAACGACGGTGCACAAACCACAATACATACATTTTGCCATATCGATATCAAACTTCGCAGCATACAATCTTTTGGTAGTACCATCAGAGGTTTTACCAATTGCTTCAGTAGATTTAATACTTTCAATATCAATACAATCAACAGGGCAGACTTTGGCACAGAGATCACAAACGATACAGTCGTCCATTTCTACATCCAATTGATAGCGTCCAACATCCGGAACTGGCAATTTTACATGTGGATATTGAATAGTGTTTATACCAGAATTTTGGGCAAAGTAATTGGGATCAGATATAGCCTTCACATTTCTGCTTTCTGTGGCAGCAAAGATATGACCTAGCGTTAATCTTAAGCCTTTAATAACTGTTTTAAATACATTAATTACTGTTTCTACCATTCTCTTTGGCTAAAAATTAAAGCCTTTATAATTAATTATTTCAATCTTTTTACATCATTGTTAATCGCCAAATACCGGAAATGAACATACACAAAAAAGCGAGTGGTGTTAATACTTTCCAACACAAACTCATCAGTTGATCTACACGAAGGCGTGGCAAAGTCCATCTTAACCAGATTTGAACTGCTACAACAGTTAATGTCTTTAGCAAAATCCAAAAAATACCCCAAGCCATACCCGTTGTCCAACTTGCTAAAGGTAACTTATAAATATTGGGCAGCGGACTATTCCAACCGCCAAGGAAAAGTACTACGCCTATCATACCGACTAAAAACATCATGGAATATTCGGCTAAGAATATAAAGGCAAATCTCAAACCTGAATACTCGATATGAAAGCCACCAACAAGTTCGGATTCAGCTTCAGGAATATCAAATGGAGCACGATTACACTCAGCTAGAGATGCAATAAAATAAATAATGTAGGCTAAAATAAGATGTGGAGCTTGAAAAATATTCCAAGCTAAAAATCCGCCAAGCTCCTTCACCTCCCAAATACCGAAAAATTTAACAGATTCTAATGAGAGAATACCTTGTTTAATCGTGATTTCTTGAAGATTTAACGACTGAGAGATCATAACAACCGATAAAAGAGATATGCCTACAGGTATTTCATAAGAAACCATTTGAGCTACTGATCGCATAGAACCAAGCAAAGCATATTTATTGTTTGAGCCCCAGCCTGCCATTAAAATTCCAAGTGTTTCAACAGATAAAATAGCAAAAATATAGAAAAGTCCGAGGTTTAAAGACGCAGGTACAAGTCCCGGAGCCCATGGCAGCGCAGCAAAACCTAAATAAACCGAGACAAAAATAATGATTGGAGCTAGTACAAAGAGAAATTTATCAGCAGCTTTAGGGATAATAAATTCCTTTTGAAGCATTTTCAGAATATCAGCAAATG
>NZ_JBIIPN010000100.1:0-9861 GCF_044342615.1 Daejeonella sp. | reverse complement strand
CATTAGGCCCTGCCTTGGGTGGAACGCGTATGCAGCCATACAAATCTGAAACCGAGGCATTGCATGATGTTTTGCGTTTATCGCGAAGCATGACTTATAAAGCTGCCATCACTGGATTAAATTTAGGAGGAGGTAAGGCTGTGATTATTGGAGATAGTCGTTTGCATAAATCGGAAGCACTTATGCGCCGCTTCGGACGCTTTATTGAAAACTTAAATGGGTCATTCATTACCGCCGAAGATGTAGGTACTAATCCTCGTGACATGGAATATATCCGTATGGAAACGAAACATGTTACTGGAATTCCTGAGTCTATTGGGGGGAGTGGGGATCCATCTCCTGTGACTGCAAAAGGTGTTTTTATGGGTATAAAAGCCTGTTTAAAAGAGCAATTTGGCAATGACAGTTTAGCAGGTAAATCAATTGCTGTTCAAGGGACTGGCCAGGTGGGTGAAAACCTGATTTCTTTACTTAGAAATGAAAATGCTAAAGTTTATATCAGTGATATTAATGAAGAACGTTTAGCACAGGTTGCTCAAAAATATGGAGCAACTGCTGTATCTAATAATAGTATTTTTGATCTTGATATCGATGTTTATTCTCCTTGTGCGCTTGGAGCAACAGTTAATACAGAGACCATCAACCGCTTAAAATGTTCAATTATTGCAGGTTCTGCTAATAATCAGCTAGCAGATGAGGTGATACACGGAAATATGTTATTGGAGAAGGGGATTATGTATGCGCCGGATTATTTGATTAATGCAGGCGGACTAATCAACTGTTATTCTGAAATTGCAGGGTTTAACAAGAAAAAAACCCTTCAAATAACAGAGAATATTTACGACGCAACAAGAAAAGTAATACAAAAATCAAAACTTGAAAATATTCCAACTTATGAAGCAGCAAATAAAATTGCTGAAAAAAGAATTGAGGATATTAGAAAAATAAAAGCTTCCTATTAATTTTTAATAGGATTTATTAAACACAAAATCGTTCTTATACATGTTAAACAGAAGGCATCTGAGGGTTAAAGCGTTGCAGGTATTATATTCATATCAGCAATCGCAGGTTAAGGAAATATTACCCTATGAAAAGGCTTTACTACAAAGTGTTGATAAGGTTTATGAAATGTATATCTGGCTTCTATCCTTATTGATTGAGGTGGCTGATTATAGCATAATCGATGCTGAAGAACGTGCAAATAAGTTTTTGCCTTCAGAAGAAGATCTGAATGCAAGTGTTAAGATTCAAAACAATTTATTTATTGCTTCTCTGAAGCAAAATCCTGAATACCTTGCCGCAGTTAAAAAGTATAAAATTTCTTGGGATTTTGATCCTGAAGTACGAAAATCAATCTTTATTACTTTAAAAGCTTCAGAAGAGTATAATACATTCCTAGGACTTACAGATCATACCATTCAAAAGGATAAGGATATTATTAAGTTTATTTTTAAGAAATTAATTCTTAAGTCTCCTGGGATTGAGCAAATATTTGAAGAAAAATTTATAAACTGGTCTGTTGATAAGGATGTCCTTCAAGCATTGGTAGCTAAAACTTTCAAGAATTTTTCGAGTGTAAATCCTGATGAAAATAAACTCGCTGAAATATGCCCTAATTGGGATGAGGATAAATCTTTTTTAGTTGAATTATTGAAAAAAGTAATTTCCTTTGAGAAGGAATATCAGGAATTAATAGCTCAAAAAACTAAAAATTGGGACTCAGAACGAATTGCTTTAATGGATACTCTGCTCATGCGCATGGCGATTACTGAGTTAATCCATTTTTCTACAATCCCTGTCAAGGTAACTATGAATGAGTATATTGAGATTTCAAAAGAATTTAGTACTCCTAAAAGCAATTCATTTATAAACGGTATTTTAGATAAAATTTTAGCAGATTTGAAGTCGGCCGGAAAACTTAGAAAAACCGGTAAAGGCTTATTAGAATAATAATATATGAAAAAAATCTTGTATTTCCTAGTTTTATCGTCTTTTTTGGCGGCGTGTAACAATCAAACAGCAACAGATACAGAGTCTGTAAATCAAAATGAAATAAGCACTGTTGATACAGTAGCTAATACCAACGTACCTGCATTTAAATTTGAAAAAGAGGTTTACGATTTTGGTGAAATTAAAGAAGGGGAGAAGGTTAGCTATGATTTTAAATTTAAAAATATTGGTAATGCACCGCTTATCATTAGTAGTGCAACGGCTACTTGTGGTTGTACCGTACCAGAATATCCTAAAGAGCCATTAGCGCCAGGTGCTGAAGGCGTAATTAGAGTGATTTTCAATAGCACAGGTAAGCCTGGAATGCAAAACAAGGTGGTTAGTATTACTGCAAATACTAATCCTGCACTTACAGAATTAAATATATTAGGTAACGTATTACCTCAAGAATAATAATAACCAAAAACAAAATAGAATATGAATATGGATCAGATCGGGCAGTTTTTACCTATGCTGCTAATTATCGTGGTGTTTTACTTTTTTATGATTCGCCCACAAATGAAGAAGGCAAAAGATCATAAAAAGTTTGTTGAAGAGTTAAAAAAGGGTGATAAAGTGATTACTTTATCAGGAATACATGGCAAAATTGTTGATTTAAATGATACTACTTTTTTAATTGAGGTAGAGAGTGGGACTAAAATCCGTTTTGATAAATCTGCAGTATCTTTAGAGGCATCTAAAGCTCTAAATCAGACAACAGCTAAGTAATCAAAAAATTAAATGAAATGATCGCCGCTTCTTTTGAAGCGGCGTTTTTATTTTAGCTAAATTTGAATAGGATTTAAGATATGCCATTTGTAAAATTTAGTCCAATTGAACGTCGCCGAATTTCATTGTTCTTCATCTGCTTATCATTTGCGGTAGGGGCATGGATGTTCTTTGCACTCTCCAATAGCTATGTTTATCAAGTTCAAACTTTAGTTCGTTTTGTAAATATTCCTGAAAATAAGGCATTTAACTCATTACAGTCTGATACTGTTAATCTTCAAGTTGAAGGTACTGGATGGCAGTTATTGTTTTCTAAACTGAGAATTAAGCCCCAATATGTTGATGTAAACCTAGGAATACTAAAAAAACAATCTTTTATAGATCTTTCAGATCAATTATCAGTTATTAATCGGAAGTTTCAATCTAATCAAAAAGTTATTGGAATTTATCCCGATACGCTATATTTCGATTTTTCTTCTCGAGTCTTTAAAAAAATCCCAATCCGAGTTAATACTAATATCCGTTTTCAAAGTCATTATGGCATTTCAGATAAAATTAAGTTATCGCCAGCCTTTGTTACAGTCTCGGGACCGCAAAATGAGCTTGATAAGCTCGAATATTGGTCTACTGATACTCTTGAATTGAAAAACATCAATACTAATATAAATACTAAAATTCCACTTCAGGAGCCATTAAAAACCAATATTAGTATTTATCCTCGGGTAGTTGATATTCAAATTGTTGTTGATGAATTTACTGAAAAGCTTGTTGAGGTACCGGTCAAGCTAATTAATAATAATGAATTTAGGAATGTGAAATTGCTTCCAGATAAGGTGAAAATTACCGTTCTAACCGCTTTAAGTAATTATAAAAAGGTTGAAAGAGGTAGTTTTGAAGTCACTGCCGATTTAGACAAATGGAAGTTAAAAGGCTATAAACAATTGCCTGTGATAATTAGTAAATTTCCTGAGTATTGTGAATTAGTGAAAATTGAACCGCAAAATTTAGATTTTATTATTCAAAGGTGATGCTTAAAATAGGAATTACAGGCGGAATTGGTAGTGGTAAAACAACCGTTTGTAGGATTTTTGAATTATTAGGAATTCCAGTTTTTTATGCGGATAATGTTGCAAAAACAATCATGCAGACTGATTCTCAATTGAAAAATGAAATCCTTAATGTATTCGGGACTGAATCTTATTCGATTGATGGTCAGCTAAATAGGCCCTATATTTCATCCATCGTTTTTAAAGATCAATCGCAGCTAAATAAATTAAACGCTTTGGTTCATCCTGCTGTTTTTAGGGCTTTCGACAGATGGATTTCAGAACAAAAAGAAGTACCATACATTCTTAAAGAGGCTGCTCTTTTGTATGAAAGCGAATCCTATAAAATGTGCGATTTATCAATTCTTGTAATTTCTCCGGAATCTACACGAATTAGTCGCATCAAAGCAAGAGATCATATTAGCGAAGAGGAAATTATGTTGAGAATGAAACGCCAGTTTAGCGATGAGCAAAAGATGAAATTGGCAAATCATATTCTTATAAATGATGAAAATCGCTTGTTAATACCTCAAATTTTAGATCTTCATCAACAATTTCTTAAAATTAGTCGCAATTATGATCATTGATGATTTTCTAATTCTTAATGAAATTGGCTTGTTTTGCCGACTTGGTAATTTTTACCTTGATCCTAAAATTGCTGTTAATCAAGCAATTATATCCCATGCGCATGGCGATCATGCTGTTAGAGCTAATGAAAATGTTTATTGTACTGCCGCCACTGCTGCTATCATGCAGCATCGTTATCAAAAACAGGCAGCTAAAAATTTTCATATCCATCCTTGGAATGAAACATTTGATTTAAATGGTGTAAAAATTAGTTTTATTCCTGCCGGACATATTTTAGGTTCGGCACAAATATTAATGGAATATTCTGGTGTAAGATATTTATATACAGGTGATTATAAATTGCAAGATGATCTAACCTGTGAGCCAATTGAATTTGTTAAAGCAGATGTTTTAATTACTGAAACCACTTTTGCAGATCCTTCTATTCAGCATCCAGATCCTATTGAGGAGATTAAAAAGTTTAGTGAGATGAATCATAATATCTTACTAGGTGCCTATTCACTCGGTAAAGCTCAAAGGCTTACGCGACTTATTACTGATCATTGTCCGCAACGCAGTACATACGTTCACCACTCCATTTTTAGCATTAATAAAGTCTATGAATCTTTCGGATTTAATGTGGGCAAATATGAGCTATACAATCGGAAATCAATGAAGCAGCCTGATCAAAATTTAGTCTATATTGTGCCTCCTTTGGCCTTCAATAGCTATATCAGAGCAAAAAATGTAGTTAGAGCTTTTGCTTCGGGTTGGATGCGTCTCCAAAGAAATAATGATCTACAAATCCTGATTTCCGACCATGTAGATTGGAACGATATTATAAATATGTTAAAGGAAGTTGAGCCTAAACAGGTCTGGACCCTCCATGGTGATGGATCTTTTTTAAAAGAGCATTTTAAAGATAAATTATTAGTAAAATTGTTAAACTATGCTCATTGAAAACTTTGATTATTACTTAGATGAAGATGGGAATCTAGTGTTTACAGAAGCCTATCATCTAAAAAGAGGTTCTTGCTGCAAAAATAAATGTAAGCACTGTCCCTGGAAATATGGACAATCCATTAAACCTGATTTAAATATTAAATAATTTTCTTAGTAATATCACTTTAGATAAATAGTTCTTTATTGAATCGGTTTTAATTACTAAATAACATGGAAATAGGTAAAGAAATTAACAGTAATAAATTTGAAAACAATCACCAAAAGTCGATTGTTAATTTGATTTATACCTATGGCTGGATAACAAATTTATTAAGACAACAACTTAGTAGATATGATATAACTCTTCAGCAATATAATGTGCTGCGTGTTTTACGTGGCCAACGCCCTAATCCAGCAACCATTAATTTAATTAAAGAGCGTATGCTGGATAAAATGTCTGATGCTTCGAGAATTGTTGATCGTTTAGTTCAAAAAGAATTGGTTGATCGTACAGTAAATACTAATGATCGTCGTGCTGTTGACATATTGATTAGCAATAAGGGTATTGACATCCTTTCAAAATTGGATGCTGAATTATTATTTGATCAGATTCTGAATGAAGATTTCAACAATACAGATGCAGGTATTTTGAGCGATTTGTTAGATAAAATGAGATCTTAGTTTATAAATATCTTTATATCCACCTATCCGATTTAGTGCAAGAAAAATCCCATAAGGGCGATTCCAATTCCTAGCAGTACAGCAATTATTTTTTTCAAATTAAATTTATGATCTACACTAGATTCGAAGAGAATAGTGGTAGAAATATGTAGGAAAATACCAATTACTACAGCCATGATTTGATCGAAATAGACCTCTATATTTCCAATTGATCCTTGTCCTATTTCAAAGCTTAGCCAATAGCCCAAAGGGCTCATTAGCGCAAACAATATTAGTAATCCCGATATCTTTCCTTTACTTAATTTATTTTCCAATAGAACGCTTCCTAATGCGAATGCCGCAGGTATATGGTGTAAAGCTATTCCATAAACAAGTTCTCGATGTTGCCCTTGTGCCAAAGGCATTCCTTCAAGAAATGCGTGTAAACATAAACTTATCATAATTCCAAATGGGAAAACTACATGTTGGTGACTATGTTTATGAATATGGCCATGTTCAATACCTTCCGAGAATTGTTCCATGAAAATTTGAAGAAGAAAACCTCCAAGTATAAATAAGCCAATTTGAGGATTATTCGACGAATACACATCGGGCATTAGATGCAATACGGTAATGGCAAATAGATAGGCTCCACTAAACGATAAAACTAACTTTAATCTACTTGTATTATCTTTTTTAAACAGAAATATTGCGAGTCCACCCAACGTAGAACTGCTAAAAAGTAAAATCAGTTCCCAGATTTCCATGTTTTAAACGATTTGTTTGATAATAAAATTCTACTCATTCCAAGGCCAATACTACTTCCAAGAAGGCTTCCTGTTAAGATGTCGATTGGGTAATGCACTCCTACATAAATTTGTGCGAAACTAATAGATGCTGCCCAAAGTATTCCAATAGGAAGAATAATCTTCCATTTATGATAGAACATCATGATTAAAAATACGGCTATACCAAAATGATTTGTGGCATGTGAAGACGGAAAACTGTATCCAGTACCGCAATCAACCAAATTATTTACATTAGTTTTAATTTCTGTTTCATTGCATGGTCTTAACCTCTGAACATTTGGTTTTATAACTGAAGAAGATAAAAAATCACTAATTCCGAAGGTCATTGCCAAAAACAAAAGCATTATAAAACCTTGTTTACCATAATTTTTTATTGAAAATACGATGATGAAAAGGTAAAGGAGAACCCAAGTATAGCGGTCTCTTAGAATTGGCATTAACCAATCAAAAAAGCTATTGCTGAGGCCGTGATTTATGGCAAAGAATAAATCTCGGTCAAATTGAACTAGTTGATCAATCATTGTTTTTTTGGCAAATAAATATTAGTCGGTCAGATTTTACCTCATCGAATGAATTTAATGAATAATCGCCGAAGTGATTTAAAATTTTAAATCCGCTTTGGCTAAACATTGACTCAAAATCTTTCTTGCTGAAGGCTTTTACCTCTTCCTTAAATGAAAATTCTTTGTTTTTATGCTCAAAAGAAATACTTTTTATAATTTTTCCGTTTTCAACCTTCTTGCTGATGTGAAAATCAATTCCATCAACACGCTTAACTTCTTGATGTGTTAAATGGCGCATCATTTTTTCACTATTGAAATAATCGAGCACTAAAATACCTGATTTTTTAAGCGATTTATTAAATGCACTAAGTGCCTTCAGGTGATCTTTTTCGGTTTCGAAATATCCAAAACTAGTAAAAAGGTTGTATGCGATATCGAAATAATTGATGTAGAAAGCATTTCTCATATCATGAACGAGAAACTGAAGGCTTTCATTTTCAAACTGTTGGGCAAATTTTATATTAGCATTTGATAAATCTATGCCTGTAACATCATAACCTTTCTTATTAAGATAGACAGAATGCCTACCACGACCACAAGCAATATCGAGCAATTTTGCTTCCGGCTGAGGTTTTAAAAAAGTACATAGGTTATCTATAAAAAATTCAGCTTCTTCATCATTCCTTTGATGATATAGAATGTGGTAATAAGGTGAACTAAACCAGTTTTGAAACCATTTTTTGGGCATATGAAGCTTGCAGAATTAGAATGCAAATATATACATTTACCTTTTTACAATATTGTATTCAATGGATTTGTTATTTTTGGACTTTAATTCGAAAAAGTGGCATTAATCAAATCAATCTCAGGAATCAGGGGTACAATAGGTGGTCAAGCAGGTAATGGCTTAACACCTCCCGACATTATTAAATTTACAGCAGCCTACGGTCAGTGGGTTATTGCTAATACCGGTAAGAAAAAAATTGTAGTTGGCAGAGATGCTAGAATTTCAGGCGAAATGGTCCGAAATTTAGTAGTAGGAACACTTCAAAGTATTGGGATAGATGTAGTTGATCTCGGACTTTCAACTACGCCAACAGTTGAGCTAGCTGTTCCTGATGAGCATGCAGGTGGAGGCATTATTTTAACTGCCAGCCATAATCCTAAGCAATGGAATGCCTTAAAGCTTCTCAATGAAAAGGGTGAATTTATTTCTGATTCTGAGGGTCAATGGGTTTTAGCACAAGCCGAAAAGACCGATTTGGAGTATTCTGAGGTAAATAATTTAGGATCTGTTGTTTATGATGATAGTTATTTACAAAAGCATATTGATAAGGTATTGGCATTGCCTCTGGTTGATGTAGATGCTATCCGTAAAGCTAATTTTAAGGTAGTTATTGATTGTGTTAATTCTTCCGGTGGGATATTTATTCCTGCTCTACTAAAAGCTTTAGGAGTAGATACCGTCCATGAATTGTATTGTGAACCGAATGGCGAATTTCCGCATAATCCGGAGCCATTGCCTGAGAACTTGGTTGATTTATCACGTGAAGTGCTTGCTAAAAAGGCTGATATAGGAATTGCTGTTGATCCAGATGTAGATCGTTTATGTTTTGTATGCGAGGATGGATCTATGTTCGGTGAGGAGTACACGCTTGTTGCTGTTGCCGATTATGTGTTAAGCCATACTCCAGGAAACACTGTATCTAACCTATCATCTACTCGTGCGTTAAGAGATGTGACCGAAGCGGCTTCTTGCACCTATACAGCATCAGCTGTAGGGGAGGTTAACGTAGTAAACGCCATGAAAGAAACCAATGCTATTATTGGTGGTGAAGGTAATGGTGGCGTTATTTACCCTGAATCGCATTATGGACGCGATGCCTTAGTTGGAATTGCCTTGTTTTTGACTCATTTAGCTAAAAAAGGGCAGACTGTTTCTGTATTAAGGGCCTCTTATCCGGCATATTTTATCTCAAAAAATAAAATAACATTAACCCCCGAAATGGATATCGATGCCTTATTGGCTGAAGTTGAAAAACGTTATCAAAATCAACCACATAGCACAATTGATGGATTGAAAATTGAATTTGATAAGCAATGGGTTCATTTGAGAAGATCAAATACAGAGCCAATCATCAGAATTTATTCGGAAGCAAGTTCGGAGACAATGGCCGAAAATTTAGCTCAAAAAATAATATCAGATATTAAAGAAATATTGAGTCTAACGGAATAGTCATAAAAATAATATCACTAATTTTGCGATAAATATCCTTCATACCTGCATTCGTTTTAACCAATGGCATTTGCAGGTTATTATTCTATATTAAAAATAAAAAATGCGCGTATATCTAGATAATGCAGCTACAACACCCCTTGATAAAGAAGTTTTAAAATCAATCTATGAGGTGATGGAAAGCCAATATGGTAATCCATCTTCTATCCATGCTCATGGTAGGGAAGTTCGGACTTTAATAGAAAAATCTCGTAAAACTGTTGCATCACTATTGCAGGCCTCTCCATCAGAGTTTTTCTTTACTTCTGGTGGTACAGAAGCAGATAATATGGCTATTCGTTGTGGAATAATTGACCATGGGATAAAACATGCAATTACTT
>NZ_JBIIPN010000017.1:0-31058 GCF_044342615.1 Daejeonella sp. | reverse complement strand
CATTGAAGCTTGTTCATTGGATTTTTTACTATCCATTAATCGCTGTATTTGTGCCTCAATCTCGGCATCCTCAATCTTCTCAAATAATAAACTTGCTTCATTCAACTGGTGACCGATAGGAAGTAAATCCAATGTACCCGCTGTATTCCAATCCTGAACATTCATGTTTAGCATTGTAAACAATTTTTGAGCACTAAATGGTAAGAAGGGTTGTGCCAGAATAGCCAAGTTTGAAGCAATCTGCAATCCGATATTCAGAATTGTCTTCACACGCTCCTCATCTGTTTTTATGATCTTCCAAGGCTCTTCATCCGCTAAATATTTATTTCCCAAACGAGCCAATGCCATAAACTCTGATAATGCCTCCCTAAATCGATACTGCTCAATGGATGCGGCAATCTTTGATGGATAATCCTTTAATTCTGCCATCACTTGCAAATCAATAGCTGTAAAAGCAGAACCCATCATCACTTTTCCATCAAAATATTTATGGGATAAAACCATAACACGATTCACAAAGTTTCCAAATATAGCAACAAGCTCATTGTTATTCCTCGCCTGAAAATCCTTCCATGTAAAATCATTATCCTTGGTCTCAGGCGCTGTGGCTGTTAAAACATAACGTAAAACATCCTGCTTATCAGGGAAATCTTGAAGATATTCATGCAACCAAACTGCCCAATTTCTGGAAGTTGAAATCTTATCTCCCTCCAAATTTAAAAACTCATTGGCAGGTACATTATCAGCCAACTGGAATTGACCATGTGCCATCAACATCGCAGGAAATATAATGCAATGAAATACAATATTATCCTTACCTATAAAATGCACCAATTTAGTATCCTCGGAATACCAATAAGTCTCCCAACTATCTTTCGGCTTAAAACTCTCATTAAGATAATATTCAGCCTTCTTTTCAGGACTTAAATTGGGATTGCAAAGATCTTTTGTACCTGAAATATAACCAATTGGGGCATCAAACCAAACGTATAAAACCTTACCGTCGGCACCTTCAACAGGAACTTTTACTCCCCAATCAAGATCACGTGTCATTGCACGAGGGTTTAAGCCCCCGCTAAGCCATGATTTGCATTGTCCGTACACATTTGGTTTCCAATCCTTGTGCGCGTCTATATAAGCCTCTATTTGAGGCTGCATGGTATCTAATGGTAAAAACCAGTTCTTTGTTGAGCGCAGTACAGGCTGTGCCCCTGATAGTGTGGAACGGGGGTTTATTAATTCTGTCGGACTCAACGTGGAGCCACATTTCTCGCATTGATCACCGTAAGCTTCTTCATTACCACATTTAGGACAGGTTCCAATAATATAACGATCTGCTAAAAATTGTCCAGCCTTTTCATCAAAATATTGTTCTGTTTCTTCTTCCTTAAATACTCCCTTATCATACAAGGTTTTGAAAAATCCGGAAGCAGTATCGTGATGAGTTGCCGATGAGGTACGGTGGTAAATATTGAAGGCTATTCCGAAATCACGGAAAGAATCGCCAATAATTTTATGGTATTTATCTACTACTTCCTGCGGACTAACACCTTCTTTTTTAGCTTTTAAAGTAATAGGAACACCATGTTCATCAGATCCACAAACAAATACAACATCCTTACCAGTTGATCTTAAAAATCGAACATATATATCCGCAGGAATATAAACACCCGCCAAATGTCCAATATGCACAGGGCCATTGGTATAAGGTAAAGCTGCAGTAACTGTGTATCTCTTGAATTTATCGGTTCCCAAAATATAAATATTAGCTAATTTTTAATTTGCAAAGATAAAGGCTAATGTGCTAATTTAAAATGGCTATTTATATATTTCTATTAAATGAAATTGTAATTTTAAATTAATTATAATTCAATAAAAAGATTAAACCCCTAATAAAATTAAATGACGGATTCAAAAACGCATTCCTATAAAACTCCTCCATATTTAGTGAAAGGGGATACCGTAGCAATTACCTGTCCGGCGAAAAAACTACCCCATAATATTAATGATGCAGTTAAATTACTAGAATCCTGGGGATTAAAAGTAATATTAGGGGAAACCGTAAATGCTTCCTGGAATCAGTTTGCAGGTACCGATGAGCTTCGCGCTTCTGATATACAACAATTTTTAAATAATCCTGAAGTGAAGGCTATTTTCGCTGCGCGTGGGGGTTATGGCACTATCCGCATCATTGATAAACTTGACTTTAATAGCTTTAAAGAACAACCCAAGTGGATTATTGGTTTTAGTGATATTACTGTTTTGCATAGCCATATTCAAGCTTTGTATCAAACAGAAAGTATTCACGGACAAATGCCATTAACTATCCCTGATGGTTCAAAACCTTCTTTGGAGAGCCTTAGAAAAGCCTTATTTAATGAGCCTTTAGAATATCATTATACAAGTGAGATTCCCAATAAAAATGGTCAGGCGAAGGGAGTTTTGATAGGAGGAAACCTAACCCTGATGGTGATGATGGCTGGATCTACCTCTGAACAAGATTACACAGATAAAATCCTCTTTTTAGAAGATGTTGGAGAATACCTCTACTCTTTAGATCGCATGATGTGGAATTTAAAACGTGCTGGTAAACTAGATAATCTCAAAGGATTAATTGTGGGTTCCTTTACAGAAATGAAGGATAATGATATTCCTTTCGGACAAAACGCAGAAGAAATTATATTGAGTCATGTGGCAGAATATAACTACCCAGTATGCTTTAATTTCCCTGCCGGACATATTAACGATAATCAAGCACTAATTTTAGGAAGAAAAGTAAAGATGACTGTTCAAAACAAAGAGGTTAACTTAATATACACAAATTTTTAATCAAATACAAATAAAAGCAACAAAACACATTCATTATGGCACTATTAGCATCTTTTGGGAAATACAAAAATACTGGATTATTAATTACCCGAATTGGATTAGGCATTATGTTTATGATGCACGGCTACCCCAAATTATTAGGCGGACCAGAACAATGGGAATCAATTGGCGGGGCAATGAAGAATGCTGGGATAGATTTTATACCTGTAATTTGGGGTTTATTAGCAGCAGTAACAGAAACTTTTGGTGGATTTTTAATATTGCTCGGATTAGCATTTAGACCAGTATGTCTTTTATTAACTTTCACTATGGCAATTGCCGCAAGTGTACATCTTAATAGCAATGAAGGTTTTATGAGTGCTTCACATGCTATTGAAGTGGGTGTAGTTTTCTTCGGATTAGCTTTTATTGGTCCCGGGACTTATAGTGTGGACAAGAAGTAAAAACGTTTTATAAAAAAAAGGCTGCCTCTTAATTAAAAGAGACAGCCTTTTTAAAAAATTGACTAATTATTAAGGTCTTTTACCTTCATACTTTAGAACAACACTCATATCACGACCATTTCCACCAGGTGCAGAACCTCCACCCCATTCGAAGTTAAGGTAAAACGTTTTAGTAGCTGGATCATAGTAATTAGGCTTGCCTGGGCTATTTTTTAAAGTAGCATTACCTAAAGCAGTCATTGTAGTTTGATTAGTTGTTGGATTAACATACAACCTAAAATTATCAACACCACCAACACCACCACCATTAGCCCATACTGGAGTCCAAGTAAGTGTATTTCCATCAATAGTAGTAAATGCTCTGTTTGGAAGACCTACAAGTGATCCCATTAAAACATCACCAGTGTTTAATACACCATTGGTATATCTGTTAAACTGACTAACTGACTGAAAACTGTACATACCATCATATTTGTTCAAAACAGTAAATACAACAGTAATCGATTTTTGAGTACCAGCAGTTACCGTTGCACCACCAGTATTACCGATAGTATAAGCAACAGCATACTTCAAAGTTGGGTCTAACAAAGCACCGTTTAAGTTAATCTCAAAATCGGCAGCAAATACACCAGGAGCGAAATTTACAGTAAAACCATTTGCACTTTTAACAAATTTAGCTGCAGAAGAAGTTTGCAATGTAAAGATGTTATCAGGTAAAAAAGTATAACCAGCTGGAACAGCAGCTTTAACCAATTCAACTGAAGAAGCGGTACTCAAGCTTTCATTGCTATTTACATCTCTAACCAAACTAAAAGCACTAATTGGCTTAATATTAGTAAAGGCTTCAAATAAGAAGGTTTTAGTCGGACCTTCAGCAAACTTAAGAATGGTTTGTCCCTTATCGCCCAGGTCATTATCCCCAACAAACTCATCCTTTCTGCATGATGTTATTGTTGTTGCTAAGGTGATTACAAATACAAGGTATTTGAATATATTTCTTTTCATAATATGAAATTTTTAATTAATGGTTAAAAAATAGCTTATTGATCCCACCAAACTTTAGAATCTTGTTTATCACCACCAGGTAATCTATCAACAGCTTCTTTTACAAGTTCTGGGTTATTAGTGTACTCTGCGGCTGCATAGGTAAATCTTCTTACAATTTGCTTAGAAGAGTTAACTGCATCAGGAGCTGGAGTTAAAACAGGGAAACCAGTTTTACGCCATACATTCCATCCCATGTGACCATCAGGATAACTAGCAATCCATTGTTGAGTTGCAATTTTCTTAACATTATCTGTGCCTAAAGCTACGTCAGGAGCATTAAAATATGCTGCACTTGGAGCAGCTAATCCCCACTGAGTGAAAGATAAAGTAATTCCGTCCTTATAAGTATCTGCAGCAGACTCAGTAGTCCAACCTAAATTGGCAGCCTCTGCTCTTGCCAAAGCAATTTGTGCAGCAGTAATTAAAAATACTGTACTACCCTCTGTTCTAAAATCACCTCTCAAAATACGAGCCCAGCCAGCATTAGCATTAACAAATGCTCTAGATTTTGATTCATTCAATCCGTAAGGTACTCCAACTGTAGAAGTTCCAGAACCACCAGTGTGTGAATCGCCACCGTAAACATTAATTCTAGCATCAGTTAAACTTGACAACATATCAGTCATTGTCTTACTTTCAGCATCATCTGCACGGCCATTATACCAACCCCAAATTGGGCTTTTGTAATTAGGAGCAGCATACTTTAATTTAAAGTTATGATCATTTGTAGAAATATAACCTCCGTTTGCAGCTAAAGCAGCTTTAAATTCTGTAGCAGCATAGCCAGAAGCTGCAGGAAATTTCTTAGATAACTGAATTGACATTAACATTCTCAATGAGTTTGCCATTCTTTTCCAAGAATCTACATTACCATTATACACAATATCACCACTTATTGGAGAACCATCAAAAGAAGCAACAGCATCTGTTAAAGCCTTGATCATACCCTTATAAATATCTTCTTGAGTATCATATTTTGGCTTACCAAATTCAATTCCCTTTAATGATTGAGAATAAGGAATATCACCCCAACGATCGGTCATCTGCCAAAATATAAATTGCTTTACTATGTTTGATACCGCAACCTGATTTTTGCTAGGGCTAATGTTTATGATATTCTGAAGATCATAAAGTGTACCACTATAGTTACCACTAAATGCAGCCTGTGGCAATGCATATAATGATGTTGAAGGATATTGTGTTTCACTAAAATACTGCGCATAATAGCCAAGTTGACGACTAGTAGTCCAATTACCTAAACCAGCTAGAGAATTCGTTAACAACGCAGATGCACTAGGCTCTGTTGTTGCTGCTGGATTAACATTGGTATCACCAAAGTCACTTAACTTCTCACAGCTTGACATTCCGAAAACCATCAAAAATGCCAATCCATATATTAATTTATTTTTCATTTTTTATCTTTTTTAATAATTTAATTAAAATGCAACTCTTAAATTAAATCCTATACCTCTAGTTCCAGGTAACTGTGAATTTTCTCCAGCTGAACCAGAAACTTCAGATGGATCAAAGTCTTTAGTCTTAGCAAACAAAATTAGTGGATTTCTTGCTACAAGTGCAAACGAAGCATTTTGAACATATTTATCTAAGCCCAATTTCTTAACTGGTATACGATAACCAATAGAAACCTCACGTAATTTAACAAATGTTAAATCGTAAACATATGGATCCCAAATTTTTCTGTTATAGAAGTTTGCAAAATAAGTTTGAGCAGGTACATATTTTGTTACTGGAACACCAGCTGCATCTACACCATCAACTCTAACACCACCACCATCTGCAACATCATCACGAATAGACATTCCCTTATCGTTAACAGTTGCTGTACGTGCAGTTAAACCACTATATGAACCCCACATATTTGAAAGTGAAGAGAACTTACCACCAATAGAATAATCAATATTCGCATTGATATCGAACATTTTAAATAAACTGAAAGAGTTCTGCAAACCACCCACATGCTTAGGAGTAACTAAACCGTAAGACATAGGAGCAGCAGCTACCTGATACAAACCATTCGCATCTAGAATTGGCACACCAGCATCATTTCTTAACATACCAGTACCATAAAGCTCACCCCACTGTTGACCAGTTCTATGTACCATACTTGGTAAACCAAATGTAATTGTAGCAGCTGTAATGCTATTAATACCATATTTATTACTAATCTCTACTACCTTATTATCTAATAAATTAGAATAAGTTGCAGATACATTCCAACTAAAGTTTGGACGACTGAAAGCTTCTAAGCCTACCTGAACCTCTAAACCTTTACTATTAATTCTACCAATATTAGTTAAAATAGAACTTAAACCACTGGTAGCATTAATCGAAACTGATCTAGGAATACCAACTTCTGATTTATCCCATAAGGTAAAAGATGTTGATAATCTTCTATTAAATAATTTTAAATCAAGACCAATCTCCTTTGCTGCTTGTACAGCACCAGAAATAGATTCGTCAACTAACTGATCTGGTGTAGCCATTAATAAGTTACCATCCCACTTTAATGTTCCTACACCATAAGCAGCACCTGGATAAGCATATGCACCTAAAGATTGTGGAACCTCACCCCATGATGCTCTCAATTTAGCTTCACTTAACCAAGTACCTTTAATACTTTTAGGTAATAGATCACTAAATACAAATGAAGCACCAATTGATTTAGACATCACGTCATTGTTATTAACTGGAAGAGTAGAGAACCAGTCGTTACGTAAGCTACCATCAAGGAATAAAAAGTTCTTGTAACCAACGCTAAATCTTCCGAATAAAGCTCTGTATTTATCTTGAGAACGAGAGTTACCAACCGATGGAGCATCTACCGAATTATTTACAGTAAATAAATCTGGGATAGATAAACCATTATTAGTATTAGCGTTATTTCCATTACTTTTAGCAACGAAAAAGTCTAAACCAGCATTTGCATCAACAGTGAAATCTTTGATTTTCTTACTGTATGTACCCACTAATTCGTAGTTTTCTCTATTTGAATAAGAACTACGTGTGCTGTAAGCATTTCTAACACCAGTAGAAGAACCACTACGCTCAAGAATGCTGTATGTTCTACCTTCATTAAAAGCTGTATTTTGTTGCTTACGATAAGCACCTACAAATTTTAAATCATTGTTTACCTTGTAGGTAAATGAAATATTACCATATAAACGATCTCTTTGGCTCATTGATTTTTCAAGATCAGCATATGAGAACATATTGTACCAATAGTGATTACCATCAAAAGCCATTGGGTCGTTTGGATTATAAGATGTTGGATTAAAGTGGTTCCAACTTGTAATAATATTACCACCGATACCTGGAGTAGTTAAACCTCTTAACTCTTTCATGATACCCATGTCTAAGTTACGGTGAAACCACTGATTGAATGCACCACTACCTAAGTTAGAATAATCATCGGCAATGTTACCATTCAAAACCTGCTTTACATAATTAATATTTGAAGATACTGAAAACTTCTTGCTAATTTCATATGATCCAACTAATTGTAACTGGTTTTTCAACAAATTACTACTAGGAATTAAACCATTTGTATATTGATTGTTATAAGTAAGTTTAAAATTAGAACGATCATTACCAGTTCCATAAGAAACCGAGTTATTGTATGTTGCACCAGTATTGTAATAATCTCTAGCATTATCAGGTTGAGGTACTAAAGCAGTTGTTTTGTACGAATACTGTGTACCACCATACCATGCATACCAAGGAATATACTCTTGACCAACCATACGAGGACCCCATGAAGTATCATCACTATAATCATGATAATATTTACCATCTAAAGCCTTCCATTCTGCTGGATCTGATGCTTTCCAAGTGTACTTCATTAAGCTACCAACCGAACCACCAGCATAAGAATTTTGATAATTTGGTAATACATAAGGATCTTCAAATGTTACACCAGCGTTAATTGTAACGCCTGCAGCACCTCCACTTGATTTACCTTTTTTAGTTGTAATGATAATTGCACCATTAGCACCTTGAGAACCCAAAAGTGCCGCAGCTGCTGGTCCTTGTAATACAGAAACACTTTCAACGTCATCTAAGTTCAAGTCATCCGCATTAGGAAGAATCGTACCGTCAACAACATAAAGAGCTCCATTACCCGTTCCAAAGCCATTACCACCTCTCAACCTTACTTCAGTATTTCTACCTAAAGCAGCAGCCGACTGGCTTCTAACCTGAACACCAGCAACCTTACCAGCAAGAGCGTTGTTTACGTTAGTACTTCTAATAACGTTTAATTTCTCACCAGTTACAGTTTGAACGTTATTTGTTGCAGCACGAGGCGTTTGCTTAGTTCCATAAGCAGCCGTAATTACAACTTCGTTCAATAATTTAGAATCAGCTTCTAAAGCTACATTTAATGCGCCATTAGAAATTTCGATTTCTTTTGTTAAAAACCCGATATAAGAAACTACCAATGTTTTAACATTAGCAGGAACTTTTAAGGTGAATTTACCATCAACTCCCGTTGAGGTTCCGGCATTTGAGCCTTTTACTTTAATACTTACTCCAGGTAAAGGTAAACCGTCTGTCTTGTCGGTTACAGTTCCTGTCACAGTGCGCTCCTGAGCAATAGCTTGAAAAGCTATAAACAACAACAAGAACAAACTTTGTAGAAGTTTTTTCATACTTAATTAGATTTGAATTGTTTAAATTGAGGAATAAATTAATTATTTTAAAAAGTAGTACTTTAACATTTAAAGGTATTACTTCAAAAAGTAAATTTGGTGAAGAAGTTTAATATTACAAAGTATATTGAAGTATATTTTTATTTTTTGAATGTAACACGTTAATAATCAGTGAGTTATTTTTTTGAGTAAAAAAATAAAATTTAGAATATTAGAATATTTTGACCCGAAAAGATTTTTATAATTTAAAATGGTTTTGTGGTAAATTTTATTCTAAATCTAATTCCCAACCATAAAAACCGCATTACTAAATAATAATTTACCGCTCTCCCAAAAACTACGGAATAAAGGATCATCAGATAAATAAACAACTGAGCCATTGCCCATATCTTGAACCCCAAAAATTAATCCATCAACGGTTTTCTTCTTAGCTTCTGCGCCAACAAATCCTGTCACGTAATTATTCTTCTTCACAACACCCACATTCCAGCCCTCATTTAGGTACTGATAAACTTGATCATCTAATTTTAAAGAGTAATAGAAATTAGGAAAACCAAAACCAAGTGGGTGGCTATTATCTAAATCAATTTTATAAATAGCACCCGGAGTATTGTTTAAAATACTCTCTCTTTCACGGTTTTCATAGGTCTTGATAAATTTATATGGATCTAGTCCCTTCTCGTCTTTCTTTGCCTCTTCCTTAATTTTAATGTCAAATCCTTTTACTTCAGCCAATTGCGACACGGCATTGCCCATGGCAATTAACTTCCCACCACCACGAACCCACTGGATTAATTTTTCATTAGATAAATCTGCATAATTCCCAGATGGTAAAATAAGTACATTAATCTCCGACCAATCTATTCGATTAAGATCTTGTGACCTTACAATGCTTACTGGATAATTAATTTGTTGCTCAAAAAAGTGCCAAATCTCACCAAATGCAAGTGAAGATGTAGCTTCTCCACCAATAACCACAACTTTCGGCTTTTTTATCAACCTAACCTTATCCGAACCCAAATCAGCTCCCTTATCCACAAATCCAGATGCCATTGGTACTAAATCAATTCCATTCTTCTTAGCCAAATCATAGATTACATTTTCAAAATTAGCACCTAAAGCTAGATTCCCGTTTCTTGTAATAATCAGTGAACCCGCATCGAAACGATTTCCAGCACTTTCAAAAGCGATTTCAGAAAATCTAACTTTAATATTTCTCTTTAATAAGTCGCCTAGAAACTTAACATCAGTCACAGAGTTCCAATTAGCAACATAAGCTGTTGCATTCTCTACTTTATTTATACTCTTAGTCTCCCTTTCTGGTGAACTTAATAAAGGATTTAAAGACTCTTTGCTTGCAAACGCTTGAATACCATGGGCATAAGGTAAAGACCAAGCGGTAATATCATAGGTTGCAGAATCTGATACAAAGGTATTCGGCTCAAATAGAACCTTAAGAAGCACAGATTTAGCTTGATAAGCACTGATAACCATATCACTTTTACTGACCTTTACTGATTCATTTTTACCCGTAAAATAATTAAAAGCCTGAACCGACTTTGAAGCACCATAGCCAAAATCAATACCATTGCGTTTTAAAAGTGTGGATAAAGTTTTTAACTTTTCAGGATTATCGCCGCGAAGGATATAAGATTTATACTCTCCCGGCGGACTCGTCTTGCTCTTAACAAAGTAATTACTAAACTCACTAAGGGCTCTATCAGCATATTTAGATGAAGCTTCTACGGTAGATAATCCACTTGTAAAATGATGATCAATACGATCTTTTAATGTAAGCGTATCTCCCTCGGCTGTGATTATCGCTAATCCTGCTCTTCCCGATCCTCCCTGCTCAAAAGTCATTCCTACCGAACCATTATAAATTGGATAAGTATCTCCATAAGATGGATATAATAGGTCGAAACGCTCCTTTGTAAAATACAACCATGCCTTTGCATCAAAATAGCGTGCATTATTCTTTCCTATGATCGTTTGAAACTCTCTTTGCCAAGCACTAATAACCTCATGATATGGTTCTGCTGCAGGCGCAAAATAATAGGGCTCATCAACACCCTGCTCATGAAAATCAACATGCACTTGAGGTAACCACTTATTGTATACTGCTAAACGCTGCTGACTCTCAACTTGCGATTGCCATGCCCAATCACGATTTAAATCAAAATAATAATGATTTGCTCTTCCTCCAGGCCATGGCTCCATATGCTCTCTAGTAAATGGTAAAGCATCTGGAATCAAATTTTTTATCGGATTATAAAAATTTACATATCGCTCTCTTCCATCCGGATTTAAACAGGGGTCAATAAGAACAACAGTATTGTTTAACCAGCTTTTTGTCTCTTGATTTGCCGGATTTAAAAGCTCATAAACAGTTTGTAATGAGGCTTCTGTGGAAACCGACTCATTCCCATGAACATTATAACTTAACCAAACAATAACTGGTTGATCTGCAGTTTTAGTTTTAGCAATAGGAGCTGAAGCTTGATCGCTAATCCCCGCAAGGCTCAAATTATTTTTACGTATTTCTTCTAAGCGATTAATATTATTTTCGGATGCTATATAGGCCAAAATCAAAGGGCGACCCTCATTTGTTTTACCATATTCTTGCAATTTTATATGCTTAGAAACAGTACTGAGATATTTATAATAATCAACAACACGATGATGTGGGGTAAATTGATCTCCAAGTTTATACCCTAAAAATTCAGACGGAGATTGTATTTTTTGCGCTGCGACATTAAAAACAGTTGATAAAAAAAGGAGGATTAAAAAAGAGATTTTTTTCATATTATGAACGTTTTTAACACAAAAAAGCGTTAATTAAATTTATTTTTCGTATATTATTGTTAGTTTGAAATCACAATCTATGAAAATTCAAAGAAATCACAATTCGATTTCAAAACTAAACATATGGCATCTAATCTACGAATGAAAAAGTCTAATTGCCAATTTCTTCTCCTTAAGCAACAAAAATCTTAATATTGTAAACAATAATATAATATGACAACTGAGCAATTATACCAGGTTTACTTAAAACACCCAATCGTTTGTACAGATACTCGAAAAATCACTGACTCTTGTCTCTTTTTCGGACTCAAAGGGGATAATTTCAATGGAAATCAATTTGCACTTCAGGCCATTGAAAGTGGTGCGGCATTCGCAATAGTTGATCAGCCAGAATATGCTATTAATGAGCAGTTTATCCTTGTTCCTGATGTATTAGAAAGCCTTCAAAACCTTGCTCGCTTACATAGAAAACACTTAAAAATACCCGTAATTGGCATCACAGGATCCAATGGTAAAACTACAAGCAAGGAACTACTCAATTCTGTTCTATCTCAAAAATTTAAAACCTTTGCCACAGAAGGTAATCTCAATAATCATATCGGAGTACCGTTAAGCTTATTATCAGTTAGCATTGATTGCGAAATTGCAATAATAGAAATGGGAGCAAACCATCAAAAGGAAATTGAATTTTTATGTAGCATTTCGCAACCGAGCCATGGAATGATTACAAATGTTGGCAAGGCTCATTTAGAGGGTTTTGGCGGACTTGAAGGTGTAAAAATTGGCAAAGGGGAACTGTATCAATACCTCTCTGACAATAATGGGATAGTTTTTATCAATAATGACAATTCTACTCTCAAAAATATGGCCCAAGATAGGAAGGTTAAAAATATCATTTCTTATGGTCAAAACGACTCTAATTTTCTGTCTATAAAATTAAAAAATACTTCTCCATTTTTAAGTGTTGAATGGAAAGTAGAAAGAGGTAATCAATACCTAGCCCATTCAAATTTACCGGGTACATATAATTTTGAAAATATCGCTGCTGCTATTTGTTTCGGTGCATTTTTTAAATTAAGTCCGGAGCAAATCAACAAAGGTATAAGTAACTACAAACCAGTTAATTACAGATCGCAAATTTTAAAAACAGAAAAAAATACCATTATTTGCGATTATTATAATGCCAATCCAAGCAGCATGATTGTTGCCCTCGAAAATCTAGAAGATACCGAAGCTAAATCGAAAATATTAATTCTAGGGGATATGTTCGAGCTAGGTGTTGAATCTGCAAAAGAACATCAATTCATCCTTGAAAAAGCATTAAGCACCAAATCAGATCGAAGAATATTAATTGGAGAAGAGTTTTTTAAATTACATTCAAAGAATGGAGCTGAATTTTATAAAAATACTGCCGATGCAGAAAAAGCGCTTCAAAAAAATCCGATTGAGAGTTCTACTGTCCTATTAAAAGGCTCAAGAGGAATGAAACTCGAAATATTACTTAATAGTCTTTAAACTTTTTCTATACCGCTGCAATAGGAATAGAATTGGCGCACAAACTATTGAAAACACATAAAGTGGATGAGAAGAGTCGAGCAAAATTACTGATGACAAACAGAAAACGATCAGAAATATTGTCAACCAGATAAAATATCGGCTTAAAAGAAAGCGTTTAAGAACATTCATAATTATTGGGCTTTTTCAACACGAATTCCAGCATCGCTTACATGATTTAATGGATTATCTCTCATGTTCTGCTCTAGTTCAAAAATATATGTTCCAGCTTTAGGGAATTTATAGTTCTCCTTAAATTTGATTTGATAGCTGTACTTATTTCCAGAACCACTACCCAGCCATTCTCCATCGGCCAATGCCAATTGAAACTCTTTTCGCTCGGTGATTTTCTTTCCATTTGGCGATGTAAGGTGGATAAGGATAAAAATATTTGAATACTTATAATCAGCGGTATGACGTAAATTAAAATATAAATTATAAGGAATATTTGCCGAGTCAATCTTAACCGGGATCTTAACTTTTTGGGCATAAGACCAATTGCGTTTGTTCAATTCAATATTCGTATCCACAACAGTTTGGGTATCCTGACATGAAAACAAAATTATTGAAAACAGAATTAAAAATGACGATTTTAAGTATTTCATTCTATTTTATTCAGTAGGACGCTCTCGATTATTGTTTGGTCGATTATTCTTGCGCCGTTTATTGTTTCTATTAGCTCCGGCAGGGCGCTCAACAGTCTGCTGTTCGGCACTTGGATTTGGTCTAGGAGGATTTGGAAGAACTTCTGGTCGAGCACTTTGAGTCGCTACACCAGCCTCAGCTTGATTATTTCCTAGTCCTTTTGGTCTATTAGGTTTCTTCCGGTTATTCTTTTTGTTTCTTCCGCCTTTATTATCCAAACGAGTTAAGCTATCCTGCCCTACAACATTTTCATAATCAAATACTTTAGCTAGCACTGGCTTTTCCTCTTCAGGAAGCTCCTCTTTCAAGAATTCTGGCTTTATTCCCTCTTTATTTAATTTCTGAACCTCCTTTACTCGTGCGATATCTAAAGCAATCCAATTTTCATCATTTGGATAACTAAACCACATCAGTTTTTTGAAAATATCAGTTTTTTGATGCCTTACAGTTCCCGTTTGGGTTTCTAAACGATCTACATTATCCGGAATATCCTTCAAGGCATCCATATAAGTATCGAGCTCATAATTGAGACAACATTTTAACTTACCACACTGACCAGCAAGTTTTAAGGTATTTAGAGATAGATTTTGATATCGCGCAGCAGAAGTAGAAACTGTTTTAAAATCAGTTAACCAAGTTGAACAGCAAAGCTCACGCCCGCAAGAGCCGATTCCACCTAAACGACTCGCTTCCTGACGCATACCAATCTGGCGCATTTCGATACGAATACGGAAGGTCTCAGCCATCTTTTTGATAAGTTCTCTAAAATCTACACGACCTTCCGCTGTATAATAAAAAGTAGCTTTTGTACGATCACCTTGATAATCTACATCACTAAGCTTCATTGCCAAACCGAGTTCTTTGGCCAAAACTCTCGATTTATGCATAGTCTCAAATTCAAGATCTTTAGAAATCTTCCATTTTTCAACATCTGTTGGAGTGGCCTTGCGATAGATTTTTTTGACTACATCTTCTATTCGAACATTTCTTTTCTTGAGCTGCATACGAACCAACTCACCAGTTAAAGAAACGTGACCAATATCATATCCACCGGTTGTTGTTTCAACTGCAACAAGCTCACCAGCTTCAAGATAAAGGTTATCTGTATTAAGAAAGAACTCTTTTCGAGAGCCCTTGAATTTTATTTCAATAATATTAAATGGCTTAAAATTAGAGGGCATATCCATGTGAGATAGCCAATCATACACATCTAATTTACTACAACCATTGGTCAAGCAAGAGCCATTACTCTTACATCCGGCAGGGGCACAGCCACCTGTTGAACAACTTCCACATCCCATATCTAAGTCAGTATATATTGAGTCCCCGAAGGGAGCGTATTAAACTTTAAAATCTTTACGAACTGTAAAGATACATCTAAAAATAAAATTTTAGGATTCGCATTTCGTTCAATGTGATAATGAGCCTTTTCCAACTCATTTACAATTGCCTCGGCTTGAGCAATATCCAAGTGTTTACTGAAGTTTTTTACAAAGTCCATTTCCGAATTTTGCAAATGCACCAATTCTTCAGCGCCCGAAATAATCATGATACACTCCCTAATCAGGTTCACACCATATTGAATAAGGTTCTTTTGATTTTCACGACCCAATTTAGAAGCCGATTCAACAAATTCAAAAATCTGACTTCCCTTATCTCCGAAAGTCATGCGCATCCAAGAAGAAAAGATCTTAAAATCATCACTTTCCTCTTCTTTCAATAAATTTAAAGCGGTTTGCAAATTCCCATCGCTTAAATAAGCGATACGGCTAGCTTGAGCTTCAGGTAAATTTTTATTTTGAACTAGATAATCAACAATATCTTGCTTACTCAAAGCTGGAATTTTAACAAGCTGAGTTCTAGATAAAATCGTATTTAATATCTGATCTTGATTTTTAGCCACTAAAATAATTAATGTCTTCTCAGCCGGCTCCTCCAATGTTTTTAATAATCTGTTCCCCTCATTTTTTAAATATTCAGGAAGCCAAATTATCATGGTTTTAAATTCCGATTCAAAGGGTTTTAGGGATAAACGATGAAGAATATTTAAACACTCCGGTTTATTAATATTGGGCTGTTTATTTTCAGCAGCTAAGCGATTTCTCCACTCATTAAGATCAAAATATGGGTTATTTAAAACTAAATCGCGCCATTCTTCTAAATCGGGTAAAGCATTTTCTTTCTCCCCACCTCTAAAAAACGGATATGAAAAATGTAAATCGGGATGAATTAACTTACCATACTTTCTACAAGATGCACACTCACCACAACTATCGGCCTCTTGACGGTCGGTACAAGAAATAAATTGCGCATAAGCCAGTGCCAATGCAAAATTTCCGGAACCATCAGGACCCAAAAATAATTGCGCATGACTCACCCGGTTTTCTCTAACCGATTGAATCAATTGTTCCTTAACTTCTTTCTGACCAATTATCTCTCGAAACAGCATCGTGCAAAATAAGAAAAATTATGCTTTTTGATCGAATCTGATTCTATATGAAAAATTGTACAAAGCTTTTACGATAAAATAACATTCAAAATACATCCCTTCATGGGCATTTGATCGATATATTAAATTTTAGCTCTGCATGCCTCTAAAAAAGCTTAATTTTGTAAACCAATTATAAAATTCGTTTGAAAACAGATAAAACTGAAAAATTAACTCTTTCTAGAAAAGAGATGCAAGACTTTGGTTATAAGGTAGTTGATGCCATTGTTGATCATTTTGAAAGCCAAGATCAAAAACTTCCTGTTGCTACAGCCAGCAGAAAAGAAATTGATGCCCTATTCATGGAAGATGCACCCGAAAAGCCAATGGCTCCGGATGATGTTCTTCAATTTGTTCTGGAAAATGTGATGACCAACAGTAATGTCATGACTCATCCAAAGGCCTATGCTTTTGTACCCGGACCAAGCAATTATATTAGTGTAATGTCGGATGCATTAGCCACAGGGTTTAATATTTTTGCCGGTGGATGGGTAGGTTCACCAGCTGCTGCAGGAATAGAAATCAGTACCCTAAACTGGTTGTTAAAACTCTTTAATTTCCCGGTAAAAAAAGGTGGTGGTATTTTCACGAGCGGTGGATCCATGGCAAACTTAACTGCCTTAGCAACTGCACGAAAAGTAAAATGTGGTGAAGATTTTTCAAAAGCAATCATTTATCTATCAGATCAGGCTCATTCATCTAATATTAAAGCAATAAATATTCTTGGCTTTAAAAAAGAACAGGTGAGAATAATTCCTACCGATATTGAATTTAAGTTTTCAATAAATAAACTAAAGAATGCTATTGCCAAAGATAAAATTGAAGGTTTACAGCCCTTTTGTTTAATCGCCTCGTCGGGAACCACCAATACTGGCACCGTAGATCCGCTTGAAGAATTAGCACAAATCTGTAAAACTGAAAATATTTGGCTTCACGTAGATGGAGCCTACGGTGCAGCAGCAATGCTTGCCAAAAATGGTAAAAAAATACTCAGGGGCATCGAAAAAGCCGACTCACTAACCGTTGATCCTCATAAATGGCTCTTCCAACCCTATGAAATTGGATGTCTTTTAGTACAAAATCATACCTGGCTGAAAAGCACTTTTACCGAAAAACCAGTTTACCTGAGGGATATTGAAGGCAACCAATCAGAAATAAACTTTTATGATCATGGCATCGAACTGACTAGGAATTTTAGAGCCTTAAAGTTTTATATGTCAATAAAAACCTTCGGACTACAAGCTTTTAGAAAAGCAATTGACTATAGCATCAAACTTGCAGAAGAAGTAGAAACGGACTTGAGAAAAAGTAATAAATGGGAAGTTGTTTCACCAGCAACATTGGCAATCATCAATTTTAGATACAATCCGGTATCCAAGAAATTGTCTGAAAAAAAACTAGATGCCATCAATCAAAAAATATCTGCTAAAATGATGGCATCCGGAGAAGCGCTGCTTGTAACCACCATTTTAAATGGGCAGGTAGTTTTAAGAATGTGCCTAATTAATCCAAGAACTACATTAGAGCATGTGAAAGAAACGCTAACACTTTGTGAAAAGTTTGCTTTAGAATAATCAATTTAGGTATTTAATATAGCTTAATCCTATATTTGAACACATCAACAATTTATGCTATGCGAATTCTTGCTTTCGATTATGGTACTAAACGCATAGGCATTGCAGTTACTGATCCCTTGCAAATTATAGCAACGGGACTAGATACTATTCATCCTAAGGATATTATAGATTATCTCAAAAAATATCTTTCAACTGAACAGGTAGAGCTTTTTATTGTTGGTGAGCCTAAACAAATGAATGGAAGTCCTTCACAATCGGCGCCGCACATAAAAGGATTTATCGGTTTATTAAACAAGAATTTTCCAGAAATACCAATAGAACGGATGGATGAACGTTTTACCTCTAAAATGGCATCGGCAGTAGTGGCTCAAAGCGGGTTTAAAAAGTCTGATCGGCAAAATAAAGAGCGACTGGATACTATCTCTGCGACTATCATATTGCAGAGTTACCTGGAGAAAAAAAGCCTGGGACTATAAAAAGCGGAAAATCAAAATAATTATCTTTAAGCCATGGAGCTATTAAGTGAAGAACTAAGTAACTATCTTGAAAATTCATGTGAGCCTGAAAACGACTTACTCAAACATATTAATCGAGAAACACATCTTAAAGTTTCTATGCCTAGAATGCTTTCTGGACACTATCAAGGTAGATTACTAAGCATGATAAGCAAAATGATTGCACCGCAAAGAATTCTTGAAATTGGTACGTTTACCGGATATGCTACACTTTGTTTAGCAGAGGGACTGCAAAAAAATGGACTTATTTATACCATTGATATTAACGAAGAATTGGAAGATATGGTCCGAGTAAACTTTAAAAAGTCGGATTTCGATCCGCAAATTAAATACCAAATTGGAGATGCCAAGCAAATCATTCCGACTTTAAATGAAACGTTCGACCTAGTTTTTATTGATGCCGACAAGAAAAATAATGCTACTTATTATGAAATGATTATGGATAGTGTTAGGTCTGGCGGACTGATACTCATTGATAATGTATTGTGGAGCGGTAAGGTATTAGACCAGGAAAAAACAGATCAGAAAACAACATTTATCAATAATTTTAATGAGAAGGTTAGTTCAGACTCACGCGTTGAAAAATTGATACTACCTGTTAGAGACGGACTATTTATAGTTAGAAAGAAATAATTTTTTAAATAGATTAACATTGCCATAATTCATAGCATTTCAATTAATGAAAAATACATTCGTCCTTTTATTCATTTTAAGTGTCCTAACAAGCTCCTGCGGTTTATTAAAAAAGCATAGTTCTGCACCTGTTAATCCCGTTAATAAACCGAACGAACCTGTCAAAAGTCCAGAAAAGCCTAATACCGTAAGTCCCTCAAACACAAAAACTTCTGCCGAAATTTATGTCGATAAATTTAAAAATATCGCAATTCGCGAAATGAAGAGTTACGGTATTCCAGCTAGTATTACACTAGCACAAGGAATATTAGAATCAGGAAGCGGAAATAGTAAACTTGCAAGAGAGGCAAATAATCATTTCGGCATAAAATGTACAAGCGACTGGACAGGTGGGAAAATTTTTGAAGATGATGATAAGGAAGATGAATGTTTTAGGGTATATAAATCTGCTGAAGAATCATTCCGTGATCATTCTGAATTTTTAAAAAGGAAGCGCTATGCAGCCTTGTTTGAACTCAACAAAAATGATTATCGGGGATGGGCCACGGGTTTAAAAGCTGCGGGCTATGCAACCAATCCAAAATATGCGGATCTATTAATTAGTCTGGTGGAGCGTTATAATCTCAATCGATTTGATCAAGCAGAAATTGAAAATATTCCGGTAGTTAAAGAAGAAAAGGTATTTAGTCAAGTTGCTAATAACATCCCTAAGGATAAACCTGAAGTAGAAACTAAAAAAGCTCCCGCCATGAAAATTTACGAAGTAAAATCAGGTGATACTCTAACTTCTGTTTCTAAACAATTTATGATTAGTGTGGAAGAACTAAAAATACTTAATGAACTCGAAAACTCAAGTTTATTTCCTGGTCAATTATTATTAGTGTCTAAATGAGTTAACAAATGTTAAAATTTACTCAGGTTTATTCATAATCTATTAGTTTTATCGGATTGAAAAAGATTATTTATTTATTACTACTACTTTCTTTCCCAGTTTGTAGTCTATTAGCGCAAGAAAAAGCCATTCAGGGAATTGTATTTGATATGGATTCTAAGCAGCGATTAACACGTGTTTATATTTTTAACACGCGTAGCGGCGAAGGCTTTTATAATACTACAAAAGGGGAGTTCAAAACCAATGTACAAGAAGGTGATATTTTGGTAGCTGCCCTTCAGGGTTATGGTGTAGATACCATAAAAATACGTTCTGAAAATACCATACTCTTTTATTTAAAGCGGAACATCATCCAATTACAAGAGGTAGTGGTGAAAGATACCTTAGGTAGTCCGGCAGATCGATTAAAGGCCCAAAGGGAAGAATATAGCTCTGCCTATAGCAAAGGAGCGGTGGGAGATATTTTTAATATGGGTGGAAGTAATGGAGGCGGTGGCGCAGGTTTAAGTATCGACGCACTATACAGCTTATTGAGTAGGCAGGGTAAAAATGCCAGACTATTACAAAAAATTATTGAGCGCGATTATCGTGATGCAATGATTGAATATAGATTTACCAAAACACTCATCAACAGAGTTACAGGTCTAAATGGTGCTAAACTTGTCGATTTTAAACAACAATATAAGCCAGGATATTATTTTATTCTAGAATCCAATGATTATGATTTGATTGAATACATCAAAAAATCATACTTGTCTTATTTAGAAAACCCAGCAGCATACCGCTTACAACCGCTTAACGGTCAATAAAGGTATTTTTATCATCTGTTTCCCAAAACTTAGGGTACAAGGATTAGCTATTATCCCTTTATATTTTAAATCTTGCGATAAATTATTTTGTTTATAAGAACATTTATACTTCTTATAGAAACATACTCTTCGAACGAGAAGCCTATGAGAATGATTCAAACCTCAATTATTTAAAAATAGAAAATTCGCTAATGGCTGGATTATCTTAAAAAGTCCAGAAAAAGCTAAAAAACTTATTAAAAGAATTCTTTTTTGTTTTTCTTTGTCCTATGTTTAAAAGATTCCTGGCAATTATTTTCATCCTATTTGGCTTTTGCTCAAACTCCATCGCGCAAAAAACAGAGGCGGATACAACTTTAATTAAGGGCTTAAAACAAAGTCCTAAGAAAAATATTCTTCCAGTTAGGCGTCCTGTCTTATTTCCAGAAGTAATTAATCCTAGTCCGATTCCTGATTTAAAAGTTAAAGTGAATTATTGGCGTAACTTAACGCTCTTCGGTATAAATGTTAACCAAGCAACCTTTAGTGATAATTGGGGAGCCGGAGGAGTTAATTCTTTAGCACTTGGTGGGCAATTTTCATACAAAACAGATTATACCAAGAGTGATAAAAACTTTGCCTCCGAACTCATCTTACAATATGGAAAACTCAAAAATAAAGATCAGCTAGCACGCAAAAGTGCCGATCGTATTTTTTGGGATAATAAACTCGCTCTAAAACTTTCTAAAGACTGGTATTTCTTTGGATCTCTAAACTTTGAATCTCAATTTGATTTAGGATATTCTTTCTCTAGAGATGCACAAGGCAACGAAAAAAGAACGCTGCTTTCTAAATTTATGGCTCCCGCATACCTAACTCAATCATTTGGATTTGAGTATAAGCCAGTAAAACATTTCTTTGTACGTATTGGTACGGGTACTGCCCGACAAACATTTGTGTTAGATACCAATTTATATAAAACTAATCCCAAAAATTTCGGGGTCACACCTGGCCAAACATTTAGAAATGAGCTGGCATTTCAAGTTGTAAGCTCTTACAACAAAGAAATTGCAAAAAACTTAATCCTAAATAGCCGCTATGCTATGTTTGCCAATTATGAGAAACTATCAAGTATTGATAATAGATTGGATGTAACTTTAATTGCAAACGTTAACAAACTTATTAATGTTTCGCTATCTGGTATTTTGTTATACGATGATGACTCTGACAATAAAATGCAGGCTAGTCAAACCATGACTTTCGGACTAGTTTATAAATTAGCTAATTAATTTCAAATTACAAAACTTTCTATTTTGTATTTTTCGTATATTTATAAAATAATAATTTAAATAATATGAAAAAGATACTTTCAATTCTATTTTTATCAATACTTATTTCTTCTTGCGAAAAAGGAGTTGTAGAATCAGATTTTGATAAAAGCTTAAGCGTTTGGCTTAATTTCAAAAAATCAGTAAACAATAATTATTCTTATACCGTAAGAACGGAATCCTGGGCGGGATTTGGTGATAGCACAATTATTTCTGTCCAAAACGGAAATATTACTGGTAGAAAATATGCTAGCTACGTTATAGATTCACAAACAGGTAAGAAAAACCCTACAGGTAGTTGGACTGAAACAAAGGCTGATTTAAATTCACATGATTCTGGTGCACAGTCAATTACCATTGATGCTATTTATGAAAAAGCATCCTCAGAATGGCTAAAAATTAATAAAAATGAGAATACTATTCACTTTGAAACCAAAAACCAAGGAATGATTTCTACTTGTGGCTATACCAATAAAAACTGCAAGGATGATTGTTTTGTAGGAGTAGTAATTAGCAATATTAAAGGAGAATAATCCGAATAAAAACACCTCAATTCTACCATTAGATTAATTTAATAGCTTTTTAAATTAATCTATCGTTAGAATTTTTTTATCCTATTAAAACAGAATCAATAATTATTTTAAAGCTATTGTTCAGAAAGCTTAACTTTGTATTTGGTATTAGCTGATTGAAACGATGTTTGAAAATTTACAGGATAAACTTGATAGAGCCTTTAAAGTATTAAAAGGACAGGGTAGTATTACAGAAATTAACGTGGCAGAAACCATGAAAGAGATTAGAAAAGCTCTTTTGGATGCCGATGTTAACTATAAAACCGCCAAAGCATTTACCGATGATGTAAAAGAAAAAGCACTCGGACTCAATGTTTTAACCTCAATTTCTCCAGGACAGTTATTAACTAAGCTCATGAATGATGAGCTGGCTGCTTTAATGGGCGGGACTGTTGATGAGTTAAATATTTCAGCGAATCCTACGGTAATTCTTATCGCCGGACTAAACGGTGCGGGTAAGACTACCTTCTCGGGAAAGCTTGCAAATTACCTAAAAAATCAAAAAAATAAGAAGCCATTATTGGTTGCTGGTGATGTGTACCGTCCCGCTGCAATTGATCAATTGGAAGTCTTGGGTGGCCAAATTGATGTTCCAGTTTATACAGATCGTAATTCTAAAGATCCTGTAGCTATTGCCATGGCCGGGATTGCAGAAGCGAAAAAGAACGGACAAAATATAGTCATCATCGATACCGCCGGTCGTTTAGCGATTGATGAAGGCCTAATGACTGAAATAGCCGAGGTTAAAGCACAAACCAAACCACATGAGATTCTTTTTGTGGTGGATTCAATGACGGGTCAGGATGCGGTAAATACTGCGAAAGCATTCAACGACCGACTTGATTTTACGGGTGTTGTTTTAACCAAATTAGATGGTGATACTCGTGGTGGTGCTGCACTTTCTATTAAATCAGTAGTAAATAAACCCATCAAATTTATTGGTACCGGCGAAAAAATGGAAGCCTTGGATGTATTTTATCCAGATAGAATGGCTAGCCGTATTCTCGGTATGGGTGATGTGGTTTCCCTTGTTGAACGTGCTCAAATGCAGTTCGATGAGAAAGAAGCAGCTGAACTACAAAAGAAAATTCGCAAGAATAAATTTGATTTCAATGACTTCCTAAGTCAAATCCAACAGATCAAAAAAATGGGTAACATGAAAGATTTGATGGGCATGATTCCAGGAGTTGGAAAAGCCATTAAAGATGTTGAAATCGATGATAATGCCTTTACTCCAATCGAGTCTATCATTCGCTCCATGACTCCCTATGAACGCGAAAATCCAGATTCAATCAATCAGGCTAGGCGGACTAGAATAGCAAAGGGCTCAGGAACCAACATCACGGAAGTGAATAAGTTGATTAAGCAATTTGAAGATATGCGAAAAGTAATGAAGCAATTTTCAAACCCTGCCGCTGCCGCTAAAATGATGAAAGGTATGCCTAAAATGCCTTTTGGGAAGTAAATCAATAATTCATTGAGAAAATAAATCTTGCACAACTCATATTTAATTATTTACTTTGTAAATCAAAGTACTTTTAAATGGAAGAAAAAGACATTCATTCAGAGCTGGCCTCAATCAGATCCATCATGGAACGCTCATCTAAATTCCTATCTCTTAGTGGATTATCGGGAATATTGGCTGGAATATATGCATCCATAGGAGCATTTATTGGATATAATCTTGTTTTTGAAAAATATAACAACTTAATAATTACTGATTCCTATTCAGACAGCCCTAGCATTTATCATTCATTATATATCATTGCAGCTCTAGTTTTATCCCTCTCTATAGTCACAGGAATTCTACTTTCTATCCGCGAAGCAAAAAAGAGAAAAGAAAATTATTGGAATCCGGTAAGCAAACGCCTAGTTACAAATATGGCTATTCCACTAATTACCGGTGGATTATTCATTGCCATATTAATTTTAAAATCTGATTATAAATTAATAGCAGCATCATGCCACTTATTTTATGGCCTAGCACTTATCTCAGCAAGCCAATACACCTTTTCTGATGTTAAATATTTGGGTGCTTGTCAAATTATTTTAGGACTATTATCTGGCTGGATGCCTGAATATGCATTTATTTTCTGGCTAACAGGATTCGGATTTCTACACATTGTTTATGGATCAATCATGCACTTTAAATACAAACAGTGAAGAATAATAGCCTAGAACAGTTTAATAAAGTCTTTGAAAACCGTATTCGCTTGCAAATTATGAGCGTATTGGTTGCCAATGTGAGTTACGACTTTAATTCGCTCAAAGAATTATTAGAACTGACTGATGGGAATCTTGCATCACATCTTAAAGCCCTAGAAAAAGAAGCATATATTTTAATCAACAAAACTTTTATAGGCAAAAAACCAAATACACAATACGCTGTCTCCGAAAAAGGAAAAGCTGCATTTATCAAACACCTTGATGCACTCGAAAATTTAATTAAACAACAAAAAACAAACTAATATTTTTTTATTTAATCACTTTGAAATACAAAGTACTTTTAATCAACAAATTATGAAAATTGAACTTACAACAGAAAACAAAGATCTCAAAAGCCGACTAGGTGGATCAGTACTATTCAAATTGGCCTTAATTGGCTTTTTAACACTTATTCTATTGATTCCAAGTGGATTAATTCAAGATTTGATTTCTGAACGTGAAAGAAGACAAGAGGAGGTCAACCTAGAAATTTCCGATAAATGGTCGGGAAGCCAGTTAGTGCAAGGACCAGTACTCGTTCTTCCCTACAAAACAATTCAAAAAATTATTGATTCAGAAAGTGGAAAAAGTACTAGCAAAGAACTAATTAGCAATATTTATATTCTACCTGAAACCATTAAAATCAATTCTAAAGCTGAACCTGAAACACTTCACCGTGGTATTTTTGATGCGGTAGTGTATAAGTCGCAAATTAAAGTTAATGGTACATTTAGCGCTTTAGAAATCAAAAAATCAGGCATAAACCCAGAAATGATTTTATGGGAAAAAGCAAAGGTGGTAATTGGCTTAAGCGATTTGAAAGGCCTTGATAATAAGCCAATTATAAAGCTTGATAAACAAAATCATGAAGTAGAACCCGACTTCACCTCGCTTAAGCTTTTCACAAATAATTTGATTATTCTTCCTGATTTAAGCAGCAATAAAAACACAAAGCTTGATTTTAGTTTCGATTTAAATATCCGAGGAAGCAATCAACTTAGCTTTTTACACATCGGCAAAAACACAACAGTAAATATTGAAGGAACATGGAAAAACCCAAGTTTTATTGGTCGCTATTTGCCTGAACAACGTAGTATTTCTGACTCCACCTTCTCTGCATCTTGGAAAATGCCTTATTTCAATAGACCTTTCCCACAACAATGGGTGGAAGAAAACTCCAATATGATTAGCCAAGATTCGACCAGTGAAAACAGTATCAAAGCACAAGATATTCGTGGAGCATTCGGAGTTAAATTCCTAATGCCAGTTGATCAATATCAAAAAACCTTCCGCACTGCAAAATATGCCATACTAGTTATTTTATTAACCTTTATCTCTCTATTGTTTACGGAGCTTTTGAGCAAGAAAAAGGTTCACCTACTTCAATATGTTTTAATTGGTGCAGCCATGATTATTTTTTATGCCCTTTTACTATCACTAAGTGAGCAATTAGGCTTTAATTTAGCTTATTTTATTGCATCGATAGCAACAGTGGGGCTAATCGGTTTATTTATTCAATCACTACTTAAAAGCAGAAAAACAGCGGTGCTTTTCGCCGGAATCCTAGGCCTTTTATACAGCTTTATTTTCATAATTATTCAGTTGCAAGACATGGCACTATTAGTAGGAAGTGTGGGATTATTCCTTATCATCGCAGCTTTAATGTACCTATCACAAAAGGTAAGTTTTGAAAAAAATGTTGAACTACATTCAAATTAAAAGGTAAAGGAATGGAGAATTTTGTAAACCAAGACTCGATAGTCCGTAAAATTTGGGGGGATGGAGATACCATTCTCCTAATTTTTGCGGGTGCATCTGCCGAATTTGCTTTAAATAAAGCCGTCGACTGGCTTTATTTTACAGGTAAACTTCCTGCAGATCCATTAAAAAGACTTTTTTCTACTGTGGCCTATGCCCGTCAAATTGTTTTTTCGGATTATAATGATGCCAATATCGCCATTGACAAGATTAATAGTATTCACAAAGGGGTAGAAAAGTCGCGCGGAAAAACCATTCCCGATTGGGCTTATAAGGATGTTTTATACATGCTTATTGACTACTCCATCCGATCATTCGAGCTCCTAGAAAGACCATTAAGTATGAAAGAAAAAGAAGAAGTCTTTGAGGTTTTTAACCGAATGGGCGCACGAATGAAATTAGCAAATTTGCCTCAAAACTATCACGAATGGCAAATTTTACGAAATAAAGCACTCAATGAGAACCTGCTTAATGGCAATTTCACCAATGACCTTTACAAACAATACAAAAAACATTTAGGATGGTTTAGATACCAAATACTTCTCCAAGCACAAATGGTACTGGTCCCGAAAAGGGTAAATCAATTGCTAAACTTAGGTTTTAATCCCATTTTCAAAGGACTTATAAAAGTTTATCAATTAAGTAAAAGAGTGGGAATAGGTTCATTTATAAAGTTTATGATTATGCCACCCGAATACAAAAAAGAGATCATTGCATTAGATAGTTAATCGCTCATTTAATGAAATAGATACCGTTCGCTAAATTAGAAGCACCATTCACTAAATATTCTCATTGGAGGCATTGATGCTTCCTAAATTAGAATATTATGTTAGCAAAGACCTTTGGCAGTGCCGTTTATGGTATCGAAGCAATTACCATAACTATTGAAGTGAATATCAGTAGTGGACTTAATTATTTTGTTGTAGGGCTTCCCGATAATGCAGTTAAGGAGAGCATGCTTCGTATCGAAAGTGCGCTCAATAATTCTGTCTTTCAAATGCCTCGGCAACGAATTATTGTCAATCTGGCTCCAGCCGATATTCGCAAGGAAGGCTCGGCATACGATCTTACCATTGCCATAGGTATTTTAAGCGCTTCTGGTCAATTTTTAAGCACAAGATTAGAAGAATATCTTATTCTCGGTGAGCTTTCCTTAGATGGTGGTATACAGCCCATTAAAGGCGCACTCCCAATCGCTATTCAAGGAAAAAGAGATGGGTTCAAAGGATTAATTTTACCAAAGGAAAATGCTCGTGAAGCAGCAATTGTGGATAATTTTGAGGTTTATGGGGTGAGTAGTCTGGCAGAAGTCATAGGCTTTTTTGAAAATACGATCAATTTAGAACGAACTATCGTTAATACCCGAGAGGAATTTGGCTATAAAGTCAATAATTATGATAGTGATTTTTCGGATGTTAGAGGACAAGAAAATATTAAACGTGCCCTCGAAATTGCAGCTTCTGGGGGTCATAACGTAATATTAATCGGTCCGCCAGGTGCAGGTAAAACCATGCTAGCCAAACGCCTACCTACTATTTTACCACCGCTTGATCTATATGAAGCTCTTGATACCACTAAAATTCATTCTGTTGCGGGTAAACTTTCCGCAAGCGATTCTTTAATGACTATCAGACCTTTTAGATCTCCTCATCATACAATTAGTGATGTAGCGTTAGTCGGCGGAGGTACCAACCCACAACCAGGCGAAATTTCTTTAGCCCATAACGGTGTGCTTTTCTTAGATGAACTTCCAGAATTTAAACGAACCGTACTCGAAGTGATGCGTCAACCTCTAGAAGAGCGGCGAGTTACTATCTCAAGAGCAAAGTCCACTGTAAATTACCCAGCTAGCTTTATGCTCGTAGCCTCAATGAATCCTTGCCCATGCGGATATTTTAATCATCCAGAAAAGGAATGTATTTGTGCTCCAGGAGTGGTACAAAAATACTTGAGTAAAATATCCGGCCCTTTGCTCGACCGCATCGACCTTCACGTGGAAGTTACACCAGTAAATTTCAATGAACTAGCTTCCGAGCGATTGAGTGAAAAAAGCATGGACATAAGGACACGTGTCACAAATGCCAGAACCATTCAAATTGCCCGTTTTGAAGATAGGGAAGATGTTTTTTGCAATGCTCAAATGAGTCCGAATATGGTACGCAAAATCTGTAAAATTAGTGATAGCGGACAAGCATTATTAAAACAAGCAATGGAGAAATTGGGACTTTCTGCTCGGGCTTATGATCGTATTTTAAAGGTTGCAAGAACCATCGCCGATTTAGCTGAAAGCGAAGAAATTAAGCTTGAACATCTGGCAGAAGCTATACACTTTAGGAGTTTAGATAGAGAGGGGTGGGCGGGGTGATATTTTGGTACGAGGCGCATGCTGGTAACAGCTTCTCTAACAATTAGATTTTTATACTTAGAATAAACAAGTCATTTTTTATTGAACATTAAATTAATAAAGGAATCAAAATTGAACCCTAAAAACACCCAACAATCGATTCATGATGAAATATTGATAAGCAAAATATTTATGATTCGTGAACAAAAAATAATGATTGATAAAGATCTGGCAGAGCTTTATGGAGTTAAAGCAATACGATTAAGGGAGCAGGTAAAACGAAATAAAAACCGATTTCCTGAAAATTTTATGTTTCAATTATCTGAAAAGGAGGTTGAGGACATGGTATCGCAAAATGCGATACCATCTAGACAATCATTGGGAGGGACTTTACCCTATTCACAGTTGTCATGTATATGTCTGATTTTACCTCCATTTCAGTCTATCCAGAAAGCTATTGCGTATATTTAAAAAATGAAAAAAATGAAACGCTATCTAAACATTATACCTGCACTGTCACTTCTATTGGTTTTAATTTCCTGTGATGCCATTTCTCAGAAAAAATCAGATGTTAGAAAAGTAAATCTTAGTGCCCCAAAAGGAAAAGCCATCGCTGCCTTTGCTGAAGGTTGTTTTTGGTGCTCTGAGCATATTTTTGAATCGGTAGCAGGGGTCGACTCGGCCATTTCGGGATATGCAGGTGGAAACGTACCCAACCCAACTTATGATTTAGTGAATACCGAAACAACTGGGCATGCAGAAACAGTACTCGTTTATTATAATCCTCGGGTAATTTCTTATGCCGAATTATGTAAAGTGTTTTTTGCTTCGCATGATCCAACTACCCCAAATCAGCAAGGTCCCGATAAAGGCTCATCTTACCGATCCATCTTATTTTATAATGGACCAACAGAAAAAGCTAGTGCAGAACAGTCTGTTAGAGATATTAGCCAATCAGGCAGGTTTAAGAAAGCAATTATTACCCAATTAAAACCACTTACAGAGTTCTATAGGGCCGAAGAATATCATCAAGATTATATTGAAAAAAATCCTAATCAGGGATATGTAAGAGCCATTTCTATTCCACGTTACAACTTATTTAAAAAAACTTATAAAGGTAAACTGAAGTAATTATCACATTTTAGGACCCAAAACACACAAATGATTTAATTCTAAAATCAATTCTATACCTTTAGTTTATATGGATTATCAGGTTCACCAATTGCAAAACGGAATACGTGTTTTGCATAAACCAAGCCCTTCAAATATTTCGCATGCATGCATTATAATTAATGCTGGTTCGCGTGATGAAGGTCATGCAAAGGATGGACTTGCCCATTTTATCGAACACCTTCTCTTTAAACAAACCGAGAAAAGAAACACCAACCAGATTCTAAACCGCTTGGAGCTTGTTGGCGCAGATTTAAATGCCTATACCACAAAAGAATATACCTGCGTTCATGCTTCCTTTTTAAAACCACATTTGGAAAGATCCCTCGACCTTTTCGAAGATATCATATTCCATTCTGTTTTTCCAGAGGAAGAAATGAAAAAGGAAAAGGAGGTTATTTTAGATGAGATTTCATCCTATCAAGATCAACCTGACGAAGCTATAAATGATGATTTTGAAGACCTACTTTTTGAAGGTCACTCTCTGGGAAGAAATATTTTAGGTACACCCGAATCCGTAAAAAGCTTTCAAAAAAAGGATATTCAACAATTTATGAAATCCAATTACCGTACAGATGAAATCATTATTGGCATCTTAGGTGATTATAATTTCAAATCAATTATTCGCATCTGTGAAAAACTTTATGGAAAAATTCCGGCCAATCTTCCAAAGCGCACACGTGAAAAAATAAGTCATTATACGCCCCAAAAATGCGTTTTTGCTAAGCCCATCAACCAAGCTCACTGCGTAATTGGTAAGCGTGCATACTCATTTCATGATAAAAACAGGACCGCCTT
>NZ_JBIIPN010000099.1:0-9964 GCF_044342615.1 Daejeonella sp. | reverse complement strand
ATGCCTCCAAAAGGCACCATAAACCTACATGGATCACTCCTCCCTCAATATCGCGGTGCGGCACCCATCAATTGGGCCATCATCAATGGTGAGAAAGAAGGTGGCGTGACTACCTTTTTGTTGAAGCAGGAAATTGACACTGGAGATATTTTATTTGCGGAAAGCGTAAAAATTGAAGAACAAGATAGTGCAGGCGACCTCCATGACAAACTAATGACAATTGGCGCTGATTTACTCGTCAAAACCGTAAAATCCATTGAATCAGGAGATTATAAAGAGATTCCGCAAGACAAAATGTCTGAAAAGGAACTAAAATCAGCACCAAAAATATTTAAAGAAGATTGTTTAATTAACTGGAATCAAGAGGTTAGAACCGTTCAAAATCATATCCGTGGCTTGAGTCCCTACCCGACTGCCTTCTGCCACTTTCAAGATAAAATATTGAAAATTTATCGTTCAGAATACGAGGAAGTAAATCATCAATTTCAGCCTGGAAGCGTTGAAACAGATCATAAAACGAGTCTTAAATTTGCTTGTTTAAATGGATTTATTTCAGTCAAAGAATTACAGCTAGAGGGCAAAAAAAGAATGAAAGTAGATGAATTTTTAAGAGGTGTACGTTTATAGCTTTTAGAGTTGATTTAATTTCTCACTCAAAAACTTAGCAACTTCATTAAAATAGCGTTTATTATTATATCCCATAACCCATTGAATACCTTTGGTGGCATTGGTAATAAATACCTCATCGGCTTCATTTAAAATTTCGGGATTTACCTGAGCTTCAACAAGTTCAATATTATTTTCTTTAGCCAAACGCATCACCACCTGACGCATTACACCACCAATACAACCTTCATTAAGAGCTGGGGTGTATAATTTCCGGTCGTAAACCACAAATACATTACTACTTATCGACTCACATAGAAAGCCGTTCTGATTTAAAATCATGACTTCATCAAGTGCATGCTGATTTTTATAAACTCCAGCAAGTACGTAAACAAGAGAATTACATGTTTTTAGATTAGCCAATATATTTATGGGCTTAGTAAGCTCATCAAAAACATCAATAATTAATCCCTTGGGATTTAAGGTATACTGACTATCATTTAATGCTTGAGATTCTAAAACATAGCCTGTTTTATTAGAATCAGGTGTATATAAACCATCCGCATCGCGAAATACTGTTAGTTTAACCCTAGCGTCGTTTCCTATTTTATTTCTACGAACAAGCTCTTCTACTTTTTCGCGTAAAAACCAAGAATCAATGTGCGAATTATTATCAAGCTTAAGCACTTTCATGCCTTTTTGGATTCTATCGATATGCAATTCAGGAAATTTGATAGCACCATTCATGTATCGCATCGATTCAAAAAGTCCATCGCCATAGCGAAAACCTCTATTATTTACCGATAAAATTTGTTGATCGGAAGGGACAATTTGACCATTAAAATTGATGAGCTGCTTGTCCATTTTATTCTTTTATGTAGTTACGCCATTTATCGATAACCGTTGAAATATCTGCAGGAAGCTCTGTTTCAAAATGAATAAACTCTTTTGTTGAGGGATGAATAAAACCAAGAGATTTTGCATGTAGCGCTTGCCTAGGTAATATTTCAAAGCAATTTTCAACAAATTGTCTGTATTTATTAAATACCGTACCCTTTAAAATTTTATCGCCTCCATAAGTAGAATCATTAAACAAAGGATGCCCAATATGCTTCATGTGTGCTCTAATTTGATGCGTACGACCTGTTTCCAATTGACATTCAATGAGCGTCACATAATTTAAACGTTCAAGAACCTTGTAATGGGTCACCGACCATTTGCCCTGATTTTCATCATCATACACAGCCATTACCTTCCGATCTTTAGTGCTTCGTCCGATATAGCCACTTACAGTACCGTCTTGAGCCAAATCTCCCCAAACCAGCGCAATATATTTTCGAGTAATTGAATGATCAAAAAACTGCTTTGCCAAGAAAGTTATTGCCCATTCATTCTTGCTTACAAGGAGAAGTCCCGATGTATCCTTATCAATTCGATGCACCAATCCCGGCCTACCATCATTTCCAGGCATTTGCGGCAATTGTTGCGAATGAAACACTAGTGCATTCACCAAAGTTCCCGAATAATTATTAAAACCTGGGTGGACAACCATTCCGGGAGCTTTATTAACCATGATTACATCATCATCTTCGTAAATGATATCGATTGGAATATCTTCAGGATAAACCTCCGTATCACGTGGAGGATGCGGCAGAATCAAAGATACCACATCAAAAGGCTTCACTTTATAGCTAGCCTTCACCACTTTATCATTTACCAGTACATTTCCCGCGTCAATCGCATTTTGAATACGATTACGAGAGGTATTTTCGGTACGGATAATCAGAAATTTATCCAGCCTTAAAAGCGACTGACCTTTATCAACCACAATGCGCAGGTGTTCATAAAGATCCTGTTCCTCTAAATCCTGATTCTCATCTATCATAATGCAAAATTAAACCTTTGAAGGGATTAATAAGAATAAAGGCGTATTGTTCTTTAAAAATTTGCTTTTTAGCCTAAAATTGCTTATATTCTATTCTTTTTAAACAAAAGAATCTACCTTTATAGCTTAATTAAGGATAAAATTTGACCCTACCTGATCAACAGCTATAAATTATTCACTGAGCTTTTCTTAGGCTCTTAAATTAAATTGGTATGAAAAAATTTGCATTAATCAGGAGCTGTGGACTTGCACTATTATTGAGCATTTCTACCATTGCATTTTCGCAAAGTGATGTTTCGGGACTTATAAAATCAGGTCCCGCAGATGCCACAAAACTAACCCAAGCATATCTAAAGCCACTTTTTAAGGGCTTTGGCGTAGGCTTAAATAGTGGTTGGAATAATTCGGCGCACTCAAAAAACTTATTACGCTTCGATTTAAGACTTGGATTAACAGGTACAGTCGTCTCTCCTATTGATGAGACATTTGATTTAACAAAAATCGGACTTTCATCCAATGTTAGGCCTACAAACCCTGCACAGACTCTAACACCAAGCTTTGCAGGAGAAAAATCTCAAGGAGCATCATTGAGCATTTATGACTCAGCAAATCAGCCTATAGAAACCTTCGCCATGCCCAAAGGAACAGGCTTTGGTTTAATTCCCACTCCACAATTACAGGGTTCAATCGGTTTACCCAAAGGAATTGAACTCCAAGTAAGAGCTACGCCTAAAGTTAATTTAGGGAAAGACATTGGAACGATTGGGATGATGGGTGCAGGAGTAAAAGTAGAGTTATTACCCTTGTTTTCAGGGATGGCAGATAAGATATTTCCAATAGATATTGCAGTGGCTGCTGGTTATACCGAATTCAAATTTGAGGCTCCTTTAGATGTTAAAGTACCTGTTGGCGCCATCCCAGAATCACCAGCGCAGGTTAAAGATTTTAGCAATCAACGAATTGAAGCAAAATTTTCAGGAATAAATGCAGAGGCAATAATCTCGAAACGCTTTTTAGTATTTACCCCTTTTTTAAGTCTAGGATACCATCAAGCCAAAACTGAAGGCGGAATAAAAGGAAATTTCCCAATAATTACGGGTGTAACACCTTTGGGACAAAAAACATATACGAATTATTCAAATCCGGTAAACATCAAACAAACCGACATTAATGGTTTTAGAACTAATATTGGATTTCAGTTGAACCTCGCATTCTTCAGAATTTACGGGTCATACAGCATGGCGGAGTATAATTCTTTTAATGGTGGAATTGGTTTTGGATTAGGTAAGTAAAGATACCCTACAATAATCCTGATGATCGAATTAGATATTTATAGTCCCACAGAAGAAATTTTCAGTCCTCTTTTTACTAAAAAAGAGCTACAAGTCTTTGTAAAACGTGATGACATGATCCATCCCTTTATTTCGGGCAATAAATGGAGAAAGCTTAAATATTTACTTCTTGAGGCACACAAACAAAACAAAAGGCATTTGGTAACTTTCGGAGGTGCATACTCGAACCATTTGCTAGCTACCGCTTGTGCGGGTGCAAAATTCGGATTTAAAACTACGGGATTTGTACGTGGCGAAGAAGTCAAGAATGAAGTACTTAGTCTCTGCCAACTATTTGGCATGAAGCTCATTTTTACTGATCGCGAAAGCTATAAAACTAAAAAGGTTTTATTTGAGAAGCATTTCGGAACCGATACTACAGCGTATTTCATCGATGAAGGCGGAGCAAGCCAATTGGCCGTACAGGGCTGCGCGGAGCTCCTAGACGAGCTAGATACCGTTTACGACCATTTATTCTGTGCGGCAGGCACCGGCACCACTGCAGCTGGGTTTATTAAAGGCAAACATGAACGGACTTTAAATACCAAAGTACAGGTAATACCAGTCTTGAAAGGTGCCGCCCCCCTAAAAGCTGAAATAGAAGCTTTTTCAGGATGTAGTGACTTTGAATTTCATCAGAATTATCATTTTGGAGGCTACGCTAAAACGGATGAAGGCTTAATGACATTTATTAAGAATTTCTGCCAAGAAACAGGAATTTTAATCGAGCCAGTTTATACAGGAAAAATGTTTTATGCACTTTTCGATCTAATAGAACAAGACCATTTTAAAGCGGGAAGTAAAATTTTGGCAATCCATACTGGAGGACTCACAGGTATATTGGGAATGCATGATAGATTTTAATTTAGGCAAAATTAGGCAGAAATTGATTCTTTATTAAATTTTATAGACTCGTCAATTTTTTAAAAAAATCCTGCTCAATAAAAAAAAATAGGTTTAAACAATTTAAACCTATTTTTTATCCAAAATTGAATAAAAAGTTAAAATTTGGACAATTAAGGGCTTTTTCTCTAACTTTACTAAAAATAAAAGTCTATGTATAAACTATCCATTCCAGCAGATCAAGTACAAAATACCCTAAGCAAACACATCCTTGCAGACGGTTATGATTTAACTTTTGATATGGAAAAAAGCAATGGAGTACATATCTATGATTCCAATCATCAACGTACACTTTTAGACTTTTTTACCTGCTTTGCATCAGTCCCACTGGGTTATAATCACCCTAAGATGATTCATGATGAAGAATTTAAGAAGAGTCTGATGTTAGCTGCACTAACCAATCCATCCAATTCAGACATATATACTAGGCAATACGCACAATTTGTTGATACATTTTCAAGAGTTGGAATTCCAGAATACCTGCCCCATGCATTTTTTATTGCAGGTGGTTCACTTGCCATTGAAAATGCATTGAAAGTAGCAATGGATTATAAAGTCCAGAAGAATTTCAAAAAAGGATATAGCAAAGAACATGGCTTTAAAGTATTACACTTCGAAAAAGCTTTTCACGGTCGTAGTGGATATACCCTAAGCTTAACAAATACACTTCCAGATAAGACCAAATGGTTTGCCAAATTTGATTGGCCTAGAGTGAGTGTTCCAGCCATTCAATTCCCTTTAACAGATCAATCTTTAGCGGATTTAAAAAATCGAGAAGAAATATCTATCGCACAAATTAAGCAAGCCTTTATCGATAATCCGGATGATATCTGCTCAATAATTATTGAACCTATCCAATCAGAAGGTGGTGATAACCACGTAAGACAAGAGTTTTTAGAGCAATTGAGAGTCATTGCCGACGAAAACGATTGTCTTTTAATTTACGATGAAGTTCAAACGGGTGTGGGATTATCTGGTAAATTTTGGGCTCATGAGCATTTTGGCGAGAAAGCTCGTCCAGATATTGTAGCCTTTGGAAAGAAAATGCAGGTTTGTGGGATTTTAGTAGGCCGTAAAGTGGACGAGATTGATACAAATGTATTCAGAGTTCCTTCACGCATCAACTCCACTTGGGGTGGTAATTTAGTCGATATGGTACGCTCCAGCCGTATTCTTGAAATTATTGAAGAAGATAAGCTATTGGATAATGCAGCTGCCATGGGTACTTATTTACAAGATCGTTTAATGGAGATTTCTAAAAAGAACGATAAAATATCAAATGTTCGAGGCAAGGGCTTAATCACTGCTTTCGATTTCCCGACTAAAGAAATGCGCAATGAGTTTGTAAATAAAGGAATGGAGCATCATGTTATGTTTTTAGGCTGTGGCGATAAAACCATACGCTTCAGACCGGCATTAATCATTGAGAAGCAACATATTGATACGGGTATGGAGGTGTTGGAAAAGGTGCTTGGTGAATTTTAGTATTATCAATAATATCCTAAACAATTGAAAAAAATAATTTTAGAAGTACTCAGTTTCATAAGAAATCCAGAAGATAAAAGAATTGAAAATTGGAGTTTAAAAACAAATATAAAATACTTGTTTTATATATTGTTTTTTGAGTTTATCCTTAATCTCGTTTTTATTAATGCCATAATCTATGTGATTAATAAAATAGAGCCTATCGTTACCAGTACAAGAATTGTATATGAAGACAATAAGCTTTTGCCCATGTTAATTGCGGCGGCACTTTGGGCTCCATTAATTGAAGAAATTATTTTTAGACTTGCACTGAGATACAACAAATTTTATTCATTTTTCATCAATAGGAAAAGATGGGATATTATTTTCAGATTCCTAGTATATGCTTCGGTTTTAACTTTTGGGTTTGTGCACAGTGTGAATTTTCTAAATAATTCCACCTTTTTTTATTGGGTACTTCCCTTACTTGTGGCTACTCAAACTTTCGGTGGGTTTATACTGACATATTTAAGAGTTAGATTTAACTTTCTTTCATCCCTTATCGCTCATATATTGTGGAATTTTACGATGATGATGATTTTCATAGTCAGTCCCTATTTTGTCAAGCCTTATGAAAAAGAAAATGAACGTTATTCTGTGAAAATTGAACAGCTAAGCCACAGCCAAGTTGAACTACAAAAATTTGAAGTAGATTCTTCTGCTAATAAAGTGTTTAAGTTAAAAATCAATGAATATTCCTTGAATCACATTTTGGATACGCTATTTCAACACGAGAGATTGCGTGAGGACTATGTGATCAATCTTCACTTTGAATCCAAAAAAGGCACAAGCAAAGAAGACCTTAAAAAAATTCTTTTGGAATACGATAAAGAGGAAAACCAATAAAAGAATCGAATCTTAAACTCAATTTAGTTTGAAAAATCATTCATAAATAAATGAGTTGTTAATGGAGGGCTAGATTAGGTTCAGCTGGATAATGCTTGGATACCGCTGGGCATAATTCTAAAGTGCCTTATTAGGAAATTTCATATCGCATATAAGATTGGGAAAATGCTGTTTTCGTGATCTATTGTTTGAATTCATTACCTATATTAATATGTATTGAAAGAGAAGTAGACCCCTCTAACTGTAGAGTTAAACGGTTACCGCACTAATAATGTCACCTTACGAAAAAACACCATAGCCAACCCACTACCGAACATAATTATCTGTTGAAAATTTGAAACACAAAAAAGTCTTTATAAGCGATAAATTTGCGAACTTGCAAATTCAATTTTGAAGTACAAACCAATGAATACAGAAGAGAAAATTAGCATTGATGAATTTGACGGTAAACGCTTTCAAATTAGGCTTGTTGAGCCACAAGACGACAAAAAAGCTATATTGACTCACTATTTACACAATATTGATAATGGAGTTTCAATGCATTTTAAAAAAGACGCTTTGAAAATTCTAAAAGAATATGTTGAGTATAAAAAGCAAAATGAAAATATTTCAATGGTTGCCGAAGATGCACTTCAACAACTTTTGTTTGAAGCTAAAAACGTTCCATTTTCATCTCCAGAAAATTATAACTTCAAATTTATTGATTTATTTGCTGGAATTGGGGGATTTCGCTTAGCCTTACAAAACATTGGTGGTAAATGCGTTTTTACAAGTGAATGGAATATTGAAGCGAAAAAAACATATCGAGAAAATTTCGGTGAAGTTCCATTTGGCGATATAACTAAAGAATATAACAAAAATTACATACCGGAAAAATTTGATGTTTTATGCGCGGGGTTTCCTTGTCAAGCATTTTCAATAGCTGGCTATCAGAAAGGTTTTGCTGACACAAGAGGAACATTGTTTTTTGACATTGAGCAAATTGTAAAAAAACATAAACCAAAAGTTGTGTTTTTAGAAAATGTCAAGAATTTAGTTTCCCACGATAACGGAAATACTTTCAAAACGATAATTGAAACTCTTGAACAAAAATTAGGATATAAAACATTCGCAAAAGTCTTAAATTCATCAACTCACGCAAATGTCCCGCAAAATCGTGAAAGGATTTTTATTGTCGCTTTTGACCCAAATCAGGTTAAAAATTACGCAAAATTTGAGTTTCCTAATCCTATTAAATTAACAAAAACAATTCACGATATACTTGATAAAGAAAAGCAAGATGATGTTTTTTATTATAAAAAAGACCATCAATATTATCCCGAACTTTTAAAAACAATGCTTTCAAAGGATACGGTTTATCAATGGAGAAGAGTTTATGCAAGGGAAAATAAAAGTAATCTTTGCCCAACTTTAACTGCAAATATGGGTTCAGGAGGACATAATGTTCCGTTAATAATTGATGATTTTGGAATTAGAAAACTAACACCAAAAGAATGTTTTGCTTTTCAAGGTTACCCAATAGAAAAATATATAATCCCTAAACTTGCAAACAGCAAATTATATATGCAAGCAGGAAATTCTGTAACAACAACTTTAATTGAAAGAATTGGAAATCAAATCATTAAAGTTTTATGAAATCATTCGCAGAAATCGACATAGAAAACAATGGGAATTACTTAAAACTACTTTCGGCGGTTTCAAAACTTTCAGGTCTTTTTAGTGAAAGTTCCATTCCTTTCATAAATTATAGAGTTGCTGAGAATATTTTTTGTCGAAGTTTTGATGCAGGTAACCTTTCCCGTTCGGACACAGCATTTGATGCAAAATTTAACTCAATGGGTGTTGGGTTAAAAACTTTTATTTGCAATACAAATAGTAGCACCGAAAAAGTTGCCGAGTTCAATACTCTTTCTAGAATATTGTCTAAGCTACAGGGTAAAGACTTAGCTTATAAGTTATCTGAATATAGAAACGAACGTATTGATTTAGCTAATCGTTTATACGATATTGAAAATTCTCTCTATCATATTGTTGCCCGCAAGAACAATGAGCTTATACTTTTTGAAACTGATTATAACAAAATTGACATAACAAATATTCATTCTGTTAAACAAAATAGTGCAAGTTTACAATTTGAAGACGGTAAAAATTTTTATAGCTTCAATTATTCGAAGAGTACACTTTTTAGAAAATTTAATATCCCTCAAGATTCCTTTAAACTTCCAATTGAAATTTTAGAGGACCCATACACTTTATTACTTGAACTGATTGAAGACAAATCGCTAAAAATTGCTAAAGAGAAATATATTAAGGGTGAGAATTATATAATTTTACCACTTTACGGCATTAAAAACAAAGAGAAATTTGTATTTGAAAAAAGTGGTCTAAATCAGTGGAATGCAGCAGGAAGAACACGTGATTTTGGAGAAGTTTACATTCCAATTCCTATTGAAATTCACAAACAATATCCTGGGTTTTTCCCTCCAAGAGACCATTTTTTTGAACTTGAAATTCCAACAGGAGAATTATTTTCAGCAAAAGTTTGCCAAGATAATTCAAAAGCATTAATGACAAACCCTAACAAGGCACTTTCAGATTGGCTACTACGTAGAGTTTTCCAAGTAAAAGAAGGCGAACTCTTGACGATTGAAAAAATGAATGAATTAGGCTTCGACAGTGTTATAATTACAAAAGAAGAAAACGGAAATTACAAAATTGACAAAGCAAAAATCGATAGTTTTGAACAATTTATATCTAATAATTAGCTCCCCCCTACCTCAAATCCCCCAAACTATCCACTCCCAATAACTTCTTCGAGGTAAAGCCTTCTGCATGAATGGCATGAATCGATTTACCAAATTCACGGGAA
>NZ_JBIIPN010000016.1:0-31277 GCF_044342615.1 Daejeonella sp. | reverse complement strand
CAACTACCTTTACGAAATTATCATTCAAAGCAATACCTGCTTTTGCATCAAAAATTGAGGTACGTGCATCGCCAAGGAAATCAGTTGAAACAACTTCATCTTCAGTATATCCTAAAATGCCTTTTAAATCACCTTCTGAGGCATCTTTCATAGCTTTTTTGATGTCCTCATAACTCGCAGCTTTGTTCAATCGAACGGTTAAATCTACTACAGAAACATCCGCAGTTGGAACACGGAACGCCATACCTGTTAATTTTCCTTTTAGTTCAGGAATTACTAAGGTAACCGCTTTTGCTGCACCTGTAGATGAAGGAATGATGTTTTGATAAGCTCCTCTTCCACCTCTCCAATCTTTTGCTGATGGCCCATCAACAGTTTTTTGAGTAGCTGTAGCCGCATGCACGGTAGTCATTAAGCCTTCTAAAATTCCAAATTTATCATTCAATACTTTAGCAATTGGAGCTAAACAATTTGTTGTACATGATGCATTTGAAACAATTGTCTGACTAGAAGTTAGATCTTTATGGTTTACACCCATCACAAAAGTAGGAGTGTCATCTTTCGCTGGTGCGGAAAGAACAACTTTTTTAGCTCCAGCCTGAATGTGTTTTTGAGCATCCGCTTGAGTTAAAAATAATCCTGTTGATTCAATAATAACTTCAGCACCTATTTCATTCCATTTAAGGTTTGCTGGATCTCTTTCAGCAGTTACACGGATAGTTTTTCCATTAACTACTAGATTTCCATTTACAACTTCGATTGTTCCATTGAACCTTCCGTGAGTTGAGTCATATTTTAACATATAAGCCATGTAGTCTGGTTCAACAAGATCGTTGATACCTACTACTTCAACTCCTTCTCTTTCAATTGCAGCCCTGAAAGCTAAACGCCCGATGCGGCCAAAACCATTGATTCCAATTTTCATTTTTATTAATTTTTGTTAGAGTAATATTTTAATAGATTATATATTGGCTCTTTTATTATTGAGCTAATTTCTAAATTATTGTTTGATGCAATCTCAACTAAATATTCTTCAAATCCAGCAGCAACAGTTCCAAGTATATGAATCTGACTTGTAGGATATTGTTCTTTTAAAGGCTTAATATAGGTTTTAAAATACAGATCAAAGCCTTCACTAACCATTTTTTTAACGAATGGATGATATTGATTGTCCATTAAAAAGTCTACAAATGAACTCAAATACAGTGCCGGTTCTGCTTTTCTGTAAACTTTGTCCAAAATTTGTGTTCTATCTAAATCATATTTTTTGATAAACTTCTCAGCAAAATCTGGAGGCATTAAATCATTCAAAAATGATTTTAAGAGTCGCCTGCCCAACCAATTCGCAGAACCTTCATCTCCTAAAATATATCCAAGTCCGAAGTTATTATCACTAATTTTTTTGCCATCAAAATAGGCAGCATTTGAACCACTACCTAAAATGCCAATTATACCTTTTTCATCACCACATGCTGCTAGTGCAGCTGCTTTAAGATCATGTTCAACAACTATTTTGCTGAAACGAAAAAAGCTGCCCAAGGCATTGGTTACTATATCTTGGCGCTCTTTTGAGGATGCTCCCGCACCGAAAAAATACACCCAGTGGATTTTTTCGGCATTATTTATAAGCTCAACACTTTTATCTAATAATTGAATAATATGGTTTTCATCACTGAAAAACGGATTTATACCCGGAGTTTTGAATTCAGATACTATTTTCCCTTTTTCCGCCAATTTCCAGTCGGCATGCCTCGAACCACTATAAACTACCGCAATCATATTAAATAGATAAAACGCTAACCATCTCCATTAAATCTTCTTCTAGCTTAAAATGGGGTGCATTTAAAGCCTCTTCAAGTGGCGTTAAAACAATCGAATTGCCTCTTAATCCAATCATCTGGCGGGTTTTGCCATTTAAAAGCTCCTTTACAGCTGCATAACCTAACCTGCTAGCTAGTACTCTATCGAAGCTACTAGGGCTACCACCTCTTTGTAAATGCCCTAAGATAGTTACTTTGATATCGTAATAATTGAATTTTTCTTTAACTCGCTCAGCTAATTGATAAGCACCACCACTTTTGTCGCCCTCAGCAACAATCACAATGCTTGATGTCTTTTTATTTTTTGCATCTCCAGAAAGCTTGTTAATCAATTCATCAACGGCAGTAGCACGTTCTGGCAATAGTACGGCCTCTGCACCTCCAGCAATTCCAGATCTTAATGCAATACAACCCGAATCGCGACCCATAACTTCTATGAAAAATAAACGATTATGTGATGCAGCTGTATCCCTAATCTTATCTATAGCCTCAATAACTGTATTTGTTGCGGTGTCGTAGCCTAAAGTGAAATCTGAACCGTAAAGATCATTGTCAATCGTGCCAGGGATGCAAATTACGGGTATGTCAAATCGTTTTGAAAGTCGTTCGGCTCCGCGTGAAGTTCCATCTCCACCTATTGCAACTAAGGCATCAATGCCATGTGCTTTAATATTTTTATAGGCCTTTTCTGTACCCTCATCGGTTTGAAATTCAAGACAACGAGCAGTTTTTAATATCGTACCACCAAGATGAATAATATTGCCCACAGACCGCGCGTCCATATCCCAAAAATCGCTTTCTAGCAATCCCTGATAACCTCTGCGAATACCAACAACTTCTATTCCATAGAAAATTGCTGTCCTTACCACTGCCCTAATGCAGGCATTCATACCCGGAGCATCACCACCTGAAGTAAAAACTCCTATTTTCTTAATTTGCGACAATTTTTTTCCTTGTAATTTATTACGAATATAGTGTGTATTCTTTACACTAAGTAATTTTTATTATATTTATGTTTAATATAATAAATCCATCTATATTTATTCTTTAATTCAAAATTTTTGGAAACGATACTGCCTAAATTTGATTCCGTTTTTTCAATTGATTGCGTAATTTTCGGATTCGATGATGGCGAATTAAAAATTCTGCTCATCAAACGAAATGAAGAACCCTTCAAAGATTGGTGGGCATTACCTGGTAATATCATTCAACACGATCAAAGCATTGATCTAGCGGCCGAACGAATTTTATATGAACTTACAGGGCTCAAAGATATTTTCATGGAGCAGTTTCACACTTTCGGCGATGTAAATAGGCATCCGCAAGGGCGGGTAATTACCGTGGCATACTATGCTATGATAAGGCTCAATGGGACAAAAGAGCTTAAACCTATTAGTAATTATGCCTCAAAAGCGGTATGGATTCCCGTAAATGATCTTCCGGAACTTGCTTTTGATCATGAAAAAATCTTCTCTCGAGGATTTGATAAAATTCGAAATAAAATTAGCTACCAACCAATTGCTTTTGAATTGCTACCAGAGAAATTTACACTCACCCAATTGCAGCAATTGTACGAAGTTATTCTTAATAAAAAGCTTGATAAGAGAAATTTCCGCAAAAAAATGCTCAACTATGGTATCCTAAAAGAACTCAACGAAAAGCAAAAAGGAGTTTCCTACCGTGCCGCAAAACTGTATAAATTTGATAAACGGAAATATGCCAAGCTCTTTCAGAAAGAACTTACCTTTAGCAGTTAATCTTCCTTCCTAATAAAATTATCTTTTTATTTTATGACTCTGCTATTTCCCTACATTTATTATTTACTAGACTAAACCATAATGGCGGAATTAGAGCTGGTAAAAGCATGCTCGCATAGCCACCGGGTAGTACCGGACTGTTAGGATAGGAAAGCAATTTATTGAAAGGTTTTGCAGCATGAAAATGGTGATCAGAATGTCTGCTTAAATCGATCAGGAAAAAGCGACTTATCAATTTGTCGCTTTGCCAAGAATGCCTTTCATCTACTCGTTCATTATCTTTTCTACTCAATCCATAATGTTCAATGTAATTGGTGTACTCAAGCAATATATTGGCAAATAATGCCTGAAGCAGGAGGGCTATAGATACTTCCCAAGCAATGAAATATCCCAAAATAGTTAAAACAAGAATATATCCTACAAGGCACGATAAAATATAATTATGGAGACTGAATATTGATTTTCCTTTAGAAAGGCAACGCTTCTGTTCCAATTGGAAGGATTGTTTTAACTGTCCAGAAACCGAACGTATCAAATAATGATAGTAATTTTCCCCAAATTTGGCGCTTACCGGATCTTCATTTGTTCCAACATATTTATGGTGTATCCTTAGGTGGTGAACATAGAAATAGGGATTAAAAACACTGAAAAGTAAAAATCTACCCGCAAAATTCCATGTTTTCTCTTTTCTATGAATCAGCTCATGTGCAACTACAATGGCCAAAGTGCCTGATGAGGTCCCAGTAGAAATTGCTGCCGCTAAAATCCAATTATCTTTTATTATTCCCGAATAAACGCCATAAATAAGACTTGAAATGGATAAGAACTGTGCTAAAACTGATAGATACATCAAAATTTCAGGTAGCTCATCGTCTACAATATCATCATTCCTATGGTCCTCAGGGAGTAGGATTTCAGCAATTCCCAAAATGGCAAAAGTGAAAAGAAAATTCATTAGGGTGTACCACCCACCATTCATATTCCCATAAATCACTAGTGAAATTGGAAATAAATTGAGAAAATATTTCCAATTCCTGAATGATTTCTTTTTGGATACTGTCCCTAAATCCATTGTTTTTTTGATAATAGCTTAATTGAAAATTTAAACTTTATCTAAAATACCTAAAACTATGAACTTTTTGCTGTTTTATTTTTCTTTGAAAATAAAATCATAATTATTGCGCCTGAAAATATCAATCCCCAGCCTAACCAGCGATATTTAATGATACTGCTTGCTGCAGCAGCTAATTTTTTCAGTGGAATAAAGCTGAAGTAATTTGTTACCTTAAAATAAACGGCTATAAAAGTGAATATTAGTACGAAAAGCAAAGACCATCCGCAAAAGCGTAAAAGGCCAAATTTATTTCCAGCAGCAGCAAATAGTGCCAATGCAGCCAAGGCATAAATTACCGAAGCCAAAACGGTATCGATATCCCAATAATTCCAATTTCCAATGATGGGTATATGAAGCATCGGCGAAAAGCCGCCACCAACAACCATTAATGCGCCAACAATGCCTAAATAGTTTTTAATTGTCATTTCTTAAGAATTATCCTTTCAATGCAGACTGAGGGTTATTTCCTTCTGTAAGCTCCATTTTTTCAGCAAAATGAGCGCAATAATCACGTAAATCTTCTACAATTGCCTCTTCTCCAGTTGCACGAAGAAAGCTATCGCCCATGGTCTGTAGAGTCTCATAAAAGAATCGCTTCATCTCATCCACTGGCATGTCCTTAGTCCAAAGGTCAATACGCAAGGAGTTTTTATAATTATGATCCCACAAAGCAAGCATCATCGATTTAACAGGTAGTGCTTCCTTGTTTTGTGAGTCGGTAGATTCCCACAAGATATTTTCAGGAACATTTTGATCGTCTAATTCAATAGTCAGTTTTATTTCAGCTTTTTTCATTGCGTCGTAATTTATGGATATATCGGTTGTGTTTATTAAAAATAGCTTTTGAAGATGGTAATCAAAAAGCCGACAAATATTAGAAATACTAATTCAAATAACCAAATTCGTTTTAGGTCTATTAGTAACCTTCTGAAAATCAGGTCGGTGATGAAGCAAATAATTACCAAAAATAGCACTGAAGCTAGGCTTGGGTAATTGTAATTCGCTTTACTTGGAAAGATTTGAAGGTAGGCAGTCCCGACAAGCAAAATGGAGGAAATGATGTTTAGCGGGCTAATTCGCAGGTTCATTTTTTCTTTCTGTCTTTTTTGTGAACAGCATCAAATTTGACACTTTTTTTCCTTCGCGCTGCACCAGGTTTGTTATTTCTTGCCTTGGCTTTGGGCTCCGACTTCGTAGTTTTTATTCCTTTTGTGTTTTTTGCTTTTTTCTCATGAAATGCTCCCTTGAACTCAGGATCCTCCCTACGTTTTTGAAGATCAATTTCACGGGCAATATTTTGGCGCTCTTCATATGGGGTATCATCCACAAAAACATCATCAGGCATATTGAACAATGGAATTTTCTGTCTGATTAGTTTTTCAATTTTTTCTACATAATATTCTTCTGAGGGACTGCAAAAGGTAATGGCATCGCCAGTTTGTAAGGCACGACCTGTTCTACCGATTCGGTGTACATAATCTTCAATGATAATTGGCACATCAAAATTAATTACGTGACTTACATTGCTCACATCGAGGCCCCTAGAGGCCACATCTGTTGCCACCAAAATACGTATTTGTCCTTCTTTAAATGCGTTTATAGAGTTAATACGTGTATTTTGCCCTTTATTGGCATGGATTACTCTAACCTGCTCCGCACCATATCTGCGCTCTAAAAAATGGAAAATATTATCAGCAACAGTTTTGGTTTTACAGAATATGATAAGTCGCGTAAAGTCTTCTGTATCTTTTAATAAATGTTGAAGTAAATTTAGTTTGGTCTTTAAATTTGGGACTTTATACAGCGCCTGACTAACTGTATCTGCTGGTGTTGCCTGGGCTGCGACTTCAATTATTGTAGGATGTTTTAGGAAATCACCCGATATTTTATGTACCAGCTCACTCATTGTAGCTGAAAATAATAGGTTTTGTCTTTTCCGTGGGACCACCTCCAAAATTCTGTGAATGGAGCCAATAAAACCCATATCCATCATTTTGTCGGCCTCATCCATGACCATAAATTTGAGGAATTGGGTGTTGATATGACCCTCCAAGTATAAATCGAGGAATCGTCCAGGGGTTGAGATGATGATATCTACACCTTTTTTTAACTCAGCAATTTGAGTCTTCGGACCTAATCCACCAAAAAGTACAACAGTCCGTAAATCGGTATACTTGGCAAAGGTCTTTACGTTTTCCTCAATTTGCATCGCCAACTCACGGGTAGGAGCAATAATTAAGGCTCTGGCATCATTCCCTTGTGCAAATTTAAGCTTCATCAAAATTGGAAGTACAAAAGCTGCGGTTTTTCCAGTGCCTGTTTGCGCAATTCCCATAATATCCTGACCTGATAAAATGGGCATAATGGCCTTTTCTTGTATCGGAGTAGGCAAAGTATAGCCTGCATCCGAAATGGCATTCAGGATCTGTTTATTGAGCTTAAAATCTTCAAAGGTTATTGACATAGCCGCAAAGATACGTGTTTGCTTTTATGTGCCGCTTTTTGCAGCTAGCTTTTATGTGATTAGATGAAAATTATTTATTAAAAAAATATTGCTGGGGGAAATTGCATTGGTTTATCCCTAATATACGCATTTTAACTTAATAAAGCAATAAAATTCACGTAAATGGCTAAAAATTCCGAAATTGCGAATGTAATTCTGCACCAAACTCTGAACTATGGCATCAATTCTCATTAAATCCGCAACATTAGTAAATGAAGGTAAAATTATTGTTTCCGATCTATTTGTAAAAAATGGAATCATCGAACAGATTGGCAAGAGCCTAAACATGTCTGCTGATCAGGAAATTAATGCCGAAGGGCTCCATCTTTTTCCAGGATGTATTGATGATCAGGTGCATTTTAGAGAACCCGGATTAACACATAAAGCGGATATCTTTACCGAAAGCAGGGCCGCAATTGCAGGAGGTATCACCTCTTTTATGGAGATGCCTAATACCGTCCCCAATACGCTCACTCAAGAATTATTAGCCGATAAATATCAAATTGGTGCTCGCAGCTCAGCCGCTAATTATTCCTTTTTTATGGGTGCTGGTAATGATAATTTGGAGGAAGTGCTCAAAACTGATCCTAAAAAAGTGTGCGGAATTAAGGTTTTTATGGGTTCCTCTACTGGCAATATGCTGGTTGATAATGAGAAAACACTAGAGGGAATTTTTAGTCAAGCGCCAATTCTTGTAGCCACACATTGTGAAGATGAAGCCACCATTCGTGCCAACGCAGCTCATTTTAAGGAACTCTATGGCGATAATTTAACTCCCGAAATGCATCCCCAAATTCGAAATGCTGAAGCTTGTTATATTTCTTCTTCTTTTGCCGTTGGATTAGCTAAAAAGTATAATACACGTCTTCATATTTTACATATTTCTACAGCAATTGAAACCAGTTTATTCGATAATACCATTCCTCTGAGCCAAAAAAGGATAACATCTGAGGCTTGTATCCATCATTTATGGTTTTCGGATGCGGATTATGCCAGCAAAGGAAATTGGATAAAATGGAATCCTGCGGTTAAATCTGCCGCCGATCGGGATGCAGTTTTTCAAGCAGTTTTGGATGATCATATCGATATCATTGCCACAGATCATGCTCCTCATACCATCGAGGAGAAATCTCAGGAATATAGTAAGGCTCCTTCGGGTGGTCCTTTAGTGCAACATGCACTTATCGCGATGCTTGAGCTCTATAAAAAAGGCAAAATTAGCCTCGAGAAAATAGTCGAAAAAATGGCTCATAGTCCAGCGGTTTGTTTTCAAGTCGATAAACGTGGGTTTATCCGCGAAGGCTATTGGGCAGATTTAGTTTTGGTAGATCTAAATAAATCGCAAACCGTTACTAAAGATAATTTGCTTTATAAATGCGGATGGAGCCCTTTTGAAGGTGAAATTTTTAGCTCAAGCGTTATCAGTACCATCGTTTCCGGAAATTTAGTCTATGAAAATGGGCAAATTAAGGATGGGATTTATGGTAAACGTTTAGAATTTAACCGCTAAAAGCATTCCAAAATTGTGTTTTGATTAAAACCTGTTTTTTAAAATCACACGTTTTTTCAATAAAAACTAATCCAATTGTAATAAATTATCAAATATGAGCGAATACTTCGGTATTGTGCCTAAACTCGCTACCTTTGCGGCTTGTTGAAAAACATTATGGCTAAAGTATCTATTAACATTGCAACCGGTTCAGTACAGAAGGAAGAATTAATTGTTGGGATTGATCTAGGTACAACCAATAGTCTTGTGGCATTCATCAATCCGGAGGGTAATCCTCAGGTAATTAATGATACGGGCAAAGGACTTTTAGTGCCTTCAGTGATACATTTTCAAGATAATGGCGATGTAATTGTTGGTAATGAAGCTAAAGAATTTCTTATTTCTGATCCTCAAAACACCATCTTTTCTGTCAAACGTCTTTTAGGTCGTTCTTTTAAAGATATTGAAGCCCATAGCAATTTATTTTCATATAAAATTATTGATGATGATGGCGAAAGCTTAGTCAAAATTAAGGTTGGAGATAAATTTTATTCGCCAATTGAACTTTCCGGAATGATTCTTAAAGAGTTGAAGGAGAGGGCAGAACATGCACTTAAAACGTCAGTAAATCGTGCGGTAATTACTGTTCCGGCGTATTTTAATGATAGTCAGCGACAAGCAACACGTGATGCCGGTAAATTGGCAGGTTTAGATGTATTAAGGATTGTAAATGAGCCTACAGCAGCTAGTTTGGCTTATGGAATCGGACTAAATCCAGAAGAAGAAAAGATAATTGCAGTTTATGATTTAGGGGGAGGCACTTTTGATGTGTCAATCCTAAAGATACAAAATGGGATTTTTGAAGTACTTTCTACTAATGGTGATACTTTTTTAGGTGGTGATGATTTTGATCGTGCCATTGTAAATTATTGGATTGAGCAAAATAAACTGGAAGATAAATTGAATGATTCTTCCTTCAATCAAGCCTTACGATTAAAGGCAGAAGAAGCTAAAAAAGCATTAACCACTCAAAATATTTTCAATGATTTTGTGGACGATGTGCCTTGTGCTATTACCAAAATAAAATTTGAAGAGTTAATTTCCTCAAAAGTAGATCAAACAATTGACTGCTGTAAAAATGCCTTGAAAGATGCAGGACTAAGTATTTCTGATATTCAAGAGGTGGTAATGGTAGGTGGATCTACACGTACTCCACTTGTTAAAAAGAGAGTTGCTGATTTTTTTGAAAAAGAAGTTCATGACCAAATTAATCCCGATGAGGTTGTTGCCCTAGGTGCTGCCATACAATCGGATATTTTAGCAGGAAATAGAAAAGACATTTTACTCTTGGATGTGACTCCACTTTCATTAGGGATTGAAACCATGGGTGGATTGATGGATGTGATTATTCCGAGGAATGCCAAGGTGCCGACTAAAGCGGGTAGGCAATATACTACGTCAATCGACGGACAAGTAAATATGAAGATTTCTGTTTATCAGGGCGAGCGTGATTTAGTCTCAGAAAATAGAAAATTAGCTGAATTTGACCTCAAAGGTATTCCCGCAATGCCGGCAGGATTCCCTAAAGTGGATATCAATTTCAAGCTCAATGCAGATGGAATTCTGACTGTTGAAGCCATTGAATTACGTTCAGGAGTAAAGCAGGAAGTTGAGGTAAAGCCAACTTACGGTTTAACCGATGAGCAAGTAGAGCAAATGCTTCTAGATAGCGTAGAACATGCACGCGACGATGTGAGCAAAAGAATGCTGATTGAAGCCCGCACCGAAGGCGAACAAATGGTTTATACTGTTGAGCGTTTCCTTACAAAAAACACAGAACAAGTCTCAGAAACCGAATGTGCCGACACTCAAAAATTAATATTAGCCCTCAAAAATGCTTTAGGTTCAGGTGATAAAGACCTAATCCATAAAAGTATCGATGAGCTCAACGAATTTACCCGCCCTTTTGCAGAACGTTTGATGAACACGGCAATATCTACTGCCATGAAGGGTAAGGCGATCGAGTAAATTTTTATTTTGAAGATTAGTCGGTAAAGACCAGGAATAAATTCCTGCTTTTCAAGATGGGTCGAGCCTATGGCTCTTATAAGTATTTTTTTCTTTAATTGACGAGCCATTTACCAGTCCCATCGGGACGACCCATCTTTTAGCAATGGATTTCAATCCGTTGCAATAAAAAAAACGAATTTCGATAATCCGGTGCAATGAAAACAGGGTTTCAATCCAATACAATAAAAAATGGATTTTAATCCATCCCAATAAAAATTCGTATTAATAAAAAAACCGTATTTTATATTCTAAGAGAAAAATAAAATATCATGGCAAATACATACCATCAAATTTATATACAAGCTGTTTTTGCAGTAAAGTATAGAGCAGCAGTTTTAGATAAAGATTGGAGAGCCACTGTTTTTAGTGTAATTGGAAATATCATTAATGAAACAGGATGTAAAACAATCATTGTAAATGGTGTAGAAGATCATGCGCATTGTTTTTTTGGTTTAAAACCAACAATTTCTATATCTGAATTGATGAAAACCGTAAAAGCAAAATCTTCAAAATATATTAATGACAATCGTTTATTACTAAATCGATTCGAATGGCAAGAAGGTTATGGTGCCTTTTCCTATAGCAATACCCAAATTGATGTAGTATTTAATTACATTAAAAATCAAGAAAAACATCATGCTAAAGAAACTTTTAAAGAAGAATATGTTGCTACTTTAGAGAAATTCCAGATTCCTTATGATGAACGTTTTATTTTTGAGGACTTAAAATAAATCCCTTATGGCCCGTGTTATCACCTTTCATATAAATCTAAACCACAACATCAATTGAGGCTTTTTTATGCGGGGCTTCGAGTGCCTCAGCTACCTTATGAGTGGCACCTAGGATAATTGTTTTCCCAGCAACCTCGCCACATATTTCCCAATAATATCAAACTCCAAATTCACTACATCTCCCTTTTTTAGCTCCTGCATATTGGTATGCTCATAAGTATAGGGGATAATGGCTACCGAAAAAGCGTTTTCGTGGGAGTTTACGACTGTCAGACTAATTCCATTCACGCAAATTGAGCCTTTTTCGACAGTAATATTTCCTATGGTAGGATCATAAGTAAAAGTATATTTCCAGCTACCAGCCATTTCTTTTACTTCTGTACAAATGGCTGTTTGATCTACATGGCCTTGCACAATATGTCCATCTAAACGGCCATTCATTTGCATGCAACGCTCCAAATTAATCAAATTGCCTAATTGCAGTTTTCCAATGCTCGTTTTATTTAATGTCTCAGCAATGGCAGTAACGGTATGGGTATTATCAGTGAGAGCAACAACAGTCAAGCAAACACCATTATGTGCCACAGATTGATCGATTTTAAGTTCATTTGAGATATCAGATTCGATAATAAGATGTAAATTATCTTGCTCTTTTTTTAACTCCACTACGCGACCGATAGTCTCAATTATACCTGTAAACATATTTTTTAGTTTATTACTAATATTTTTTTCTATTCTTTTTCCATTGAGATTTGTCCTCAATAGCTGCCTCAACTTTGGTAGCTGCGCTCTGTACTTTCATGAAATTTGCACCAATCAAAGCAGCAATCATGGCTTCTTCTTCATCGTCTTGCGAAAGGTGCTCCGGAATGAAGTATTTATTCACAAAATGGGTATCAAAATTGCCCGAAACAAAAGCTTCATGCTGCATCACAAATTTCCCGAAGGCTAGGGTAGTTTGAATACCCGTAATTTGATATTCATCAATGGCGCGAATCATACGTTCAATAGCTTCTTGACGGTCTTTACCATAGCTTACCAATTTTGCTATCATTGGATCATAGTAAATTGGGATATCCATTCCCTGCTCAAAACCATCATCTACGCGTATTCCGGGACCTTTCGGAGTGATATAAGTTTGCAAATTGCCAATATCAGGCAAGAAATTATTTGCTGGATCTTCGGCATAAACACGTAATTCAACAGCATGACCTTTTATTTTTAAGTCTTCTTGCTTAAAACTCAATGGCTCACCTCTAGCTATTCGAATTTGCTCTTTTACCAAGTCAATTCCCGTAATCATTTCTGTTACCGGATGCTCAACTTGCAAGCGGGTATTCATCTCAAGGAAGAAAAAGTCGAGGTTTTCATCCAAAATAAATTCGACCGTTCCAGCACCTATATAATTACATGACCGTGCTGCATTTACTGCACTTTCACCCATTTTTTGCCTTAATTCTTCGGATAAAACTGCTGAAGGAGCTTCCTCCACAACTTTTTGATGCCTACGCTGCACGGAGCAATCTCGTTCAAAAAGGTGGACGATATTCCCATAATTATCACCTAAAACCTGTATTTCGATATGCCTTGGCGAAGAAACGTAGCGTTCAATAAATACAGATCCATCACCAAAGGCCGAGCTCGCTTCTGAAACGGCTAAGTCCATTTGCTCTATAAAATCTTCTGCCTTTTCAACAATTCGCATGCCCTTACCACCACCACCGGCAGCAGCTTTGATCAATATAGGATAGCCTATTTCTAAAGCTCTTTTTTGAGCAATATCGATGTCTGTAACGGCTTCCTCTGTGCCAGGAACCATCGGAATTTGATAGCTCAACGCTGCTGCTTTGGCAGATAATTTATTGCCCATAATCTCCATGGCTTCGGGCGATGGACCAATTAATATGAGTCCCGCAGCTTTAACCATCCTTGCAAAAGCAGCATTTTCAGATAAAAATCCATAGCCAGGGTGAATTCCCTGAGCACCAGTTTTTTTGCAGGCTTCTATAATTTTTTCTCCTACGAGATAGGATTGAGAAGAGGGTGCAGGGCCTATAAAAACGGCTTCATCAGCATATCTTACGTGAAGTGCATTCCGATCTGCTTCCGAAAATACAGCAACGGTTTTAATTCCCATCTCACGTGCAGAACGCATGATGCGGAGGGCAATTTCACCACGGTTGGCTATCAGAATTTTTTCCATAGATCAAATTTTTAGATCGACTGCAAGAAAAGCAAAATTTTAATGAAGATTATGCTGAAAATGTCATTTTCGAGATAATTTTCCGATTTAATGAATTTTCTTTAAGGTCTCGAGTGTATAGTCGATCATCCCAGCATTAATATCCAAATGGGTGACAAAACGAATCATTTGTTTCCCAAACGTATTGCATTTGATTCCTTGATGTGATAATTTTTCAACAAATTCGTCTGAATTATGCTTTTCATCGAGCTCAAAAATTACAATATTGGTATCCGCAGGCATGCAGCTTTTTACAAATGGTAAGCTAATCAATGCATCTGCTAAGATTTTGGCATTCTGATGATCGTCCTTCAAGCGATTTACATGGTGATCAAGTGCATAAATACCTGCCGCAGCAAGAAATCCTGCTTGTCGCCAACCTCCACCCATCACTTTTCTTATCCGTTTCGCTTTTTGTATGGTTTCTTTACTTCCTAAAAGCACGGAGCCAACAGGCGCACCCAAGCCTTTCGATAAACAAACAGAAATGCCATCAAACATCCTTCCATACTCTTTCGGATCGTCTTTTGTTTCTTCTAGTGCGTTAAAAATACGTGCTCCATCTAAATGTAGACTCATGTTTTTTAAACGACATAAATGGTAAATAGGCTCTATTTGCTCTAGGCTATAAATGCTACCACCACCACGGTTTACAGTATTTTCTAATACCACCAAAGTGCTTTTTGGGTAGTGAATATTATCGGGATTTACATGAGGTTCAATTAAATCGGCAGATATGCGGCCGCGATCGCCATATAATAAACGCACGGATGCTGATGAGTTAAAGGCTATCCCGCCACCTTCATAACGGTAAACATGCGCTGTTTCATCACAAATTACCTCATCCATAGGGTTGGTAAAGCATTTTATTGCAATTTGGTTGGTCATGGTGCCTGAGGGACAAAATAAGGCATCTTCCATCCCAAATAGATGTTTAAGCTTATTTTGTAGTGTATTTACAGTTTCATCCTCACCAAAAACATCATCCCCAACTTTTGCACTATACATGGCTTCCAGCATGCCCGGTGTAGGACGTGTTACTGTATCACTGCGTAGATCTACAATCATTTTTGTCTCATTCATGGCTAAAAATAAATTTAATCTTGCTTATCTCGAATATTTTTTGTATATTATTAATGCAATTCTCTGAAATCTTTCCCCAATTGACACCCAAAGCCAAAAGGCAGGTACCTAAAAGAACAGGCTTCGAGAACCTCAGCCACCGGTTACGCAATGCCGCATGTCTGACAACTGATAACTGACAACCGATAACTCACAACTCATATCCCGGCTTCGAGAACCTCAGCCACCGGTTACCCAATGCCGCATGTCTGACAACTGATAACAGACAACTGCCAACCGATAACACACAACTCATATCCCGGCTTCGAGAACCTCAGCCACCGGTTAACAAATGTCTGATAACTGCCAACTGACAACGGCTAACCACCTAACCATCTAACCATCTAGCCAACTAACCAACTAACTAATAAAAACACATAGTGTCCTTTTGACAATAAGGATTATTTTATACCTTTAAATTTTAATATATAAAATTATGATCATTATTGCTGACGGCGGCTCAACCAAAACTAATTGGTGTTTATTAAATGATGCTGGTCAAAAAATCTATTTTAACACAGAAGGTTATAACCCATATTTTGTTAGCACAGAATATATTACGGAGTCTCTTTTTAAGGATCTTCCTTCAGATTTAGATTTAGATCAAGTTACTGAAGTAAATTATTACGGTGCAGGTTGTTCTACGGATGACAAATTAAAAATCGTTTCTGATGCCATGGCAAATGTTTTTACTAAAGCCAGCATTTATATTGGTCATGATCTTCTAGCTGCTGCTCGTGCTTTACTAGGATTAGGTACTGGATTTGCAGCAATATTAGGAACTGGTACTAACACCGGACTTTATGACGGTAAAGAAATTTCATTGAACATTGATTCGGCGGCCTATATTTTAGGTGATGAGGGTAGTGGGTGCTATATCGGTAAAAAATTATTAACTGATTATCTTCGTGGATACATGCCTGAGGTTGTTAGAGAGCGTTTTTGGGAGACATATAAATTAACTCCTGAACAAATTACCGATCAGGTTTATACCAAACCATTAGCTAACCGTTTTTGTGCTAGCTTCAGTAAGTTTGTTTACGATAATAATGTTCATGCTGAATATTCAAGGAAAATTGTAAAGACCTCCTTTGTTGATTTCTTTGAAAATTTAGTTAGTCATTATCCAAATTTTAAAGATTATACTTTCAATTGTATAGGTTCTGTGGGATATAATTTCAGAAATGTACTTGAAGAAACTGCTATTGAATACGGAATGAAAGTTGGAAAAATTATTCGCTCTCCTATAGATGAGCTTGTTCGTTACCACGTGGAATTAGCACCGAGAACAGCAGGAAAATAATCCTCAAAATTTATAATCCAAGAATGACTGGCCCAGCATAGTCATTCTTGTTTCATGTTCTAAAAGCCACTTTTTTCGCCATAATCCGGCCGAAAATCCTACTAATTTTCCGCCACTGCCAATTACACGATGGCATGGTATAACTAATAAAAGTTTATTTTTCCCATTTGCCGCCGCTATTGCGCGAATAGCTAGTGGATTTGCCATTCTTTTAGCTAAAGTTGCATAGCTTATGGTATTTCCTGTGGGGATGTTTTGAAGCTCAAGCCATACTTTTTTCTGAAAATCACTTCCCGATTGATCCATTGGAAAATCGAACGATTTTCTTTTACCCTCAAAATACTCAATCAGCTGTTTTTTGGCTAAATCACTTATTTGATTCGGATTTTCTTCAACAATATCTTCTGTGAAATTGATTGAAAAAACTTCAATTTCGGTTGCTTTGATGATTATTTTCCCTATCGGACTCTCTAATGCAGATAAAAACATTGCTCCAAATTACATAGAAATCTTGGAATCTGACAGCTAAATACCTAAAACTGAAATTCAAAGTTTATATTTGTTGCGATGGATTTATTTAATCAAATAAAGTTCTTAATTCGGAAGGAAATCATGCTTGAATGGCGTTCAAAATATGCTTTGAACGGAATACTTTTATACGTGGTTTCTACCGTTTTTGTCTGCTACTTAGCTTTTCGCCAGGTTAGCAGCGCCCAAACTTGGAACGCGCTATTCTGGATAATCATGCTCTTTGCTTCTGTAAATGCCATTACCAAAAGTTTTATTCAGGAAAGTCGCGCTAGACAGCTTTATTACTATACCATCGCCAGTCCGAAGGCAATCATCATCTCCAAAATAATTTATAATATTTTCTTGATGATTTTACTTTCCTTAATCGCTCTCGGCTTTTATTCCTTAGTTTTTAATAATCCTATGGGCGACCCGATGTTTTACCTGCTTTCAGTCTTATTGGGAAGCATTAGTTTTGCCTCCATTTTTACGATGATTTCTGGAATTGCCTCGAAGGCGAGTAATGGTGGCGGACTCATGGCTATTTTAAGTTTCCCATTAGTTATTCCTTTGTTGGTTGTTTTAATCAAATTCTCAAAAAATGCTATGGATGGTTTAGATAGGTCGGTTTCTTATGATGAAATTGGCGTTATTTTGGCTATAAATGTGATTGTTATCACTACTTCTTTATTGTTATTTCCTTACCTTTGGCGCGATTAAAATACAATACTATGAATAAAAGTTGGTGGAAAATTTTGGCTGTACTTCTTGTACTATTCTCCATAATTGCTGGTTTTCTTTTTCATGTTCCCGCGAAGCCAATTTTAAATGAAACTATTCGCAATATTCATTTTCATGTGCCTATGTGGTTCTCTATGATTGTGATGTTAACAATTTCATTTGTTTATAGTGTACGTTACTTGCGAAATTCCAACGAAAATGATGATTTAATGGCTGTTGAGAGTGCCAATGTTGGCATTGTTTTTGGCGTATTGGGACTTGTTACAGGTGCTGTATGGGCCAAATTTACATGGGGCGAGGCTTGGAGTAATGATCCGAAACAAAATAGTGCTGCAATTGCACTACTCGTGTACTTAGCTTATTTAGTACTTCGTAATTCGCTTGAAGAAGAACAAAAACGAGGCAGAATCTCTTCTGTTTATAATATTTTTGCCTTCCCAATAATGGTGGTTTTACTATTTATTTTACCACGATTAACCGACTCGCTACATCCCGGAAACGGAGGAAATCCAGGCTTTAATACAAAGGATATGGCTCCAGAATTGAGACCCGTATTTTATCCCGCAGTTTTTGGTTGGATCTTAATGGGTGTTTGGATTACAAATATTCGATACCGTATTCGGAAAATTGAAAATAAAAAAATAGGAGAAAATTAATTTCTTTTAAATAAAAATGCAAACAAATTATTAAATTAAATTCTTGACTAATGAAAAGTATTATCCTCGCAATTTGTTTCATCCTATCATTATCAATGGTAGCTTTCGCTCAAAACTCGAACGGGGTTGATATGGCAACCGAACTAAGAGAATCAGGGAAAATCTATGTGGTAGTAATGGTTCTTGCAGTTATTTTCATAGGAATTGCCATTTATTTGTTCTCAATCGATAATCGATTAAAAAAAATTGAGAAGCAAAAATAGTCGAAAATCAAGCTTTAAAATCTTATAACTAAGATTTTTCAATTTTCGGTGAAGATGTACTTTATACACTAAGTAATTTTCATTTTAAGTATCGACTTTTTTCTTTCAACTTTGTACCAGAAAAACCAATTATTCAAACTTATAAATTAATTTTATGGCTAAGTCTATAGACGCAGCGCACTCAGATACATCGTTTTTCGGTGACGTTTGCCAGTTTTTTGATCATGCAGCACAATTCACTTCTCATCCTGAAGGATTGCTTGACCAAATCAGATCATGCAATAGTGTTTATCGTTTTCGTTTCCCAATTCGCAGAGGAAATGGTTTCGAGGTTATTGACGCATGGAGGGTAGAGCATTCACATCATAAATCGCCAACAAAAGGTGGTATTCGCTACAGCGAAATGGTGAATGAGGATGAAGTAATGGCACTTGCAGCATTAATGACCTATAAATGTGCCATTGTAAATGTTCCTTTTGGTGGTGCAAAGGGTGGGATAAAAATTAATCCTAAAGACTACACCACTGCCGAACTTGAGACTATTACTCGTAGGTACACTGTTGAATTAATAAAAAAGAATTTTATCGGTCCCGCAATTGACGTGCCAGCCCCAGATTATGGATCAGGTGAGCGTGAAATGAGCTGGATTGCCGATACCTATCAAACCATGAACCCTGGTCAGTTGGATGCCTTGGGTTGTGTTACTGGAAAGCCTTTGGCATTGCATGGTATTGCTGGAAGAAAAGAAGCAACTGGTCGCGGAGTAGCTATCTCCATTCGCGAGTGCGTTGATATTGCAGAAGACATGAAGAAAATGGGTCTTACCGCCGGAATGTCGGGTAAGCGCGTAATTGTTCAAGGTCTTGGTAATGTGGGATATCATACCATTAAGTATCTAATTGAATTTGGTGCTACGGTAGTCGGAATTTGTGAGTACGAAGGTGCAATCTATAATTCTTCAGGCCTAAATTTAGATGAGGTATTTACACATCGTAAAATGACAGGCTCAATATTAGGTTTTGCCGGTGCTCAAAAAGAATTTAAAAACTCTGCCGAAGGATTAGAGCAAGATTGTGATATCCTTGTGCCTGCAGCATTAGAGAATCAAATTACAATTAGTAATGTGGCTAATATCAAGGCTAAAATTATTGCTGAAGCGGCTAACGGACCAACAACTCCCGAAGCAGCTGAAGTTTTAATAAAGAGAGGTTGTATCATTATTCCTGATATGTACTGTAATGCTGGTGGAGTAACAGTTTCGTATTTTGAGTGGCTTAAAAATCTTTCGCACGTTGCTTTCGGAAGAATGGATAAGCGCTATGAAGAAAATGCTAACCTAAACTTGGTTAACATGGTCGAAAAAACTACTGGTGTTACTCTTGATGCCGTACAAAGAAGTCTGATTATTAAAGGTGCTACCGAACTTGAATTAGTAAATTCTGGCTTGGAAGATACCATGATTAGATCTTACCATGAAATTAGAGATATACAAATGGCTAATCCTAAAATTGATGGATTAAGAACTGCCGCTTTTGTAAGCTCAATTGATAAGGTTGCAATTTCATATATGAACATGGGAATTTGGCCATAATTGTTCAGTTTTATATTGGGAATGGAGCGGGATTTAAATATTTCGCTCCATTTTTATTTAGAATGATTCTAATATAGAAACATTCTTATTATATTTACTCCCTATGTTTACTAATTAGTATTTTTGCATTATTATTTGATTCATAATATAAACCTTTGCCATGAAGAAGAGTTCTATAGCAGGTATTTTAATAATCGCTTTAGCGATTGGTATAATTATTAGCACATATGCTGATTCTAGCACCTATGGCTCATTTAATGATGCCAAAGAATCCACTTCAGAATTACATGTTGTTGGTCAGCTAAATAAAGAAAAAGAGCTTTTTTATGATCCTAAGCAAGATGCTAATTACTTTTCATTCTACATGCGCGACAATGAGGGGCGGGAAAGTAAAGTGGTGTTTAATGGATCAAAGCCACAAGATTTTGAGCGATCTGAGCAAATTGTTTTAACCGGTAAAATGGTTGGTAATGAGTTTCATGCCTCAAAAATTTTAATGAAATGCCCATCTAAATATACAGCAGATGAGGTAGAAATTACTGAAGTTTCGGCTACCACCGCCAAAAATTAAATCTTAATGGATATACAATTTATTGGAGAAAACCTTCTTCCCGGAAAGATTGGTCAATTCTTCATCGTTTTATCGTTTTGCACAGCTTTGCTGTCAACTATTGCTTATTATTTTGCAACAAGTACAAATCTTTCAAAAGATTCGCTTGTTAGAGCAAGCTCTGAAGGCTGGAAGAAAATTGCAAGACTTGCATTTATCATCAATATTCTAGCTGTAATTGGTATAGGCTCTTCGCTTTATTATATCATTTACAATCATTTATTCGAATATCATTATGCCTGGGCACATTCATCTAAAATTTTGCCTGTTTATTACATTATTTCTTCTTTTTGGGAAGGGCAAGAAGGTAGTTTCTGGCTTTGGATGTTTTGGCAATCTTTTTTAGGTTTTATTATTTTTAAGAGAGCTAAATCTTGGGAAAACTCTGTCATGACTATCATGATGCTTTCTCAAGCATTTATAGCTTCGATGCTTGTTGGGGTAGAGGTTTTCGGACTTAAAATTGGTAGTTCTCCTTTTATTTTGTTGAGAGATGCAATGCCAGGACCGATTTTTCAGCGTGGCGATTATTTAAGTGTAATAACTGATGGTAATGGTCTTAACCCTTTACTTCAAAACTATTGGATGGTTATTCACCCGCCGACCTTGTTTTTAGGCTTTGCATCCATGATTATTCCTTTTGCGTATGCAATCGGTGGACTATGGGAAAGGAGATATTCTGAATGGGTTAAGCCTGCTTTACCTTGGACTTTATTCGCGGTAATGATTTTGGGTACGGGTATCATCATGGGTTCTTTCTGGGCTTATGAAGCATTAAACTTTGGTGGCTTCTGGGCTTGGGATCCTGTAGAAAATGCTTCCATTATACCTTGGCTGACCCTCATTGCTGCGGTTCACGTTTTGATAGCCTACAAAAATTCTGGACATTCGTATTTTACCGCTACTTTCCTAGTTCTAATTAGCTTTGTCCTAGTTTTATATGCTTCATTCTTAACTAGAAGCGGTATTTTAGGTGAAACTTCTGTACATTCATTTACAGATTTGGGGATGTTTTGGCACCTTGTTCTATATATTTTCGTCTTCTTTTTCTTATCTATTTTCTTTTTGGTTATACGCTGGAAAGAACTCCCAATTACTAAAAAAGATGAGGAGACCTATTCCCGCGAATTTTGGTTGTTTATCGGAGCTTTAGTCATTTCAATTGCTTGCTTGCAAATTCTGGCCTCCACTTCTGTTCCGGTGTTTAATGCAGTATTCGGGACTGAAATAGCACCTCCAGCAGATGTTATTGCTCATTATAATAAATGGCAGGTGCCTTTTGCAGTAGTTATTGCTATAATTTCGGCTTTTTCACAATATTTAAAGTATAAGAAAACAGATCCTAAGAAGTTTTATATCAGTATTTCTGTTTCTTTTGTTTTATCTATTTTTATAACTGCTGCTGCAGTTTACATTATGGATATCTATTCCAATGTGATGTATATCCTCTTAACTTTTGCGGCTATATTTTCAATTGTTGCTAATGCCAGAATTTTAGGTGATGCTTTTGCTGGTAAATGGCGCTTGGCTGGGTCGGCGGTAGCACATATCGGATTTGCTCTTTTATTAGTCGGAGCTCTTGTAGCGGCTGCAACAAATAAAGTGGTTTCCATCAATAATACAGGGATTGGCTTTGGTGATGAGTTCGCAAAAAACAATAATCCTCGCGAAAATATTATTCTTTACCAAGATGAACCTGTTAAAATGGATCGCTATACTGTAACTTATTTAGGTGATTCGGTTGAGGGTGTAAATACTTATTATAGAATCAATTATAAGGTTTTAGACGAAAAATCAGGTAAGGAAAAGGAGAATTTTACTCTTTATCCAAATGCTCAGGTTAATGCTAAAATGAGGCAGATTATTGCATCTCCAGACACCAAGCATTATTTGTTCCATGATATTTATACACACGTAAGTAGCGTTCCTCTAAAAGAGGAAGATCATGAGGAACATGAAGGTCACTCGGATGATGAGAATTATGAGAAGCCTATAACCTATGAAATAAATATCGGTGATACAGTTAGATTTAGAGAAGGATATATTTTGGTGAAAGGGATAAATCGTGAGGCAAAAGTTCAAAATATTCCTCTTGGCGAGAATGATATCGCCATAGGTTTGCAGTTGGAAGTCAATTCGGACGGTAAGACCTATCCTTCAGAGCCAATTTACATGTTGAAAGATGGTTCTAAATTTGATTTTGGTAAAAAAGTGGATGAAAAGGGCTTGAAATTCCGCTTCACTAATGTTTTTCCTGATAAAAATAAATTGGAATTAATGCTTTATCAGAAACCTAAAGCTGAAAAAGCATGGGTGGTATTAAAGGCCATTGAGTTTCCGTATATAAATTTACTCTGGGGTGGTACAATCATTATGGTGATTGGTTTCATTTTATCAATTTTCCGTAGGAACAAAGAATTTAAGCAAGCCTAATGAATATTGTATTGCTTGGTAGCGGCAATGTAGCTACGCAATTAGGTCGTGCCTTCAAATTAGCGGGACAAGATATTGTTCAGGTTTGGAGCCGTGACATTGAGCATGCACGCGAGCTTGCCGATAATTTAGCTGCAACAGCTATTTCAGATTTTGATTATTTGGATAGAAAAGCAGATCTATATATTATTTCAGTTAAAGATGAAGCTATAAATGAACTAGCTCGTGAATTAAAAGTTAGTAATAAGCTAATTGTTCATACCTCTGGGTCGACTGGGATTGATGTTTTAGAGGGTTCATCTTCAAAATATGGTGTTTTATATCCTTTACAAACATTTTCCAAAACAAAAGTGGTAGATTTTAGACAAATTCCATTTGCTATTGAAGGAAATACCCCGGAAGTAACATCTACAATTCATGCCATTGCCGATCGTCTCTCAGAAAGAGTGATTGAATTAAGTTCGGAACAAAGAAAATCATTGCATATTGCGGCTGTATTTGCTTGTAATTTCAGTAATCATCTTTATGCCTTAGGGCAAGAATTAATGAAAGAACAGAACTTAGATTTTGATCTTTTAAGGCCTTTAATTGCCGAAACAGCGGCTAAAGTTCAATCGAATGATCCTTTAAAAATGCAAACCGGTCCAGCCTCGCGTGGTGATCAGGAAACTGTAGATGCTCATCTCGACCTATTGAAAAACAATCCTGAAATCCAGGATATCTATAAAAAATTAAGTCAGAGCATAGTCAATTTGCAAGAGCGCTCGAAAGGCTGAATTTAAATTGCTATTTTTGCAACAATGAACATTTTTAAGTTAAAAATCAATTTTGAGGAAACTTCAAAGCCATCTTTGGAGTTACCCATCGCTGAAGGAGAGTCGGTTTTAGATGTTTGTCTCGATAATGGGATAGAATTACAGCATAATTGTGGCGGTGTTTGCGGTTGCAGTACCTGTCAGGTATATGTAAATTCAGGTATGGATTTTCTACAAGATATTTCAGATAAAGAAGAAGATTTTATAGATCGCGCAATAAATCCACGCATAAACTCTCGATTAGGGTGTCAATGTGTTGTGATAAACGGTGATATTGAAGTTACTCTTCCTGATCAGCATCAATTTTTAGGACATTAATAAATAAGAAATGGCAAACGATAAATTTGAATTACCAATTCATTGGAATGACCATGAAGATATTGCTATGGGACTTTATGAGAAGTTCGGCGATGATTTTGGCGAATCAAAAATTTATAGAATTAGGTTTACAGACCTACTCGACTGGGTTTTAAGTTTGCCAAACTTTGCAGGTACTCGCGAAGAAAGCAATGAAGGACATTTAGAGCAAATTCAGTCCGCCTGGGTTTACGAATGGCGTGATAATCAGTAATATATCTTAAGCAACAATTTATAATCCCCTAAATACCCTCGATATGTTTCTTGAAAAACTTAAACATATTAAAGCTATTATTCTGGATGTAGATGGTGTGCTTACTAATGGCATGTTAATTCTTACCGAATCTGGTGAGCAACTCCGTCAATTTAATATTAAAGATGGTTATGCCCTCCAGCTTGCAGTAAAGAGAGGCTTAAAACTAGCAGCACTTTCTGGTGCTCAATCTAAAGGTGTAGAGTACCGTTTAAAGGGTTTAGGTATTGAGGATGTTTTCCTCGGACTCGATTCGAAGATTGAGGTGTATAATAAGTATCTCCTTGAGAATGATTTATCTCCAGAACAGGTATTATTTGTAGGTGATGATATGCCTGATCTACAAGTGATGAAACTCGCCGGATTGGCTGTCTGCCCCGCCGATGCCATCGAAGAAATTAAAGCAATTTCACATTATATTTCTCCCAAAAATGGGGGAGAAGGCTGCGTTCGCGATATCATAGAAAAAGTGCTAAAAATTCAAAATCTTTGGTATGATCAGCTTCCCTCTGCTAATGATGGATCATCCATTATATAAAATTGCTTAATTCTTTTTTTTTGCGTATATTTCTTTCTCTTTTAAAATAATAGCAGATGAAAAAAATTATCCTTGTTTTGGGACTTTTTATTAGTGTTTCAACACTTGCCTTTGCCCAAGGAAGAATGCAAATGGGTACACCTGAAGAAAGAGCAACTCGACAGCTTGTTCAATTAGAGCCTTTAAAACTAAATGCAGACCAAAAGGTAAAATTAACGTCTATTTTTCTATGGTCTGCTCAACAAATTGACAGTGTTCGTACAACTTTAAATGGTGATTTTAGTGCAATGCGTACTAAAATGATGCCTATTCAGGATCAAACTACTAAAATGATCAATTTAGTTTTAAATGATGAACAGCGTAAAGCTTATGAGGCTATTTTGGAAGAGCGCAGAGCTCGAATGCGAAATAATCAATAAAAAAAATGACAATTGAAAAGCGGCTCCTTGTCGCTTTTCTTATTTTTGGTGAAAATTATTTGAAATGCTTAAGAACCTCCCACCCATAATTTTAGCTTCGAAATCACCACGTAGGCAAGAACTGCTCCAATTAATGGGCCTCGACTTTAAAGTGGTGCTTAGAGAGGTGGATGAGACTTATCCGGAGGGACTTACTCCTACAGAAATAGCTGTTTACATTGCCGAGAAAAAAGCAAAGGCATTTGATGAAGTGATTCATGAGGAAATTGTTATTACTGCAGATACGATAGTTTGTTTGGATGGTAAAATCTTAGGAAAGCCCGAAAATGAAGAACATGCCTGCGAAATTCTTTCAGACTTATCAGGGAATAGACATGAAGTGATTACAGCGGTATGCCTTTTGAAAAATCATCAGCTTACTAGCTTTTATGAGGTTTCTGAGGTCTTTTTTAAAACCATAAGCGAAGAACAGATAAGGCATTATATTTCTACTTATGCGCCAATGGATAAGGCTGGTGCCTACGGCATTCAGGAATGGATAGGCTTAGTGGCGGTAGAAAAAATTAATGGTTCTTATAGTAATATTGTAGGTTTACCAACACAGCGTTTGTACGAAGAACTCCAGAAATTAGTCGATTAATTTTTAATTATTTCGAATAAAATTCCCTCTTTCATCGAATAGGTGGAAAGTTTCAATTCTTGAAATGTGTGTAAACTTAAAACATAACGTGTTAATAAACAGGCTATAACAATCATATTTACTCTTATTTCTGGTATAGCAGGGTTTTTCGCTCGTTCTTCTTGCTTACTTTCAATAATAAATTGGGCAATTTTTTCAAATTCCTTTAAATTAATATTGAACTCTGGCCTTTCAAAACTCGCTTTAAAATTGGCATCAATTAATGAGGCATAGGTCTCAAATGCACCTGCTGAGCCTATTAATTGAATGGGATTGAATTTTTGTATCTCATTTTTCAAGTCCTCCAACACAGTATTTAAATAAGCCTGCAAGTCCTCCATGTCTGATTTTGAAATGGGGTCTGAATGGTGAAATTGATTCATCAATCGTGCCGCACCAATATCATAGCTCTTTTTCCAGAATATTTGTTCTTGATTGCAAATGATAAATTCAACACTTCCGCCGCCAATATCCATTATCAAACTATTATTACTCCCCAAGTTAATCGCTGCAGATACAGCTGAATAGATTAATTCGGCTTCGCGATTACCATCAATAAGTTCAATCTGGATTCCTGTATCGGAAAGCACTTGATCGATAAATTTTGCACCATTTGAAGCAGATCTTAAAGCCGATGTGGCCACAGCTTTAACTTTATTTGTTTGATGGAGTTTAATTTGCCTTCTAAACTGTTTTAGAGCCTCTAGGCCGCGTTCAAGTGCCGAAGACTTAATATTGCCATCCTTCATTCCTCCTTCACCTAGGCTCGCGGGAATGGTCTCCTGGTGAATTACTGACGGAATTTTCCCATTAATTTCGACAATCAATAAATGAAAGGTATTGGTGCCTAAATCAATAATGGCTATTCTATTGTTCATTTTTTAGCATAAAAATTAAGCTATTCGCTGTACATAAACCATTTGCCTAATTCCTTAAAGCTAACTTTTTTTCCATACATCAATATCCCAACTCGGTAAATTCGTGAGGCAACCCAAGTGGTGAATAAAAATCCGCCAATCAAAAGTACAATTGATAAAGCTAGCTCCCAGCCAGGGACCCCAAAGGGAAGTCGAACCATCATGGCAATTGGAGATGTAAATGGAATAATACTCAGCCAAAAGGAAAGGCTGCTATCGGGATTATTCACAATAAAGCTAAATGACATGATATAGGTAAATAAAAGTGGTAAGGTGATGGGGAGCATAAATTGCTGTGTTTCGGTATCTGTTTCAACTGCAGAACCTACCGCAGCAAAAAGAGCTGAGTAAAGCATGTATCCGCCAAGGAAAAATACAATGAATGCAGGTAAAATATAGTTCCATTCAATGGTTTGTAGGGCTTTTAAAATATCTGTTCCGGGACCTTTGGGAGTTACAGGTGCCGATTGATCAGCCATTGGCATTTCTGATTTCACTTGTTCTACCTGATCTTTAAATAAAACAGTGCTAGCTAAGGTCATCAATCCTACAGAAAGCACAATCCACAATAAAAATTGGGTTAATCCCACCAAACCTATTCCAATTATCTTTCCCATCATTAATTGAAAAGGCTTTACTGATGAGATAACAACCTCCACAATGCGACTTGTTTTTTCTTCAATAATACCCCGCATAACCTGAATGCCATAAATAAAAAGCGACATGTAAATTAATATTGCTGCAGCGAAGCCAACAGCCATGGCAGCACCTGAACTACTGTCTTTTTCACCTTCTAGTGTTAATTCTTTTGAAACGACAGTTAAATTTGGCTTAATCTTGTCGAGGGTTTCTGAATCGATTCCTGCATCTTGCAAAAGCGTAACGCGCATTTGCTCGTTTAATTGATTTTCGATGGTGCTTATAACCGATAAACCGGCGTTTTTCTGAGCAAATAACTCAATATTTCCACCACTTTTTATATCTTTTGGAATGTAGAGGATAAATGCTTCTTCCTCATTGATAACCTTCTTTTTTGCTTCAGAAAGTGTCAATGTGGAGGACTCGAAATTCACAGATCGCTTATTTTCGAAGCTTTTATTGAAAATGCCGCTTTCGTCAATAACTTCTACCGTTGGGATATTATCGCCACCACGCATCGATAAGAAAAAAATCAATGCATACATAGCAATAATTAATAATGGAACGAGGAAAGTCATGATCAAAAATGCTTTCTTCTTTACTCTACTCAAGTATTCTCTTTGGATGATTAGTAGCGTTTTGTTCATGTTGAATTAGCTTTTTACGTTTTGGATAAAGATGTCGTTCATGCTTGGGATGATTTCCATGAGCTCAGAAATTTGTACTTGCGGCATTAAATAATGAAGTAAATCATTTACTGAATGTCCCGACTTAATCTGAATGGTTAAATGGGTAATTCCATCATCCACTTTCTCACTATTGATATTGAAAAACTGATTTTCTTGACGCTCTAATTTCCCACTAAAACTAATCCGATAAGTATTATTTCTATATTGATTTTTAATATCCTTTACTTTTCCATCCAATATTTTTTTCGATTGGTGGATAAGTGCAATGCTATCACATAATTGTTCTACTGATTCCATACGATGGGTAGAAAAAATAATAGTCGCTCCTCTTTTATTTAAGTCAAGTATCTCATCTGTAATGAGTTGTGCATTTACAGGGTCAAATCCTGAAAAGGGTTCATCTAAGATGATGAGTTTAGGGTCATGCACTACGGTAGCAATAAATTGTACTTTTTGTTGCATGCCTTTGCTTAAATCTTCTACCTTTTTATGCCACCAACTTTCAATTTCCATTTTCTCAAACCAGTACTTAATTTTTAATGTAGCAGCCGATTTTGAAAGACCCTTTAACTGTGCCAAATACAACATTTGCTCGCCAATTTCCATTTTTTTGTATAAACCGCGCTCTTCAGGTAGATAACCAATCATGGAAATATGCTTTGGATTTAATTTTTCACCATTCAAAAATATCTCACCTTGATCTGGTGCCGTTATCTGATTGATGATGCGGATTAACGAGGTTTTACCAGCACCATTCGGGCCAAGAAGTCCGAAAATAGAGCCATCCTCAATTTCAATCGATACATTGTCTAAAGCACGGTGATTGGCATATTGCTTGACGATATTTCTGATACTTAGCATTTTTATTCGTTTTTGGACTTTAGACCACTAGTATTTATTATTGTTACTAAAAAATACTAATTAAATGGATTTAATTCCCCCTTTTAGCGAAATTATGACTGTTTTTCAAGAAAAAAATTATGATTTTTTATGTTTCCCAATGAGGAAAGCATAGGGCTTTAGTGGCTTCACATGGTCGCAGATAATTTTTACAATTCCAAGCATTGGGATAGCCATAATCATACCTGGAACACCCCAAATAATTTCCATGAAAACCAGCACTAAAATGGTGAAAAGAGGATTAATATTTACCTCAGCACCAACAACTAAGGGTTCTAAGAAATAGGTTTGGACAAACTGTATGAACATATAGGTTAAGAATACTCCAAGCACCATACTATTGCTTCCTCCTTGTGATATCACCATCAATATGGTTAGTCCCGTGCCAGTCAAATTACCTATAAAAGGTACAATTTCTAGGATTCCGCAGAGTACCGCAAAAAAAATGGCACTTTCAACACCGATGATGCTGAATCCTATGCCATACATAATCCAGAGTATCACAACCATAATTCCTAATCCAGAGAGGTAATTTTGGGATACTTTACTGGCATCAGATATCAATCGCTCGGTTTCTTTAACCTCCTCCTTTGGGACGAGCATAAGAATAAATTGTTTTAAGTGGGAGCGTGATGTGAGCAATAGAAAGGTATAAACAATCACCAAAATGCTTTTTATCATGATGCCCATTAAATAGCTTAAAAAGGATCCAGCCAAAATAATGGCGTCATTTGTTCCATTATTTGTTTGTTTATCGATCCATATTTTTTGTATTTGTGTAGATATTCCAACTGTTTCTGCTAAAAATTTCTGGACTTCAATAATCATTTGTTGAATTCGTAGAAAAATTTCCCGCAAATTGTCGGAAATGCCGGCCGCTTGTAAAGAAACTAGATAAATTATTCCTCCAAAAAGACTAATCATCAAAATTATGCAAATAAGGCTAGCCCATATTCGGTTTAAACCCTTTTTTTCGAAATAATTTGATAGTGGTATGAGCAGCATACTGAGTAGTATACTTATCGCAATTGGAATTAAAAATTGACTAGCAAAGTATAGTCCGGAAATAATTAAAAATATAAAAACGATAAGTGATGTGCTTTTGACGAGTGATGGTGCGGAATTAAACATAGGTTAATTGTTGTTCATTTGCCTTAAATAAAACCCAAAAAATATGTTTAGTGATTTCATTCAAAATTTAGACATAAATATTGGATCGAATGAATTAAAAAGGTTCTTCACTGAAGTATTTGCCCGGTTGATTTTACTGCTGCATTTATTGGATAGGAATTCGATTATTTAACAGAAATTTATATCTTTAAATTAACGATTATACTATGAAATTGTTTTATTCAAAAAAACTTATCATTATAGCTTCACTGCTAATTATTGTAGCGGTGTTATATGTAGTGGCAAATCCTTCTCCTGAAATTGATTATAATACTCAGGTTAAACCTATTATTAATAAAAAGTGTATTTCATGTCATGGTGGAGTGAAGCAGGAAGCAGGGTTCAGCATGCTGTTTGAGGAAGAGGCTCTTGGTATTACAGAATCTGGAAAGCCAGCGATACTTCCTGGAAATCCGGATGAAAGTGAACTTATCAAAAGAATAACACATTCAGATCCTAATGAAAGAATGCCCTACAAGCATGAAGCTCTTTCAAAGGATGAAATAAATATTTTACGTCAATGGATTAAGGAAGGTGCAAAATGGGGTGAGCATTGGGCATATATTCCTGTTAAAAAGCAGGATGTTCCTGACTATGATGAAAAATGGATTAAGAATGATGTGGATCAATTTATTTATCAAAAACTCGAGGAAGAAAATTTAAAGCCTTCAGCAGTTGCTGATAAATCAACATTACTTCGTAGGCTTAGCCTTGATCTTATAGGAATGCCTGCTTCAGAACAAATTGCGACAAAATATCTCAAAGACAATTCCGAAAAGGCATATGAAAATCTTGTAAATGACCTTCTGGCATCTTCAAGCTATGGAGAAAGATGGACTAGCCTTTGGTTGGATCTTGCCCGCTTTGCAGATACAAGGGGCTATGAAGCAGATCGTGCACGAAATATCTGGAAGTACCGCGATTGGCTTATTAATTCTTTTAATGC
>NZ_JBIIPN010000225.1:0-10152 GCF_044342615.1 Daejeonella sp. | reverse complement strand
CTTTAGTTCGCCTGTTATCATTAAAATAAAACATGCTGATAATAATACTGTTGGATTTGATTCGGGCGATCGTTGGAAAATTAGTTCCACCGGTGCAAGCTTTAATTTAAGCGATCCAAAATCTAATTTAACATTGAATTCGAATTTCAATGGAACAATTGTTTTTACTCCTAAGAATGCAGCCAATACAGATTCAGAAACTTGGAGCATAACCACTTCCCGCATTTCTTCTCTCACCTTAAAATTAGATGTAGGCAATACAATGTCTGATTTAAAATTGGAAGTACTGTGTGGTGCAGAAATAGATTCAGATAATGACGGTATCGTCAATCGTTTGGATCCAGATTCAGACGGTGATGGTTGTAGCGATGCTAAAGAGGCAGGTGCAACTACATCAACTGCCGCAAATTATTCCTTTACATCAGCAGTAGGAACTAATGGTTTAGCTGATGTTCTAGAAAATATTGTCGATAATGGAATTCCGAATTATACCACTTTTTATATCAATAATGCCCTAAATAACGCTGTAAATGCCTGTGTTGATACAGACTCGGATGGCATTACAGATTTAATTGATATTGATGATGACAATGATGGTGTTCTAGATGCAATAGAATCTCCAGCTTGTTTCTTCAGTCCTGCAGAATGGAACAGTACCAATAAATCTCGTTTTGTAAGTGTAAGCTCTCAATTGAATCTACTGAATAACAATTTACTAGCTTTAACTGATGGAATAGGTGAAACTGTGGAAGCAGTTCAATTTGCTACTACAACAGCTCAATCCCAATTAAACAAAGAATTATTAAAATTCAGCTTTAGCGCGCCAACACCTTTAATAGCTATTTATATTGCCAAAACTACGGCAACCCAATTATTTGGCGGTAATGTGATGGTGCAGGGTTCAAATGATAATAGCACTTGGACCAACTTGATGTCAGCAGCAGCTAATCCTGTAAATACTGCTTCATTAACAACCATCAATGGGGTACTCTCTTTAACGAATACCAATAAATTTACACTAAATACTAATTTAGGATCGTACAGCTTTTATCGTATTTATGGAGTAGCAACTGCCAATGTGCTAGCCGGTATTGCTTCTGAGGTGTATTTTGATTTTAACAATACAACTTATCAAGCATCAAAATTCCCGAAATTAACGTGTAACAACGATACCGATGGTGATTTAAAATACAATCACTTAGATTTAGATGCCGATGGTGATGGATGTTCTGATGCATTTGAAGCAGTTACAACTACGTCTAAAACAGTCAATTTTGCCCATCCCACTACATCTGTTGGTTCCAATGGATTAGTCAATAATTTAGAAACAACAGCAGATAATGGTATATATAATGGTACCTATAGCTATGATTTTGCGCTAGATTATACCCAAATTGCATGTACCGATACAGACAATGATGGTGTTATCGATTTAAGAGACTTAGATGATGATAATGATGGTGTTTTAGATACAAGAGAACAGGCAACATGTGCTGGACCTGCTGCATTTACGCTTAAAAATATAAATGGTACAACAACTGGGGTATTTGGTTACAATTCAGTATTCCCCTCTTGGATGACCCAATCATTTGCCCAATTACAACCGGGTTATACTTTGAGTTTTGCTACTCCAGTAGAAGATGTAGCCTTGCAGTTTGCTTCCATTTATGAAGTGGATCGTTTTGGAGATTTTAGTGTTAAATTAAGTGATGGGACGATCATCAATAAAGTAGAATTTGATTTATTAACATCTTATGCTCCAACGGCTGACATTTGGACATCGCAGCCCAATAACGTAAATAATTTTACAGGGAATTTTACCAAAAATTATGGAGCACCATTTGCACAAGGAACACCTTATTTCCAAACCCTAAATCCAACGGGTGGTACAGAGCAGTCGTGGGGAATTGTGCGTTTGAAAAATATTCCTGGTGCAACAACCAAAGGAATTGTTGAAGTAAGTTTTAGAATCTTAGAATCAAATGCTACCTCTGGAACAGCTGGTTTAGCTGTTTACACTTCTTGTGTTTCATTTTTGGATAGCGATGGCGATGGAATACAAAACCGCCTAGACCTCGACTCAGATAACGATGGTTGTACCGACGCCAACGAAGCAGGTACAACTTTTATCAGTACTTCGGGCGTAGCAGCAGCAGATCAATTGTCTGAGGATGTTATTCCTGGACCCTATGGTACCAATGGTTTTGCTGATGGACTTGAGACTTCAGCAGGAAGTGGATCTTACAAAGGTACTTATACCTACAATCCAGCGATGCAGCCTCTAACTAAATCTTGTTTGGATTCCGATTTAGACGGCATTCCTAATATTAAAGATATTGACGATGACAATGATGGAGCAACCGATTGTCAAGAAGGAATTGTAAAGCCTCTAAACTTTGCTAGTCCAGTTCTTTTTACAGATAGAAATGTAGATGAAGTAGGATTGTTGAAATTCTCCTCTGCCAGTGTTCTTACAGGTGCACAGCAGAATGCTGCTCCAGTCGGTAATGCAAATGGAAATATCGGAATGTCAGTTATTGCAGGTACAGGTACAAAAACAGGATACCGTTTAACTTTCCCTGATCCAATAAGTCTCCAAATTACCAATAATACAGTTACTACTTCAGGTTTTGTTACGACTGATGAATACCACGAATTTAGCGCCGGTGGATTGATTGTTCAACTTTCAGATCCAGCAGACGAATTGCAAGTTTGGAATGGAACAGCTTGGGTGGATATGCCAGATATTTATGGAGCAACAACCATTCGTTGGAGACCCAAAGTTAACTTACTTGAGGGTGGAGGAAGTTTCAAATTCTTAATTGCAGATGCTTCGGTTTTTGATTGGACTTTATTTAATAATAATTCCACGACGGCAAATGGTTCAACTATCAATATTTCACGTGCATGTATCGAAACTGATACCGATGGCGATGGAAAACCTAATAATTTAGATTTAGACTCAGATGGCGATGGTTGTTCGGATACGTTTGAGGCAGGCGGCTCTACTACCTCTACAATTACAACGGTTTATCCAACGGGTGCTGATGCAGATGGAAATGGTTTATTAACCACCTATCAAAATATAACGTATCCTTGGGCAATAAATTATACTTCATTATATAATCCATTCGCAATAGCTAAAAATTTAGCAGATTGTAAAGACGCGGATGGCGATGGTATTTTTGATAATACGGACATTGATGATGATAATGACGGGACTTTAGATGCTATTGAATCACCTTCTTGTTTCTTTAGCGCTGTTGAATGGAATAAGTCTGATAAAACATTCTATACCAAAATCACATCTCAATTAACCACAATTAGTACAGTTAGTAACTTCGATTGGTTAACAGATAATAATGGAACAGCCAATGCTGTACAATTTGTAACCGCCACGGCACAATCACAATTGAATAAAGAATTGTTTAAGATTGAGTTAACAAAGCCAACGCAACTAGATGCTATCTATATTTTAAAAACCTCTGGTACACAAATTTTTGCAGCAACAGCAGCAAGTTTAAAAGTTCAAGGTTCGAATGATAATACTGCTTGGACTGATTTAACAGATGCAATTGCTTCACCAGCCAATGCAACAAACGTAACGGCAAATGGTACAGTTTCTCTAACGAATTCAAATAAATTTATCATCACACAAAACGCTGCTAAATATAAATACTATCGTATTTATGGAGTAGCTACTGCTAATATTTTAGCAGGTATTGCTTCTGAGTTTTATTTTGATGTAAACACATCAACCTATGATGGTTCGGTTTTCCCGAAAGCAACATGTAATGATGATAAAGATAAAGACGGAATATTCAATCATCACGATTTAGATTCTGATAATGATGGATGTAGCGATGCCTTAGAGGCAGAAGCCACCGCAATTACAACTGCTAATTTTCAATTTACAGGAACAGCAGCAGATTTTGGAAGCAATGGGTTAATCAATTCAAAGGAAACAGTACCGGATAATGGTACACTAAATTATACTTCTAAATACGTAAATGCATTATCAAACAATATTTCATATTGTGCCGATACCGACCGCGATGGAATCAGTGATGCAATAGATCTTGATGATGATAACGATGGAATTTTAGACGATGTAGAATCGCCAAACTGTTTCTATACTGAAAATGAGTGGCATTATGGCAAACGTCCGGAAATTGAAGTTACCACAGGATTAACAATGGTTAGTCCTCAAAATAACCCTCAAAAGTTAGTGGACGGTGTAAACAGCCAAACAAGTTATGATGTGAGAATGGTTACCACTACTGCCACAGTAAATGCACTTGGTTCGGGAGTATCCGTTTATAAATTCAACCTAAAAACGCCAGTAAAATTGTCAAAGATTTTATTGGGATACACAGGTATTTACACTCATTTTAATGATGGTACAAAATTAATTCTACGAGGCTCAAATGATGGAATTACTTGGACTAACTTATCTGGTACAAGTACAACTCCTGAAGTAAGCTATGATGCTACAATCAATGCCACTGCAGGCATTGAAACCAGCCAAATTTTCCCTTACCCAAATACTACGCTATATTCTGAAAATGCAAACGTATTTACGGTAACTCAAAATCAAGCGAAATACCAATATTATGAAATTTTCTGGGCGAGTGGTGGAGGAATAAATACCAATGGATATGCCAATGAGGTGTATTTTGATGTTACATCAGATTATATACCGAGTCAGCATCCTAAGTCGGCTTGTTTGAGTGACACCGATGGTGACGGAGTTTTGAATCATAAAGATTTGGATTCTGATGGGGATGGTTGTGCAGATGCCAATGAAGCTAAAATACCTACTACACTAACATCGGGTGCTGCAACTAATTTGGAAGGCACTTCGCTTGCTATAGGTACACTCACATCTACCACTTTAACAAATGCAGTAGTGGCAGGAGGAGCATCCTCATTCGGAGCCAATGGCTTTGCCGATGCTCTTGAAACATCTGCTGAAAGTGGTATTTATAAAAATACTTACAGCTATGAAACAGCAACTAATAAAAATATTAGTGCTTGTTTAGACTTTGATGGTGATGGAGTGCCTGACTTATATGATTTAGATGATGATAATGATGGTATTTTAGATATCGTTGAATGTCCGGTACCAGGTGTTGAACCTTTAGTACCACGTTTTGATCTAAATGCAGGGGGTACCCCGAGTATTACCCAAACCCTTACTAGTTTCCCTGAGGAATTGTGGATTGATATTTGGAACATTGATAATAACTTAAATCTAAAAATAAACGATGTTAATATCACCACGGTAAGCGAATTGAATTTTGCACCAATGGGTGCTTCGACTCCCTATTTAGTTCCTTTTTCAGATGTGGTTTTACCAAATGGAAATCCATTGCAATTTCCTGCGGGACAAGTGTGGACCTATGGCAATACCAACCCACGCCCTTTGATGCGAATCAAAATTAATCAAAGGGGATTTACTAAGATTTATGGCTTAGACGGTGTAAATGGAGCAGGTAATTATCAAGAATTAATCCTTGTAAATGCAGAATTTCAACAAGTACCTATCAATTTAACAGGTACCAATACCATTAAATTTAGTCAAGATGCGACATATAATCCAACCTATTTAAATGCAGAGTTTAACATATTTAATAGTGCCGGACTTTGTGATACGGATGGCGATAAAATACCAAATCAATTAGATTTAGATTCAGATGGCGACGGATGTAGCGATGCCTTCGAAGCAAGAACAACAACTAATGCTACTCCTGATTTTAAATTTGATTCTAGCAATAGCTTTGGAACAAATGGTTTTGTTGATACAAAAGAAACTGTAACGGATAGCGGCGTTTATAATAGCTATTACCCTTACGACTATGCAATTGATGCCACTATTAAAACGTGTTCAGATTTTGATGGAGATACTGTGCCCGATATTTTTGATCTTGATGATGATAATGACGGAATTTTAGATGCAATCGAATCAAGTTCATGTTATTTTTCTCTTGTAGAATTAACTAAGCCGGCAACAGTTAGTTCTGAATTGTTCCCTTATGATGCAACAGCAACTTATGCGGTTAACAATTCAATTGATGCGCTTAAGTCAAGCTATTCTGCTTTCAAAGCAGGACAATATTTAGCTAATAAAGAAATTTTAAAGTTCACTGCCAATGGTTTAATTGCGATCAATAATCTGACTTTAGATTTAGATTTTAGAGCTATCTCTGCAGATGTTTCTAGTACATTTAAACTACAAGGCTCAACAGATGATGTACTTTGGGATGACCTATCAGCGGCGCCAGTTTCATCATTATTGTATACACCACCAGCAACGCTTGTATTAACTAATGATTTACAGCCTACTAAAAAATATAAATATTTTAGGCTATTTGGTGTTGCAGGTACTTCTAATTTTGGGGGTGTAGCTAATGCAACTTTCATACTATCGACTTCAAATAATAGTAGTGCTTTCCCAAAAATCACGTGTAATGAAGATATTGATGCAGATGGAAAACCAAACCATCAGGATTTAGATGCAGATGGTGATGCTTGTCCGGATGCCAAAGAAGCAGGTGTAACAGGGACTTTAACTACTGGTAGCCTTGTTAATTTGACTGCAGGTTCAAGCACTACAACTAACACAACTGCCAATGTAGCCAATGCCATTGCAGCTGGTCCTTACGATGCTAATGGTTTTGCCAATGGTTTAGAAACGGCTGAAAATGGGGTCTATACTGGATCCTATACCTACGAATATGCTAAAACGAATACCATCAGTTTATGTGTAGACACTGACAATGATGGCGTGATTAATTACTTCGATATTGACGATGATAATGACGGCGTTTTAGATGCTACGGAATCACCATATTGTTTCTATTCTTCGGTAGAAATAGCTAAACCTACCACGGTAAGTACAGAAATGCCTCAATATTTAACCAATGAGGTTGCTTTTGTAATTGATAATGATGCTACAACAAAAGTTGGTTTTGCATCAGGCACCAATTGGGTAGGAAAAGAAATTTTAAAATTCACTGCTGCTGATTATGTAGCGGTTTCAGGAATGAGTTTTGATTTGCTTTCTTGGTCAATATCAAGTGCTTCAACAAGTACCTTTAAATTACAGGGTTCTACGGATAATATTGCTTGGACTGATTTATCTGCAGCAACTTTTTCTACTGCAGTTAGTGGAAACTTTACTATTAATAACACCCTTGCACCTTCGGCTAAATTCAAATATTTCCGTCTTTTGGGTGTGGCAGGTACTGCCGGATATGGAGGGGTAGAATCTGCTCGATTTATTCTGCCAACCAGCTACAACCCTAGTTTTTATCCAAAATCAACATGTTTAGGTGAAGATTTGGATGGTGATTTAATTCCGAATCATTTAGACTTAGATTCAGATGGCGATTCTTGTGCGGATGCCATTGAAGCTGGAAGTTCAACTTTAGCTACTAGTACGTCTAATTACCCAACAGGATCAGATGATAACAGTAATGGATTATTAAATAACTACGAAAGCACTACAACAGCTGGTACAATTAAATATAGTTCAGCCTATGATTTTGCTTTAAATAATGCCATTAATACTTGTATAGACACAGATTCAGATGGAATTAAAGATTTTGTTGATATCGATGATGACAATGATGGTGTATTAGATGTAACAGAATGTGATATTACTGATTTAGCTGGAGCACGTGCAAGATATGTTTCAGCAGCATTCCACGGGACTATTTGGAAAGGTGCAAATAATACTTTTTATGTGGCTGGTGATAAATCAGATCCAACCAGTACCCTTGCTAATCCGATGCCATTGGCAATAACACCGGCAAACGGCTATAACTATACCGGAACCATTTTGCATGCACAAGCATACGGATTAAATGGGTACATGATTTTAACCACTACGGGTTTATACACTTGGGGACAATCAAGTGCATTGCGCGCAACAGCTGCCTTTGGTCAAGCAACTTTGCCGGCTAATATTGTCCCAAGTGAAGTGAAGCAAATGTCCATCAACGGCACTACATTGAACTTGATGTTCTTAATGAAAGACGGTACAGTCTATTCATACAGTGCAAAATATAAAGAAAATAATGGGGCTGGATTAAGCGCCATCAGTACAGCATTTACGCAAGTTTACAAAACAGACAAAACACCTTTATTAAAGGTTTCTCATATTCAAACAAGTACAACTGGAACATTTGCCTATAGCAAAGCAGATAACAAGTTCTATACTTGGGGTAATTTAATCTTCTTAGGAGATGGATCAGCTGTTGGTGCAGCCAATTATGCTACCGAAATGGTAAATCCATTAACTCCAGGTGTTTCTGTATTGTCTATTGGAGTCAACTCAAATAGTGCTGGCTTAACCTATTATGTATTAGGTTCAGATAAACGAATTTACACGGTTGGTGAAAGTGATTTAGGAATTACAGGTCAGGGTGATATTGTTGACCTAAGTTATTGGACAACCGTTAAAAATTCAGCAGGAACAGCTCCTTTAACGGATGTTGATTTCCTAAGTACGCAATACGCCGATGATTCGAATGAATCTGCTTCAGCAATTTTAACTAACGGACAATTACTGTCTTGGGGTTCAAATTCAGCCAGTATGATTGGTGTTGGTCCAGTAAATGGTTCTTCTTATCTGCCACAAATTCCTTTAGGAATTACTGCATCCACCAAAATTATTGCAGTTGCGAATGGCGGACATATCACACCAATTTTTAGAGATGATATGTACGTGGGTAACATCGGACATAATGTTGGTGGTGCCTTTGGAGATGGAACGACAACAGATAGATCTTATTATGAATTTAAATCTTTTGTTGGAGAACTAGATAAACCTTGTGTTCCTGATTTAGATGGCGATGGCATTCCAAACCGTTTGGATTTAGATTCTGATAATGATGGTTGTTCTGATGCGAAAGAAGCAGGAAGTTCAACAACTTCAAATACAACAAGCTACCCTGCGGGTTCAGATACAAACAGCAATGGATTATTAAATGATTACGAAAGTACTACAACCGCTGGAACAATAAACTATACAAGCTTCTATTCTATTTTAGCATTAAAAGCTAATTTGTACGGTTGTACCGATACTGACCGAGATGGTGTGAGTGATGTACTCGATATAGATGATGACAATGATGGTATTTTAGATAATCAGGAGTGTTACGTAACTTGTGAAACACCTATCATCAATGGTGGCTTTGAGTCGAATTTCATTCCTTTAGGAACAGTTACGATTTTAGGACAAGAATTAGTGCCAGGATGGTCAACATCCAACGACACATTTATTGAATTATGGGGAACAGGCTACACCGCAGTTCCAGCTGCAGAAGGAAACGCGCATGCGGAATTGAATGCTTATACCGTGTCAACCTTTTACCAAAAACTATGTGTTCCACCAGGATCTGTTATAAGCTGGTCTGTAAAGCACCGTGGTAGAGATGGCGTGGATGTAGCTGAAGTACAATTAGGTGGATCTTTAGCCACAGCTGTTACGCAGGTAGTAATGTCGGACGGCAATACCGCTTGGGGAACTTACACAGGAACGTACAGCATTCCAGCAGACCAAGCAACTACTTACATTGCATTTAAATCTATTACGCCAACAGGTACTACAGGGAATTTCATTGATGATGTTCAAGTTACCATCATTCAAAACCCAGGTTGTGATACGGATGGTGATGGAATTGTAAATTCTTTAGATTTAGATTCAGACGGAGATGGTTGTTCTGATGCCATTGAAGGAGGGAGTTCTTTAACAGCGACAAGCACTTCAGTTTACCCATCTGGTACAGATACGAATGTTAATGGTTTATTAAATAACTATGAAAGTTCAACTGCAGGAAGCGTAAATTATGCCTCTACTTATTCTACTTATGCTTTGTCTGCCAATGCCAATGCTTGTTTGGATACGGATAATGACGGGATAAAAGATCTTGTAGACATCGATGATGATAACGATGGGGTCTTAGACGCAGTCGAATCGCCATCATGTTTTTATCAAGTAGGCGAGGTTAATTCAGGAAATAAATCAAGTCTAGTTAAAGTTAGTAGCCAATTAGAAGTAGTTAAAAATAATGTTTTTGAAGTGCTTACCGATGGCATTGGTGGAACAACAACTACTAATGTGCAATTCATCAGTACGCCCGCTCA
>NZ_JBIIPN010000015.1:0-31852 GCF_044342615.1 Daejeonella sp. | reverse complement strand
TTTTAAGGGCAAGAAAATTACCTTCCACGATCCTTGTTATTTAGGACGTGCCAATGGAGTTTATGAAGCACCTCGTAAAGCACTCGAAATCCTTGACGCCGAATTAGTTGAAATGAAAAGGTGTAAGTCGAACGGACTTTGCTGCGGTGCTGGTGGTGCCCAAATGTTTAAGGAACCAGAAAAAGGAAATAAAGATGTAAATATTGAACGGATTGATGAAGCTCTTGCATTAAAACCTAATATCGTTGCCTCATCTTGCCCATTCTGCATGACTATGCTCAGCGATGGTGTTAAAAATTTCAATCAGGAAAAGGAAGTGACTGTTTTGGATATCGCAGAAATTACTGTAAAAGCCAACGGATTATAAATTTTATTGATAGTCGTATTTTTAAAATAATATTGAAAGAAACAAAAACAAATAATCTATACAAATACTGTATTTTTACACATGCAAATTTCTGAAAATTCAAGAATCTGGATCTACCAATCCGACAGAATCCTTAAGCAAGAAGAAGAGTCTGCAATTATACAGATACTAGGTGATTTTACATCAAATTGGCAGGCACACGGTCACGATTTGGCTGCTCTAGGCGAAGTAATTCATCATCAATTCATTATTCTTTCTGTGGATGAACAAGTGGCTGGTGCAACTGGATGTAGCATCGATAAATCAGTGGCTTTGATGAAGGATATTGAACAGAAATTCAACATCAATCTATTCGACAGATTTAGAGTTGCCTTCAAATTAAACGATGAGCTTAAAAGCTGCAGCAGGGAAGATTTCGAAAAAATGATTGAAAATGGTGAGGTAAATGAAGATACCTTAGTTTTTAACAATCTCATTCAGACCAGAAAAGAACTTAAAACCAGTTGGGAAATCCCATTAAAAGATAGCTGGCATGCACGAGTGTTTAGTATCTAAGAATCGATCAAAAAGGTAATTTCTGAAGATTTCTCATATTTCTTAGTATGAGTCCCTGTTTATAATATACAAAACGTGTAGGTCTTGCAGGGCTCCAAAGCCTTGGATTTGGCAAAACCGCAATAATTAGTGCAGCTTGCGATTTGCTCATGCTATGTGCTGATTTCCCAAAATACTTCTGAGTTGCAGCTTCTGCTCCATAAATTCCATCACCCATCTCTATTACATTTAGATAAACTTCCAGAATACGTTCTTTCCCCCATAACAACTCAATAAGGACCGTAAAATAGGCTTCAAAGGCTTTACGAATATAGGATCTGCCAGGCCAAAGAAAAACGTTTTTGGCGGTCTGCTGACTAATCGTACTTCCCCCACGGAGTTTTTTACCCTTTTGATTTTTCTCAAGAGCCTTGCCCATAGCCTTAAAATCAAAACCCCAATGATTCAAAAAATTAGCATCTTCACCAGCAAGAGCAGCTCTTTTAAGATTATTTGAAAGGTCTTCAATGTCAACCCAACTCTTTTCAATTTTCCAGTCCTTGCCATCTGCTTTACGTTCAAAACCACGCTGAAGCATCAAATAGGTGATTGGGGGATTAATAAAACGGAATAATAGCACCCAAATGAAGGTGATGGCAAAAAACCATAAGGCTGCTTTACGGATGATATTCAAGAACTTCTTCAAATGCTTAAAATTAGGTTTGGTGATTTTTAAAACAAAAAAATGCCTTCTACAAAATGTAGAAGGCATTAAAATTATCATTTATTTCCAAATTATACACCGAATTAAATCGGGATATGGAAATTATTCTGCTACTACTTCGAAAGTAACTTTAACCTTTACTTCTTTGTGTAGGTTAAGGTTTGCAGTGTACTCACCAACAAATTTAGGCTCTACATCAAAAGTAATACGGCGACGATCAACGTCAAATCCTTCTTTCTTCAATGCATCAGCAATTTGAATAGTGTTTACTGAACCAAAAATCTTTCCAGTTTCACCAGCTTTGGCACCGATAGAAAGCTTAACACCTTCTAATCTAGCTGCAATAGCATCAGCATCCTTCTTGATTTTATCTTGCTTGAAAGCAGCTTGCTTTAAATTTTCAGCTAAAACTTTCTTTGCAGATTCAGTCGCCAGTGTAGCATAACCCTTTGGAATAAGGTAGTTACGTCCAAAACCTGGTCTTACATTTACAACATCATCTTTCTCTCCGAGATTCTTGATGTCTTGTTTTAAAATTAGTTCCATTTCGCTTATCTCCCTCTTATTTTAATGAATCAGTAACATAAGGTAATAAACCGATATGGCGAGCACGCTTAACAGCCTGTGCCACTTTACGCTGAAACTTTAATGAAGTTCCTGTTAAACGACGTGGTAAAACTTTACCTTGATCATTAATGAACTTTAATAAAAAGTTAGCGTCTTTGTAATCGATGTATTTAATACCGTTCTTTTTGAAACGGCAATACTTCTTACGGCTCTCGTCTACTTTCGGAGCAGTTACATATTGGATTTGATCTTTTGCCATTATTTTGCTACCTCCTCAGTTTTAGTTTCCTTGTTCTTGTTGAAGGCTCCGCTACGCTTCTTCTCACTGAATGCAAGTGCATGCTTATCCAATGATACAGTTAAAAAACGCATAACACGTTCGTCACGTCTGTATTCAACTTCAAGTTTGTTAATAAACTCACCCGGAGCTTTGAATGTAGTTAGGTGATAGTATCCTGTTGTCTTCTTTTGAATCGGATACGCTAGTTTTTTCAAACCCCAATTGTCTTCATGGACAATTTCGGCTCCGTTATCCGTCATAAGCTTGTTGAATTTGGTTAATACCTCTTTCGCAGCTTCTTCAGATAACAACGGGGTCAGAATGATCACTGTTTCGTACTGTTGCATTGTTGCTTTTTGTTTTTTTTAAATTTATTATCCACTATGCCTTTAAACAGGCTATAAAGCGGGATGCAAAAATAGATATAATTTTCTATTTATCAAGGGATTTTCGGAAAGATTGATAAAAAAGGGTTTTGCAAACAACAATAACGGATTAAAATCCGTTGTTGCAAGATGGGTCGTCCCTATGGGACTTTACAATCCTTACAAGAGCCATAGGCTCGAACCATTTCACAGGGCTTAACTTTAGTCCAGTCGCTCAGTTAAAGTCATAATTAAATAATAAACAACCCTCGGATAAAAATATGTCGACAAAAAACTTGTTATATATTTGGTTTAACCCATTCCTCTTTCTAATTTAGCAGCAATGGATAATTTTATAGTTTCAGCGAGAAAGTACAGACCAGCAACGTTCCAAACCGTTGTAGGTCAGCTACATATAACTGGCACCTTAAAAAACGCCATTAAAAATAATCAGCTCGCTCAGGCATTTCTTTTCTGTGGACCACGAGGTGTGGGTAAAACTACCTGTGCAAGGATCCTCGCCAAAACAATAAACTGTGAGAATTTAAGTCCCGATGCCGAAGCCTGCGGAACCTGCCACTCTTGTATTTCATTTCAGAATGGTAACTCCTTTAGTATTCATGAGCTAGATGCTGCATCAAACAACTCCGTAGAAGATATTAGAAGCTTGATTGAGCAGGTTCGTATCCCACCTCAATCCGGAAAATATAAAATCTATATTATTGATGAGGTTCACATGCTTTCACAACAGGCTTTTAACGCCTTTTTGAAGACATTGGAAGAACCACCTAATTATGCCATTTTTATTCTGGCAACTACAGAAAAGCATAAAATATTACCTACCATATTATCTAGATGTCAGATTTTTGATTTTAATAGAATCAAAGTTGAAGATATGGCCCTTCATCTTGCAGAAATTGCACAAAAAGAAGGTATAGCTTATGATGAGGATGGTTTACACCTAATTGCACAAAAAGCTGATGGTGGACTTCGCGATGCCTTATCGATGTTTGATCAAATCGTGAGCTTCTCGAGCAAGAATGTTAATTATAAATCAGTAATCGATAACCTTAACATTCTTGATTATGATTACTATTTTAAACTAACTGATGCCATTCTTTCTGAAGATGTAGCCAATTCACTACTTATTTTCGACGAAATTTTAGGCAATGGCTTTGATGGCAATCATTTCATCACCGGATTGGCATCGCACTTTAGAAATTTATTGGTTTGTAAAGATGCATCCACCTTAAAATTACTTGAAGTAAGTGAAGGTATTAAACAAAAATATAATAGCCAGTCGCAAGCCGCCTCCCTCTCTTTTTTAATTTCTGCATTGAACATTAGCAATCAATGTGACCTAAATTATAAAACGAGTAAAAATCAAAGGTTACAAGTCGAGCTCACACTCATCAAACTCTGTCACATACCCGCTGCCGTAAATCTCTCAGCAGCAGGAATTCCGGCCAATCAGGACGGTCAAATAAAAAAAAAACTTAAATCAGTAGAGGAAGCAGAAGTTTCTGAACCTCTTCCGCCTGTAAAGGCTGTAGAAAATCCAATTTTACCAATTCCTTCTAGTATTCCCGAGCCCGAAAAATTAACACAAGCTGTTGATAATAAGGCAATTGAGACCGTTCAGCAGATTCCCCAAGTGGAGACTCCCAAAATAGCTGTTGTTCCTAAACTTTCTGTGGGATTAAATAGTAGTTTGATTCCTAATTTGAATGACTTAGGGGCAAATTATTCGAAAAAAGAGGAAGTTGAGCCAGAATACCTGAGCGGAGACAGTAAAATTGAGTTCAATTCCGACATGATGCTCAATTATTGGAATTCTTATGCGGAAAAGAGCAAAAAAGATGGAAAAATCAATATTTTCACCATCTTGACGGCCTACACACCAGTGTTACTTGAAAATAATATCATTGAGCTACCCATTGAGAATAAGATACAAGAAGATTTGCTAAGCTCAGAAAAAGTTGATTTGTTAAACTTTTTACGTGTTCAACTAAAAAACTTCAGTATCGACTTGCAAACTAAACAAATAGAGCAAACACAAAAAAAACGCCTTTATACTTCATCCGAAAAGTATGAACATATGCTTCAAAAGAATCCACATTTGGAAGAGTTTAAGCGCAAATTCAACCTTGATTTAGATTATTAATCAAATCGGCCCTGCCATTTATTTCTTTCGATCATTTTTAGGATAACCCTCACGATCAAGGTCATCACGATTATCTTCTGGAGTTTCCGAAAAGCTTTCTTCATCCTCAATGATATCCTCTTCAGTCTGAACGTGCATTGCTAAATCATCTAAATCGGACTCTAAACTGGCATTTTTATTATATTCATTTACTGCTGTCGGATTTGCTTCATCAAAATCAGAACGGGCATCGCTCCCATTTTCAACAGCAGTATCATAGGGACTATGATGAATATAATCGGGATCATCAGCGATTACATCTATCTCATAACTGTTTTTATTCTCATCAAAGGCTAAGTCATCCACATTAATTTCCATATGCAAATCTTCCTTCAAGGCCTCATCTCTATCGGTCCGATCGGGCTTAAGTCCCTTTACTTTTTTACGTTTAATTTCCATCGCTTCACCTCTATATCTTTGATAATTAAACAAGTCGGCTATAGATAAGTTTTAAGAAAATATTAAAATTTGACAAATTTCATGGCTATCAGATTTTCAGGTGTATTCAAAATTCCTATCTTTGGACAAATTGCAAAAACCTCATTATAATTATATGTCAGTACAGAAAATTAAAGTTGCAAATCCAGTAGTTGAATTAGATGGCGATGAAATGACCAGAATTATCTGGAAGTTCATTAAGGATAAGCTTATCACACCATACCTTGAGCTGGATATCAAATATTACGATCTTGGAATGGAATATCGTGATGAAACGAATGATCAGGTAACTATTGATGCAGCAAATGCGATCAAACAATACGGTGTTGGTATCAAATGTGCTACCATCACACCAGATGAAGCTCGTGTTCAAGAATTCAAGCTTAAGCAAATGTGGAAATCACCAAATGGTACAATCAGAAATATTCTTGATGGTACTGTTTTCCGTGAGCCAATTGTAATGAGTAATGTTCCTCGTTTGGTTCCAAACTGGACTGCTCCAATTTGTATCGGTCGTCATGCTTTTGGTGATCAATACCGTGCTACTGATTTTGTAACCAAAGGAAAAGGTAAATTAACAATTACTTTCACTCCAGAAGATGGTGGCGAAACTCAATCTTTCGAAGTTTATAATTTCAAAAGCGATGGTGTTGCCCTTGCTATGTACAATACAGATGAAAGTATCTTTGGCTTTGCTCGTGCTTGTTTCAACCAGGCACTCTCAAAAAAATGGCCACTTTACCTTTCTACAAAAAATACCATTCTTAAAAAATATGATGGCCGCTTCAAGGATATTTTTGAAGAGGTTTATCAAAATGAATTTAAGACTAAATTTGATACAGCAGGAATTACTTATGAGCACCGTTTAATTGATGACATGGTTGCTTCAGCGTTAAAATGGAATGGTAATTTCGTTTGGGCTTGTAAGAATTATGATGGTGATGTTCAGTCGGATACTGTAGCACAAGGATTTGGTTCTTTGGGCCTTATGACTTCAGTTTTAATCACTCCAGATGGAGGAACGATGGAAGCAGAAGCAGCACATGGTACCGTTACTCGTCACTACCGCGATCATCAAGCTGGAAAGCCGACTTCAACAAATCCAATTGCATCTATTTTTGCATGGACTAGAGGTTTAGAGTTCCGTGGCAAATTAGATAATAACCAGGAATTAATTAATTTCTGTCATGCTTTAGAACAAGTTTGTATTGAAACTGTTGAAAGTGGAAAAATGACTAAAGATCTTGCCGTTTGTATTCACGGAAATAAAGTAAGTCATGGTGATCACTACCTATACACTGAAGAGTTCCTTGATGCAATTGATCAGAACTTAAAAGCGAAATTGGCTTAATTCTAAATAGCTTTAAAAGCAAATAGCCGCCCTATTTAAATATGGCGGCTATTTTTTTAATGAATTTATTCATTTTTTGGATTTTTAGCAAATTATTAAAAAAGCTTGGCTTAAAAATCTTCAAATCGCTCCCAAAAACCATCTTTAGGCAATGGAGCAAAAATATTGACAGGCTCATGCTTCACAGGATGTAAAAATTGCAGTTTTCGAGCGTGTAAACAAATACTTTTCTTCAGGCTTCCACGAGGATAACCATATTTATTATCTCCCACAATTGGGCAATCGAGGGTGGATAATTGGACTCTAATTTGATGTGGGCGACCAGTAATTGGGTCAACTTCAATTAAATAATAACCTCCGAGTTCTCCTATTAATTTATAATGTAGTTCGGCACGCTGACTACCCGGAACCTCTTTTTCGTAAGCTTTGGTGACATTTTTTTGAGGATTTTTAACGAGCCAATGAATGAGTGTTCCCGACTCAAGTGCTGGTCGATTTCGAACTACAGCCCAATAGGTTTTGTGCATGTCCCTACTTTTGAACATTTTATTGATACGATCAAGAGCCTTACTTGTTTTAGCAAATAAAATTACTCCGCTCACAGGTCGGTCGAGGCGGTGTACCACCCCTAAAAATGCACCATTGGGTTTATTATATTTTTGGGCGATATATCGTTTTACTTTTTCATCTAGCGATTCATCACCAGTCTCATCAACCTGCACAATATCGCCAGCACGCTTATTGACAGCAATTAAATGATTATCCTCAAACAAGATATCTTTATCAGTGATATCTTGCGAAAGCACAGGAAATTTAGATTTTTTATTTTCAGGAATAGCCATTCAATCTTAATATTGTTCCTTTTCATTAGGAAAATCACCCGCTTTAACATCTTTTACATAAGATTGAACAGCTCCATTTATTTCTTCAAAAAGATTTAAATATTGTCTTAAAAAGCGTGGTTTAAATCCTTTTGTAAGTCCTATCATATCGTTAATCACTAGAACTTGTCCATCACAATGCTGACCAGCACCAATGCCGATAGTAGGGATTTTAACGCTCTGACTTACTTCTAAAGCCAATTGAGCAGGAATTTTCTCAAGAACAACAGCAAAACAACCCGCATCTTGAAGCACCAAACAATCACTCTTTAACTTTGCTGCTTCAGCCTCCTCTTTCGCACGAACCGTGTAAGTCCCGAATTTATAAATCGATTGAGGTGTTAAACCTAAGTGTCCCATTACTGGGATACCTGCAGTAATGATACGTTCTATCGATTCCCGGATTTCTAAGCCTCCTTCTAGTTTTACTGCATGGGCACCAGACTCCTTCATGATTCTAATTGCCGAATTTAAAGCTTCCTTCGAATTACCTTGATAAGAACCAAAAGGCAAATCGACTACCACCAAAGCTCGTTTTACAGCCCTAACTACCGATGCTGCATGATAAATCATTTGATCGAGCGTAATGGGTAAAGTAGTTTCATGGCCCGCCATCACGTTGGATGCTGAATCACCAACCAAAATAACATCTATACCACCTTCATCAACGATAGTAGCCATAGAATAGTCGTAGGAAGTCAGCATGGCGATTTTTTCGCCCTTTTGCTTCATTTCAAGGATCGTATTTGTAGTGATCCGCTTTACCTCTTTATGTACAGACATGTAGCAGGGTTTTTAATAAAAATCAAAGTTAGGATTAATAGAAAGAATACACAGTCAAAATCTTTCAAATTCACGCATTTAAAACAAATTTACAATTCCTTCATCAAACACTTTCAGATTTCGTAATAATTACCTAAATTTGCAAATGTGAAATATGAAGTAAAATACTTCCCTCTACACTGCGGAAAATCTTCCGAAATCATTGCCTTTCAATCGATTTTAAACCTCTTTTCAAATATTATTCAATGAATACTTACATCAAATTGCCGGCAGTTTTGCTCCTGGAAGATGGAACAATATACCATGGAAAAGCAGCAGGAAAAATTGGAACTACCACAGGTGAAATTTGTTTCAACACAGGTATGACCGGTTATCAGGAAATTTTTACTGATCCCTCGTACTTCGGACAAATTATGGTTACCACCAATTCACACATTGGGAATTATGGAATTCATAAAGACGAGGTAGAATCAGACAACATCAAAATTGCCGGTTTAGTTTGTAAAAATTTCAATATCACTTATAGCAGAAAGCAAGCCGACACCTCCATTCAAGACTATTTTCAAGATGAGCATATCGTTGGCATTTCGGATGTAGATACCCGTTCATTGGTGCGTCATATTCGCGCTAAAGGAGCTATGAATGCCATTATCTCTTCGGAAATTCTGGATATCGAGGAGTTGAAGAAGAAATTAGCTGCTGTACCAACAATGGATGGATTAGAATTATCTTCCCAAGTATCCACAAAAGAATCCTATGAATTTGGGGATAAAAATGCAGCCAAGCGTGTAGCAGTACTCGATTTAGGTGTAAAGAAAAATATTCTTAGAAATTTCGATAGCAGAGGAGTTTTATCAAAAGTTTTTCCAGCAAAAACAACATTTACTGAAATGGAAAAATGGAATCCGGATGGCTACTTCATTTCCAATGGCCCTGGCGATCCATCTGCGATGCCCTACGCCATCGAGACAGTAAAAGCAATTTTAGCAGCAGAGAAACCATTATTTGGAATCTGTTTAGGTCACCAGCTTTTAGCTCTTGCCAATGATATTCGTACCATGAAGATGTTTAATGGCCATAGAGGATTAAATCATCCGGTAAAAAATGTAATTATTAATCATTGCGAAGTAACCTCTCAAAATCATGGTTTCGGAGTAATTCCTGATGATGTCCACAAATCAGACAAGGTTGAAATTACACATATCAACCTAAATGATCAATCCATTGAAGGAATTAGAGTAAAAGGTAAAAAGGCATTTTCAGTACAATATCACCCAGAATCTTCACCGGGTCCACATGATTCAAGATATCTTTTTGACGATTTTGTAGCAATGCTCAATTAATTAGTGTACATTGTACACTTAGTAAAAAAAATTATCAACAAAGAACAAAAATAAGATGAGTATAATTCTCGATGTACACGCAAGACAAATTTTGGATTCACGCGGAAATCCAACTATTGAAGTAGATGTAACCACAGAAAATGGCATTATAGGCCGTGCAGCGGTACCTTCTGGTGCTTCAACCGGTATACATGAGGCTGTTGAGCTTCGTGATAATGATAAATCTGTTTACTTAGGTAAAGGTGTTTTAAAAGCTGTAGCCAATGTAAATGAAAAAATCGCTCAGGAATTAGTAGGAATTGATGTTTTTGAACAAAACAGCATTGATAAATTACTTCTTGAAATTGATGGAACTGAAAATAAAGGGAATTTAGGTGCAAATGCGATTTTAGGTGTTTCATTAGCTGTTGCAAAAGCAGCCGCTCAGGAAAGTCGCCAGCCTTTATACCGCTACATCGGTGGTGTAAATGCCAACACATTACCTATTCCAATGATGAATATTGTGAATGGTGGTTCACACTCTGATGCCCCTATTGCATTCCAGGAATTTATGATTATGCCTGCTGGTGCCTCATCATTTTCTGAAGCATTACGTTGGGGAACAGAAGTGTTTCATACGTTAAAGAAGATTTTACATGACCGCGGACTTTCAACTGCAGTTGGTGATGAAGGTGGTTTTGCTCCTAAATTTGAAGGCACTGAAGACGGTGTGGAGACTATCCTTCAAGCAATAGAAAAAGCAGGTTATACCGCTGGAAAAGATATTTTCTTAGCATTCGACTGTGCTGCATCTGAATTTTACAAAGATGGCAAATACGATTATACCAAATTTGAAGGTGAAAAAGGTGCGATCAGAACAAGTGCTGAACAAGCAGAATACCTTGCACAATTAGCTGCTAAATACCCTATCATCTCTATTGAAGACGGTATGGCTGAAGATGACTGGGCTGGATGGAAATTATTAACCGAAAAAATTGGATCAAAAGTGCAATTAGTAGGTGATGATTTGTTTGTTACCAATGTAAAGAGATTACAGCAAGGTATTGATAATGAAACTGCTAACTCAATCTTAGTGAAAGTAAATCAGATTGGTACACTTACTGAAACCATCAATGCAGTTTCTTTAGCTCAAAACAATGGCTATACCTCAGTAATGAGTCACCGTTCTGGCGAGACTGAAGATTATACCATTGCGGATCTTGCTGTGGCTTTAAATTGCGGACAAATTAAGACTGGTTCTGCATCACGTTCAGACAGGATAGCAAAATACAATCAATTGCTTCGTATTGAAGAAGAATTGGGCAGCAATGCACGCTTTTTAGGTAAGAGCTTTAAATACATTCAATAATAAATATTTATTTTAAGAATGTTAAACAATAAAACATCCTAAGATTATAAATCTTAGGATGTTTTTGTTTTATATTTGTATGATGACCAGACTTTTAAATCTAATTCGAAACAAGTATCTGATTGCAAGTGTTGCATTTCTTACCTGGATGTTATTTTTTGATCGCAATGATCTGATGTCTCAATATGAATACCGCACCCAGGTAAATAAGTTAAAAGCAGAAAAGGAATTCTATACCCAAGAAACTGCTAAAGTGGTTAAAGACCTAAATGAACTTACTACCAACCAAATTAAACTCGAAAAATTTGCTCGTGAAAAATACCTCATGAAAAAAGAGAATGAAGATGTCTTTGTAATCATTGAGGAAGCACCGAAAGAAGAAGAAAAGAGTTCTTTCTTTGGAAAATAAGATAGGCTTGTACGAAAACAAGACTGACTAGAGTATAAGCTGGTACGGTGAAAACACCGACCATAGGACCGACCATAGGGTCTAATTAAATTTCCCCATTACGTTTCCTCATCAACCATTCGCCACTAAGCAATAAAAGCAATAGGAAAAATATTGATTTTATATCGACAAGTTCTTCATAAGTACGATCTTCATATGCAATCGTTTTAACAGTTTCATTAGCTTTAATTAAATCAGGAATAGCACTTATTTGATTGGGGAATAGCATTTTTCCACCACTTTGGCTCGCTATCAGGTACATTAATTGATGATTAGCCCTACTTTGCTTCAATTCAAGCTGCTGGGCATTGACAATAAACTGTCCCTCAGCTTGATACAAATTCTTCCCAAGTTTAGTTTTAGCCTGATAAGTATATGTCCCAGAAGGTAAAATACCTGCCTTAAGCTGGTAAGCATTCGATGTTTTAGAAAATAAATATGAAAAAGTCTTACCTGAATTATTTTTTAGGCTAATATTCACATCTGATGTATTTACTAAGTCAAAAGCATCATTATAAAGTTCTGCGTTAAGTATAAGAGCTTCATTTTCATCAAATGTATTCTTTGATGTATAAACCCTAAATTTTCTTTTATCATCACTACTCACCAAATATTGAATGGTTTTCTGCACCAATTCATTGCTAGCATCATGATTCGAATTCTCCTGAAAATCTTCTAAACGCCATCTCCAAAGACCTTCACCAGTTAAAATGCCTGTTCTTAGGCCATTTTCTTCAGCAAAAACTAATAAAGGTTGGTCAGTTACTGCTTTACCTATCTGCTGGCTCATGAGAGCAATAGCAGGGCCTTTAAGGGTATATGTGCCAAAAGGGGTTAGTAGCGGACTAAAATTGCGGATTTTAAGTTTGTTGGCTTCCGACAAGGTAAAGGCATAGAAATCAGTTTTTATGTTCGCTAAAGCTTCCTGCATCATTCCGGGACTACTAATTCCTAAAATTGATTGAACGGAAGCGAAAGCTGGGATATCACTTTGGGCACCCAAAATAAATAGACGTGATTTATTACTCGTCTGACGTAAAATATCCAAAGCCCTGTTTGACTTTGAGGGGACTTGATGTAGAATTATTAAATCTGAATCGCGACTATCAGAAACTTTAAAATCGCTTGCCAAAAGCACTTTAGCAGTATAGTTTTTATTATTCTCAATAGATTGCTTTAGAGCAGTAATATCTGGATGTGGGGCATTTGCAAGAATTAAAACCTGCTTTTTGCCATTAATTACCTCTACAAATATGGATTGCGAATTATTTTCTAAGGACCATTCATTATTGAGCTTTGAGAATTGAACTTTAAAAGACTGTAAGCCTAAACGACTAGCAGGTAGAATTGCTTTGAGACTTTGCCTAAACTCATCCGAACTAATAGAAATAGACTTAGAATAAACGATTCCGCTAGGCGATGAAACTGTTAAAAGCGAGGTGCTACCCTTAGCTTGAAAAGCCTCCAAATTGATTTCTACCTCAAAATCATTCCCTAGATAGGCAATTTCATTATAATTTATGTTAGAAATCAGTAAATCACGTTTGGCTATGGTATCGCCAAGAGCAATGGTATAAATTGGTCCAGGAATTTTCTGACTTTCATATTGGGGACTCCCTCCCCGATTGTAAATACCGTCACTTGCTAAAATAATGGCACCAATATTTCGATTAGAGAATTGATCATTTACTTGCTTAAAAAGCTTTGAAATATCTGTCTGATTACCATCAAAAGTTGTTTTCAGACCTTCTTTTAATTCAGAATCAAAATAAAAAGTCCTTAAGTCATAGTCAGCAGAAAGATCTTTTTCAAGATTTTTAATCTGACTCACATAGCTTTTCGGATCAAAATTTGAAGCTTTGGAACTTAAAATCGAAGATGAATTATCTAAAGCCAATATAATTAAAGGCCTTTCGATTCGCTCTTCAGTAGTTTTTACCATTGGAGCCACTAACAAAAAAGCAATCAATGAAATCAAGATAGCTCGAATGGCGAAAAGAAGCCGTTTGAGAGAATTTTTTAAGCTCACCGGATTTCCATACAACACAAAAGCATAGGCAATTCCCAGACCTAAACACCCTAGGAGCCAAAAAAATGAATGCGTTGTAAATTGTATTTGTAACAAAAAAGGCATATTACAAATATGCCTTTTTAAAATTAGGTATTAAAATAGATTTGAGATGTGAGATGTGAGATATGAGAGTCTCAAATCAATTGTCTATTGTCTCATATCTATTGTCTCCTATCTAACTACTCAATACTAAGTACTAAGTACTAACTAAAGCATTCCTCCATCAACAGGAATTACCTGACCGGTAATATATGCACTCATGTCAGAGCCGAGGAAAACACATAAATTAGCAACATCATCGGGTTCGCCGGCACGTTTCAAAGGAATTGCTTGCGCCCAGCCTTCAACTACCTTAGGATCAAGTACATCAGTCATTTCTGTACGGATAAAACCTGGTGCCACCACATTGGTACGAATATTTCTAGAGCCTAATTCTTTAGCTACTGATTTTGAGAAACCAATAATTCCTGCTTTAGAGGCAGCATAATTCGCTTGTCCGGCATTACCCTGCACCCCAACAACTGAACTCATATTAATGAAAACACCCTTACGATTTTTCATCATCACCTTAGAAGCTGCCTTCGTAACATTGAAAATTGATTTAAGATTAATGTTTAATACATCATCCCAATTTTCTTCAGTCATGCGCATCAATAAGCCATCTTTGGTTATTCCTGCATTATTAACCACGATATCGATTGTACCGAAATCAGCAACAATATCATTGATAAGCTTTTCTGCATCATCAAAATTAGAGGCATCCGAGCGATAGCCCTTCACTTTAGTGCCAAAGCTTTGTAATTCTTGCTGCAGGGCTTCACCCTTTTCAACAGATGATAAATAAGTAAAAGCCACATCTGCACCATGTTCAGCGAACTTTTCAGCGATCTTTCTACCGATACCTTTTGATGCACCAGTTATTAATGCTATTTTTCCTTCTAGTAATTTCATAATGAATATTAAAACTGTGAAATTAGGGTTTTTATTAAAAATATCATACAAATTATCGCAGAAAGCAATTTATGGAAAATGTTGAAGAGTTTTATGATCAATTAAGTAGCAGCTATTCAGACCTAATTAGGAAATGTGTACCTCGCTATGATGAGTTATTAAACAATATGTTTTTATACTTAAATGCTGATTTTAAGCCTTTAAGGATATTAGATTTAGGTTGCGGAACAGGCAATCTCACTCAAAAAATAATAGAACATTTCCCCGATACACAGATTGACGCGCTAGATCTTTCGGAGGATATTTTAGAAGAATGCAAGAAAAGATTTGCCAATAAATCCAATATTAATTACATACAAGCAGATTTTAAAACGATGCATTTGCCCGCTGCTGAATATGATTTAGTGATGTCGAGTATTGCGATTCACCATGTGGAAGATCCATTTAAACTAGAACTTTACAAAAATGTATATCAATCGTTAAAAAAGGGTGGAATTTTTATTTTCGCCGACCAAACACGTGGGATAACAGATGATATTTATTTTAAAAACATTGATTGTTGGAAAGAGGGTGCTTTCAAACTTGGATCAACTGAAGAAAACTGGAAGATGTGGATGGAACACCAAGATGCACACGATCATCATAGTCCTATAGGCTGGCATTTAGACAATCTTAAAAATGCAGGCTTTGAAGAAGTTGACCTACTATCTAAATACCTAATGTGGGCCATTTGTTGGGCAAAAAAGCATTAAGATATTAAATTAAAAAGGAATAAACTTCATTGAAATGGAGTTTACACAATGACGTGTATTTTTAGTGGTAAGCTTCTCTCCTACAAACACATGGCCTAAATGTCCGCCACAATTGGCACAAAGAATTTCTGTCCTGCGACCATCTCTGTCTGTAATTTTCTTAATTGCACCATCTATTTCATCATCAAAACTTGGCCATCCGCAATGCGAGTCAAACTTATCTTCTGAGCGATAAAGAGGAGCATCGCATTGCCTGCAAACATAGGTTCCAGCTTGCTTATTATCTAGATATTCGCCTGTAAAGGGCCTTTCGGTACCCTTGTGAAGGATAATATATTCTTCTTCGGGATTTAGTTTGTTGTACGCCATTTATACAAAGATAAGAAGCACAAAAGCAATAAATCAGAATAGCCACATATTTGACATCCTACAAACAAAGAAGATTTTAATCTTAACTACCGGGTATTTTATAGGTAATTTCTACGTTTGCGACACCTTTGGAGTAAAAACCGAGTTTTTTAGCTGCTGCCTGCGAAAGATCAATCATGAAAACTTTGCTATGAGGTCCTCGATCATTTACTTTAACAACTACCGTGCGACCATTAGCAATATTTGTAACTTTTACCATGGTACCAAATGGTAATCTGAGGTGGGCGGCTGTCATTTTATTATTACTATAAATCTCGCCACTTGTGGTACGACGCCCGTGAAATTTACTCGCGTAATAGGTTGCCTTACCTTTTATTTTACGAACATTTTTCGAAAACAGACTATCCATTAGAAGGCTATCTGCTTGCAAGCTATCTAAAGCTAAAGAGTCGATTTTAAGACTATCGTTTTTTAAAGTATCCTTTTGAATTTCTGCTTGCTGAGCCGAGGCGGAGATTACTAAAATAAAGCAGAAGCAGAAGATATTAATTAATGTTTTCATCTGATTCATTTTTAATTAATAATGCAAATATCGTCATTTCACAGCAAAAACGCAAATTTAGAGCCTGAAAAACGGAAAACCAAGCTTAATTTGGCAATAAAAAGAACATAAAAAAACCGGCATAAAGCCGGTTTTATATTTTGATAAAAGAGGGATCTAATTATAATTTAGCAAGCTCCTCGGCCATTGCTGCACCGATTTCTGCTGGTGATTCAACTACACGAATACCACACTCTCTCATGATTTTCATCTTCGCAGCGGCAGTATCATCAGCGCCACCAACAATTGCACCTGCGTGACCCATACGACGTCCTGGAGGCGCTGTTTGGCCAGCGATAAAACCAACAACTGGCTTAGTGCCATTTTCTTTGATCCAATAAGCAGCTTCAGCCTCCATTCCTCCACCAATCTCACCGATCATCACAATACCCTTAGTTTCAGGATCGTTCATCAATAACATTACAGCTTCTTTAGTAGGCGTACCAATGATTGGATCACCACCAATACCGATTGCAGTAGTAATACCTAAACCAGCTTTAACAACCTGATCAACAGCTTCATAAGTAAGTGTTCCAGATTTTGAAACGATTCCTACACCACCTTTTTTGAAGATAAAACCTGGCATAATACCAATTTTAGCTTCGTCAGCAGTTATGATACCTGGACAGTTTGGACCGATTAAACGGCAATCTTTATCAGCAATATATTCTTTCACTAAAATCATATCCTTTGTAGGGATACCTTCAGTGATACAAACTATAACTTTAATTCCTGCTTCAGCAGCTTCCATAATTGCATCAGCAGCAAAAGCTGGCGGAACAAAAATGATGGAAACATCCGCTCCAGTTTTAACTACAGCATCTTTAACTGTATTAAACACCGGACGATCAAGATGACTTTGTCCGCCTTTACCCGGCGTTACACCACCTACAACCTGCGTTCCGTACTCAATCATCTGTGAGGCATGATAAGTGCCTTCATTGCCAGTGAAACCCTGAACTATTACTTTTGAATCTTTATTTACCAGTACACTCATTGAATATATTTTTGTACAGCAAAGCTAACAGAATCAAGCAGAATCTCAAAAGGTTATCTAAAAAGAATTGAAGGAATTTTAGATTTTTTAAATTATGATCACCTCTTCAGGAGCATTTGGATTAATTGCCCTCTGATAAGCCTTTTGATCGAACTCTTTTTCACTTTTTGCAATCACCACCGACGCTACCGCATTTCCTATAAGATTGGTAATTGCACGCGCTTCCGACATGAATCGATCTACCCCTAATAAAATGGCAATACTCTCAATTGGAACAACTTTAAGCGCTGTTAAAGTTGAAGCAAGAACAATGAAACCACTTCCTGTGACTCCTGCAGCACCCTTTGAAGTAATCATTAATACCCCAATAATGGTTAACTGCTGTGCAATAGTCAGATTAACATTAAATACTTGAGATAAAAATATAACGGCCATTGATAAATAAATGGAGGTACCATCTAAATTGAAAGAATAGCCAGTTGGAATTACCAAGCCCACAACAGATTTAGAACAACCAAATTTTTCCATCTTCAAAATCATGCTTGGCAATACCGATTCGGAAGAAGATGTACCTACAACAATCACAATTTCTTGTCGGATATACTTCAATAATTGCCACAGACTTATTTTATAAAGGTAACATACGAAGTTGAGCACTCCAAAAATAAATACAATCATGGTCATGTAAACGGCAATCATCAATTTACCTAAAGGATAAAGGGTTTCTAATCCGTAAGTCCCAATAGTGAAAGCCATCCCACCAAAAGCCCCAAAAGGTGCTAAAACCATGATCATTTTCATGATATTGAATATCACTTTGGATAATTTTTCGAAAGTTCCAACTAAAGATGTCCCGGCAGTCCCCATACGACTTAGCGCAAAACCAAATAAAACCGCGAAGAATAAGATTTGGAGAATATCGCCTTTAGCAAATGATTCGAAGATATTTTTTGGAACGATATGGGCAAAAAACTCAAGCCAGTTCATATCGGCACCTGAGTCTTGATAAGCTTGAACTTTTGATGCATCTGCATTTATTGCACTTACTACCACCCCTTTACCTGGTTTAAAAACATTTGCTACCACCAAACCAATTACAATAGCTACGGTAGTAATTATCTCAAAATAAAGAAGAGCTTTACCCCCGACCCGACCCACTTTTTTGAGATCCCCCATTTGTGCAATTCCCAAAACGATGGTAAAAAATATGATTGGAGCGATGAGCATGCTAATCATATTGATGAAGGTCTGGCTAATTAACTTTGCTGTAGGTGCAAATCCTGGAAAATTAATCCCAACCAAAATACCCAAAACAATAGCCACAAGCACCTGAAAAGTTAGGTGAGATACAACACGCTTCATAAATAGAAATAAAAATTAAAATTCTAAGGTAATTTATTTTGGGGATATTTTAGATTTTAGCAATTCCTTCAGAATTAAACTGCAAATCATAAAGTTGCTTGTAAAAACCATTTAGCTTCAATAAATCTTGATGAGAGCCCATTTCTTTGATTTCACCTTGATCAAGAACAATAATTCTATCTGCATTTTGGATGGTAGATAAACGATGGGCAATTACAATGGAGGTGCGCCCTTCCATCAATTTATTGATGGCATGTTGAATAAGCTCCTCTGTTTCAGTATCTACAGAGGCGGTTGCTTCATCTAAAACTAAAATTTGCGGATTGTAAACAAGTGCACGAATAAAAGAGATCAATTGTGCCTGCCCAGCAGAGAGCGTGGCACCTCTTTCCATCACATCATAGTCAAAAGCACCTGGAAGCCGGTTTATGAAGTCGAGGGCACCCACATCTTTGGCGGCTTGTATGATTTTCTCGCGACTTATCTCTTGGTTATTAAGGTTGATATTATTGGCAATAGAATCCGAAAACAGAAAAACATCTTGTAAAACAGTAGCAATTGTGGAGCGTAAATAATTCAGTTCATACTCACGAATGTCAATCCCATCAAGCAAAATTTCACCCCTATTAATTTCATAAAAACGATTTAAAATATTGATTGTAGACGATTTCCCGGCACCTGTTGCTCCCACTAAGGCCAAGGTTTCGCCAGGTTTAACATGAAATGAAATATCCTTCAAAACCCAGTTTTCATCATTATAAGCAAACCACACATTCTTAAATTGTATGTCGCCCGCCACGAGTGCTGGCTGAAGTGTACCCTTGTTTTCTGTACGTTCATCGGTATCCAAGACATTGAAAATACGCTCTGCCCCTACCATACCCATTTGTAGGGTGTTAAATTTATCAGCAAGTTCACGTATCGGCCTGAACAACATATTGATATACATAATGAATGATACCACTACTCCAGGTGAAATTTGATTAGAAATAATCGATTTTGAACCGTACCAAACTAACAAACCAATAGAAATGGCAGATATTATCTCTACCACAGGAAAGAAAATGGAATAGTACCAGTTTGATCGTATATGAGCATCGCGATGCTTAGAATTAATCTCCTTGAATTTCCGCATCTCTTGATCTTCACGAGCAAAATATTGAATAATGCGAATTCCTGAGATATGCTCCTGCAAGAAGGTATTTAGATTAGATATTTGAGTCCGCACATCCTGAAAAGCCGACTTTATAGCCTCTTTAAACACATAAGAGGCAATAATTAGGAAAGGCATCGGAATTAAAACTACGATGGTAAGCTCCCAATCAGTATAAAGCATCACGGCAATAATGGCTAAAACCTGCAAAACATCCCCAACAATAACAATTAGACCTTCAGAAAAAATATCTGCAATAGTCTCTAGATCAGACACTGTACGAGTAATTAACTGTCCGAGCGGTGTTCGATCAAAGTACTTAAGCTTTAAACTGCTAATGTGATTAAAAACGTTAATTCGGAGATCCTTGATAACCGACTGACCTAAAATATTAGTAAAAAAAGTATGAAAATATTGAACTGCGGTTTGGATCAGTAATAAACCCAGCATCAATAAACTCATTTTTAGGAGACCGCTGCTATCCCCAAAAAGGATAAATTTATCTAAAGTATATTGAATTAGCCATGGACGAAGAGGAGCGAGAATAGCAAGCAGGATAGTCAGGATGATTGACCATACAAACATTTTACGGTAAGGGTATGCGTAGCGAAACACCCTCCTTAAGAGACTGACATCAACCGCATTACCGCTTACTTTGGACATGGAAATTATATTTTTACAATTATTTTAGATAAGAATAAACCACTTCCGTGAGATATAAACCACATGCGGGCACCGACTCACCAGCATTCGATCTGTTTTTACTATCGACTACTTTTCTAATTTCTTCAACAGTCATTTCTTCCTTACCAACACGAAGGAGAGTGCCAACAATTGCACGTACCATATTTCTTAGAAAACGATCGGCAGAAACATGAAATACGATTCCTTTTTCTGTTTGCAGCCATTCTGCTCTTTCAATACTACAGTTATTGGTAATTGTTTGGGTATTTGATTTGCTAAAACAACTAAAATCGTGATACTCTAAGAGGATTGCTGCTGCTTGATTCATCAGCTCCACATTTGGCTTATCACGCAAGTGCCAAGATAAATTAGTTAGAAATGGATCTTTAAAAAAATGAATATGATACTCATAAGATCGTAATGTAGCATCAAAACGGGCATGAGCATCGGGTTTTACCTTTATAAAACGTTTGATAACGATATCATGAGGTAGCAAAGAATTCAATCTTTGTAAAAATTGTGGATTTAAAACATCAATTTCTTCAGGGATATCTAAATGCGCAAAAAGCTGCCTAGCATGAACACCCGTATCTGTACGACCGCAGCCGAGGGTTTCAATATTTTGCCTGCATAGGGTTGAAAGCGCATTATTTATCAATTCCTGGACAGAAACAGCATTTTTCTGTATCTGCCAGCCATGATAAGCCGTTCCATTATAGGCAATTTCTATAAAATATCTTTGCAAAGTATTCAAGCTGCAAAGGTAATACGGAAAATACAAAGAGCAGAGTGCATTTGCTAATTTTAATTTTTTTTTGTATATTATATTTATGATTTCAATGAGTAGCAGAAAAATTAATTTAATATATATTTGCCCTAAACATAATTAACCATGCTACAACGAGTACAAACCATTTGGCTATTTCTTGCATCCACTGCTATTTTTTGCTTATTTCTATTCCCATATCTACAGGTTTATAATTCGGATGGTTCTTTTAGAGCTGTAAAGATTACTGGAGTTCAAGAGAGTGTGGGGGGACAAATTGTGCAGAGTGAATCTTTCTTGACTTTGACCATAGTAAGTGTGATTATTGCATTAATTCCATTAATCACTATCTTTTTATTCAAAAACAGAAAGTTGCAAATCAAGTTATGTTATCTAAGCATTGCTGCCATTTTAGGGTTTAGCTTTTGGTTGGTACAAACCGCCAAGCAAGTGTTGGGTCCAATAACTTTACAATCAGAAAATTATGGTTTAGGAGTTATTCTCCCCTCTTTGAGTGTGTTTTTTATTGTTCTAGCTTTGAGAGGTATCAGAAAAGATGAAAAGCTGATTAAATCTGCTGATCGTTTAAGATAGTAGGTAGTATTTAGTAAGTAGTACTTAGAAATGAGTAATTAAGAATATTAGATCCCGTCGGGGCGACCCTCGCGGTCGCCCATAACCGTTATCTAGAACTTGGCTTCGAGAACCTGGCTTCGAGAACCTCAGCCACCGGATATAGAGATGTCGTTTGTCTGACAACTGATAACTGACAACTGATAAAGACAACTAACAACTCTTTTTTGCCATCAGTTATTACACGAAATTAATCTTTCCGTTTTATAGATTCATCTGCAAGGTAAAGTACTGATTCATAATTCTTTCCAACCGCATCAGAAAGTGCAATTTCACAGGTTTTACCAGATGAATAATAACCTTCGTAATTATTTTTTTGCACTTCCATGGCTTCAGGCTTAGTGGCTGAAGCAGTTAGTTCTGGAAATATAAAACCACGATCACCCGCCATTCCGCAGCAACCAGAATGAATTGGCACATCTGTTTTTTCGCTAAAATGAGAGGCTACAGCGACGAATTTTCTTTCAAGTCCCATTTTCTGCAGAGAGCAGACTGGATGCACTACAACCGTGCCCTTCTTCTCTACAGGTCCGCAAGCAGGAATCACATAATCATGTAAATAATCGATGCTATCGAGAATAGTCAAACGGTCGAATCTTTGTTTATTCGCTTCGTTCAATATTGGTCGGCATTGTTGAAGTGTATGAGAGCAAGAAGTAACGTCTAAAATAATAGGCAACATACCTTCATTTGTTGCAATCCATAATTGCTCAATCGTTTCATTGCACTTATCTGCATAAGCCAAATTATAACCTTTCGAAGAGAATAATTGTCCGCAACATAGCGCCCCAATACCCTCAGGAATAATCACTTGTATTCCCGATTTTTCGGAAACACTTAAAAAGGTATCTGGTATATTTTTCTTATCAGTTGCACCTCCCATTACACGTGAAATACATGTTGGGAAATAAACAACGGCTGGTCCCTGAGGCGTATTTTGATTGATTTTATTTACATATTTACCTGAAATAGAACCACTTGTAATAAGTTGATCACTCCATAGAGGAAATTGCGGAATAACTTTTTTGATTGTCTTAGTGATGCCTTTCATGGTATTTTTTCCAAAAAGAGAATTCATGAAAGCGCCCACTTCTAAGGCAAAATTTACAATAACGATAACAAGCTTAAAATTTTTAGAAACGGCAAGAGCAACTTTATTTGAAAATGAAGAATGACTTTCCCGACGAAGGCGCTTCACTAAATCGCCGGTATTGATATCTACGGGGCAACTGGTGGCACAAAGACCATCTACGGCACAAGTATCCAAGCCATCGTATTGATATTGCTGAACTAGCTCGGCATATTGATCATGCTTACCTGCCGACTTCAAAAGAGCCAACTCACGTCGTACAACAATTCTTTGACGAGGAGTAAGAGTCACATTTCTACTCGGACATTTATGTTCACAATAACCACATTCAATGCATTTATCAACTTCTTGCTCAACGCTTGGCAATGATTTTAGATCTTGAAGATGCGCATTACTATTTTCATTAATAATAACACCTGGATTCAGCAGGTTTTCAGGATCAATCACCTTTTTGAGGCTTTTCATGATTTGGTAAGCTTCAGAACCCCATTCTGTTTCCACAAAAGGAGCCATATTTCTACCCGTACCATGCTCGGCCTTTAACGTCCCGTCATATTTTTTAACAACTAGCTCTACAACTTCTCTTAAAAAACGGTCGTAACGATCTACCTCATCTGGCGAGTTAAAGGATTGAGTAACAACGAAGTGAATGTTTCCATCCTTGGCATGACCAAAAATAATGGCATTATCATAATGATACTTCTCAAAAAGTACATGGAGATCAAGAATGGCATCTCCAAGCTTAGCCACAGGAAAGGCAATATCTTCTAGAATTACCGTTGTACCGCTTGCGCGCACAGCACCAACAGCTGGAAACATTCCCTTACGTAACTTCCAATAAAAAGCTTGTGTTGCAGGATCTGTGGTAAAATTTATAGGTTCAAGTAATAAAAACTTAGAAGCATAAGGGTTTAGGCTATCAATTTTCGACTGTAAATCCTCCGGACTATTTGCTTGATATTCCACCAAAAGTGCTGCAGCACCCTCAGGTAGTGTTTTTAAGACACTTGGAACACCCTTCAAATTCTCAATGGAGCGCAAAGAGGCTCTATCCATTAATTCAACTGCCTCGGCACCTGTAATTTTTAGTGCTTCAATAGCCTGGCAAGCAGAATAAATATTTTCAAAATATAAGAAAGCAGATGATTTAAAAGGATAATCAGAAACCGTTTCCATCACCGCTTCGGCGATAAAACCTAAAGTCCCCTCTGCACCAATGAGTAAATGAGAAAAAATATCAAGAGGATGAGAATAATCGATAAATGCATTCAAAGAATATCCAACCGTGTTTTTTGTTAGGTATTTGCTTCTAATTCGATCCGAAAGAGTCGGATTTGCCTCAATTTGCTGTTTTAAACTTAAAATTGAATTGTAGATATCGGGACATTCTTGTTCAAAACGAGTATAATCAGCTTGATTTTCAGTCGAGAAAGATTTTCCGGAAGGAAGAATAAAACGAATATGCTTAGTGGTATGATAGGAGTTCAAACTAACACCGCAACACATCCCACTTGAATTATTAGATAGGATACCTCCCATCATGGCCGCATCAATACTTGATGGATCGGGGCCAATTTTCTTTTTATACTTTTTAAGGTAATTATTTACCATGGATCCCGTAATTCCGGGCTGCACCCTCACCAAATTACCATCATCTTCAATGAGAATCTGGTTCCAATATTGGCTTAAATCAACTAAGATTCCATCGGTAATGGATTGACCAGATAAACTAGTTCCACCTGTACGAAAGGTAATTGGAATTTTATGTAGATGAGAAAATGAAAGCAAGGCAATAATTTCGCTTTCATTTATAGGTTGAACCACTGCTTTAGGACGCAAATAATAAAAACCAGCATCTGAAGCATAGGCTACAAGATCTATTAATCGACATTTAATCCTTTCTTTTGGCAAAACACTTTCCAAAAGCTTCCCAATATCCATATTCATTAATTATGCCGCAATTTGAGAGAAATTATGATGATTACAAAGACTTAAATAGAAATATTATGCAAAAGCATAAAGTCATATCCTTAATATCTTTAACGATTAATATTGTAAACTATTTGTTTTGTTAAGGAAAAAACAAAAATTAAATTGAATGAAGACCACTAATAAAAATTACACTAATTGAAAAAACAATGAATAAAATTTATTGAAACTTAATCACTCCGAAAAACTGGGGCAAATGAAAATCCGGCTTCGGATTATCCACAAAATTCCAAGTTAAATAATTAGGATTAGATGTTTTGCTACCTGTTTTATAAAAATTAGCCTTCCAAATCACACCAGGTGCTGGATTAGTCACATTTGAATACTTTCTTAAAACTGAGAGCGGAAGTCTGTACTCTATAGTCCATGTTACAGGCTCAGTAATTTCCGGATCAACTACAGCAGGCAAAGAGTGAGCAATTTCAATCTGATTTATTTCATCATTCTCAAGTGCTAAATATTTCTTTCTTGGCTGAGTGGCATACTGTAAAAGAGGGGTACCACCAGCGTTTATCTCAATATTAAAATATTTTAGAGGTTCATCTTTATCTGGGGAGAAGAAGAATTCTACACAAGAATCGCAAGAAACACAGCCGTTAATATTAGTTACGGTACTTTTAACAAACTTATCTTGTACTCTGAAAATCAAATAAACATTTTCAGCATCATACATCATTTTTGCTTCTACTGTGGGTTTAAATGCAGAGACTGTCCCCATATAATTTTCAATTTTTATGGTTTCAATTTTCTTCCATTGAGCTTTATCCCAGTTAGCATCAATTTTTAAAGGTTTTTTCAATTTGGCAACTAAATATTCCTTGTCGCTAGCTTTTAAAGCTGCATTTTCCACTGAAATTAAAGAATCTCTTGATTGTTTAGAAATTTCTCCACCTTCCGATAAGAAAGGCAGAGAAATGAATAAGATGTATGAAATGAAATTCATGTTTTTTTATTTTTTGCGGTATCTAGCGACTTCGTTCGGACTAACAAAACTTGCATTATTGCCAAAACTAGATCTTAAATAAGTTAGAATTTGAGCTATTTCAGTGTCTTTAAGATAAGAATGTGGAGGCATAGCTTCATTATAGCCAACACCTTTGACAGTTATAGGACCAGATAAACCGTTTAATACCAACTCTATTAAGGTTTTCTTATCTCCATTTACCCATTCCGATTCAGCTACTGGTGGAAAACGAGTCCCATCACCTTTTCCATTCTGTTGGTGACAAGAGGCACAATAGGTATTATAAAGTTTAGAGCCTGCAGCTAATTGGCCACGCATTAAATTATCTTTTTCAGGATCTGGAGTTTTAACATTTGGAGAAGTTAATTTACGGGCAGCCATTCCAGCTAATTGCTTTGTACCGAAATTCTTTTTGTCACCTTTATACATCACTCTCCAAATTTTCCCCTTTTCACTATCATTTAAGTAAAGAGAACCATCCGGACCTTGTGCTATACCCATAGGGCGATACTTGGCATCAGAAGTATTCACAATGGTATCTACACCCCCAAAACCATCTGCAAACAGTTCCCACTCAGAAGAGAACTTACCATTCACAAAAGGAACGAATGCTACGCAATAGCCACCTTGCGGATATGGAGCACGAATTGTTGAACCATGAAAAGCAACGAAAGCTCCATTTTTATAACGTTCAGGAAACTGGTCGCCAGTATAAAACAATAAATCATTTGGTGCAAAATGACCTGGAAAACCGATGAGTGGCATATTGTACTTACCAGGTTCTGCTTCTTTTTTACCATCACCACCATATTCAGGATTCATTAACTTCTTTCCCTGCATGAAATCATAGTAAGTATATGGCCATCCAGAGTGGGATCCTTCAGGAACTTTTAAAAATTCTTCAGAAGGTAATAGCGCACTTTGCCAAGAAGAATAGATATTAGACCAGCTTCTGTACATATCATCACGACCATGTTGCATGGCATAAAGAGAATTATCTAATTTATTCCAGTCCATACCCACGATACTACGAATACCTGTTGCATAGAGTGTTCCCTCACTTTGCTTTTGGTTTAATTTTGTTGCACTGAACTTCCAAACGCCACCATATTCTTCTAACTCAGGACAAGGGAATTGACCTGGTGAACCTGGTTGTCTGTCGGCTACCTGACAAACATCACTTGGAGATCCAAAAGGCACATATAAATTACCTTTCAAGTCAAATGTGATTGGCTTAGCAATATGAGAGTATTTGCCTCTTTTATAATTATCGACTACAATTGTTTCTGTTTTACCTTCTGGGACTAATTTTCCTGGAGTAAGTTTAGTTCTTAAAACCTCTCCAGCAGTGCTGAAATAAAGATATCCTTTATGAATACGCATTGCTGTACCATAATTCCCGGTATCAGGATAATCTCCAAAATATTCGACAAGGTCAGCCTTACCATCATTATTATTATCGCGTAAAGCAACGCTACCTCTATTTTGAGCATCTGGCACTCTTAATTTTACGTAAATATCTCCATTGCTGTTTACGGCCAAATGGCGTGCACGGCCGATAGAATCAACCACCACTACCGCCTCAAAATCACCAGGTAAGGCTAGTCCGCCATTATCAGAATCCCCCTGAGGCAAACCACTTTTACCTCCAGAATTCATAAAACTGATAGTAACTAGAAAGGCTAATCCTAAAAATGCAATCAATTTTGCACGTAATTTAGTTTCAGGTAAAAATTTTGAATAGATCTTCATTTTTTATCGAATTTTCTTTTTTATGGATACTCAGTAGAATTATACTGCATTATCTTGACTTTTTATCAATTTTCCAAATAATACACGTAATATTTATAGGATAATTAAAAATCTAGAAACAAACAATCAATATTAACAATTGGCCAGTTTTAATAAATTACACAATCGACCTTAAAATCTAGATTAACTTCTCTTCCTAAAACAGATTTAATCCCATTTTGTTAATTATCTAAAATAGGGATGATTCTTACTATTTCATAATAATATCCATCTAAATATACCAAATAATCCACAAAACAGTAGTAATCAATCAAAAAACCAATCCAATTTATATGGAGAAGAAAAAGAAAAAACTCAGAATCGGGATTTTAGTCGACGATACGATGATACCCAATTGGTCGTATAGAATGATTGAAAAGGTGAAAAATGAGGCGGATTCGGAACTTGTTTTAGCTTTAAGAGTTAATCCAAAGAAGAAATTAATAAAGCAAGATTTTCTTAAAAACTGGAAATATTTATTCTTTAAAACCTATAATTTATTAGATAAAAAAATCAATAAAAGCACCCCTAATGCCTTTGAAACAAAGAATTTAAAAGATCTTTTATTAGTAAACTCCACGTTCATTGATATTAATTTGGAAGGAGATAAAATTGAAAAGCATGTTCTAAATGAATTAAAAAAAATTGAGCTTGATATCCTCATAAAAATAACCAATATGCCTTGCAAGGCTGAATTATCAGAAGTGTCGCGATTTGGAATTTGGTCCTTGCAGCCATTAGAAACCAATGGGGATGAAAGATATTTAGCTGGGTTTAAAGAAGTATTTGAAGGAATCGCTGAGACCGAAATTACATTATATGCAACTTTTGAAGGATGTAAAAAATCGATTTTATTCTACAAAACAAGCTTTTCAAGTGATTTATTAAGCATCAGTAGAAATAGAAACATGTTTTATTGGAAAGCTTCATCAAATATCTCATTAAAAATTGAAGAGTTAAATAAACTGGGTGAGATACAATTTTTCGAAAAAATTAGGGAGTTAAATGATCATCCAATATTTAAATCTAGAAATGAATGGCAGATACCGTCCAATATAAAAATGCTCTTCGATTCACCACGATTGATGTTATCCAAAATAAAAAACAAATATGATTTAACATTTAATTTTTATCAATGGATATTACTTTTTAGAATTTGCAAGATAGGGGAAATCTCTACAGACCTATCAAAATATCAAAAAATCATTCCCCCAAGAGATCGTTTTTGGGCCGACCCCCATGTTTTAAAAAGGGGAGATATCTATTATATTTTTTTTGAAGAATTAATTTATCGAGATAACAAAGGTTATATCTGTTTAATTGAGATGGACGAGCACGGTAATTATTCAGAACCTGTTAAAGTTTTAGAGAAAAACTACCATCTCTCCTATCCATTTTTGATAGAAGAAAACAATGAGTTATATATGATTCCAGAATCAAAGCAGAATAATACGATAGAATTATACAGGTGCACCCAATTTCCATTAAAATGGGACTTAGAGAAAGTTTTAATGAAAAATATTAAAGCAGTTGATTCAAGCATTTTATTTCAGGACAATAAATATTGGCTTTTTTGCAACATTACAAATAGTGAGGAAGCATTTGCACAAGACGAGCTACATCTATTTTATTCAGATAAATTAGTAAGTGAAGAATGGATAGCACATCCCAAAAATCCGATTGTGAGCGATTTTAAACGATCGAGGCCAGCTGGGAAAATATTTAGATACAAAGATAAAATCTACAGACCAGCACAAAACGGTTTAAAGTGTTATGGTTATGGCATAGCAATTAACCAAGTGATTGAAATGACAGAAAGCAGTTATGAGGAAAAATTAGTGGATTCTATTTTACCAGAATGGGAAAAAGATATTATTGGAACACATACAATTAATTCGGTAGGTAATTTAACGATAATTGATGCATTAGTCAGGCGGAAAAAGAAATCCCAATATTTTTAAATGATTTTAAAACAAAAGATAAACATAGTGAGATAGGCTAGGCGAGCATTTAAAACATTTACGATGCAAATTCAATAAATAAGGGATATATTGATAGTTTCATTAAAAAACCGTATCTTTGCGGCGCTTTCAGCAATAAGGCTGAGAGCACTTATAAATTATCATGAACCCATTTAGTACCTTGGGTATCCGTCATGATATTGTTAATGCCATCACTGAACTGGGATTCGAAAATCCCACACCAATCCAGGAACAAGCTATCCCGGTATTACTTTCAGGCAGCAACGATTTTGTCGGATTAGCTCAAACAGGAACCGGTAAAACCGCATCCTTTGGCCTCCCCCTATTAGAATTATTGGATTTTGAAGAAAATTATCCACAAGCGTTAATTCTTTGTCCAACACGTGAACTCTGTTTACAGATCACAAGCGACATTAAAAATTACGCCAAAAACATGAAGAACGTTAACGTTGTTGCTGTTTATGGCGGTGCAAACATTTCAGATCAGTTACGCCAAATTAAACGTGGCGTTCAGATTGTTGTAGCCACTCCAGGCCGTATGCTTGACATTATTAATCGTAAGGCGATTGATTTCAGTCAGGTACAATACGTTGTTCTTGACGAAGCCGATGAGATGTTAAACATGGGCTTCCAAGAAGACATCGACAGTATTTTATCAACCACTCCGGATGATAAAAAAACTTGGTTATTCTCGGCAACTATGCCATCTGAAGTCCGCAGAATTGCAAAAAAATACATGACAGATCCGTTCGAGCTGACCATGGGTACCAAAAATACCGGGAATGTTAACATCGAACATGAATATTACATAGTTAAGGCGCGCGATAAATATGCCGCTTTTAAGCGAATTGTAGATTTCAATCCCGAAATTTTCGGTATAGTTTTCTGTCGTACTAAGATTGAGACTCAAGAAATTGCAGAATCACTAATGAAAGACGGCTATAATGCTGATGCATTGCATGGTGATTTATCGCAGCAGCAGCGTGATAAAGTTATGAAGCGCTACCGTGATCGTAGTCTTCAATTATTAATTGCAACAGATGTTGCTGCCAGAGGTATCGACGTAAATGATGTAACTCACGTTATTAACTATTCATTACCAGATGAAATTGAAAATTATACTCACCGAAGTGGCCGTACTGGTCGTGCAGGAAAAACAGGTATTTCAATTGCCATTATAAATTCGAAAGAATTAGGTAAGATTCGTCATATTGAGCGCACCATTGGTAAGCAATTCACAAAAGCTGAGATTCCAAGTGGATTTGATGTTTGTGAAAAGCAATTATTTGCGATGATTCATAAGGTTCACAATGTTGAAGTGAATGAGGAGCAGATTGAGCAATACATTCCGCGTATCATGGATGAGTTTAAGGACATGGATAAAGAAACAATCATTAAAAGATTTGCTTCATTAGAATTCAATCGTTTCCTTGAATATTATTCAAAATCACCAGATTTAAATATTTCAGGTGACGACCGCGGATTTGAGCGTGGTGATCGTCCAGAGCGTGGTGATCGTGCTTTCAAATCAAGTACTAGTCCGGGTTATACCCGCCTATTCATGAATCTAGGATCAGTTGATGATTTCACTCGTGGAGACATGTTAGGATTTATCTGCAACAATACTAAAATCAGCGGAAAGAGTGTAGGGAAAATCGACCTTAAGGGGGTATTTACTTTCTTTGAAGTTGAGGAATCTGCTGTAAATCAGGTAATTGAAGGATTTAAATCTGTTGATTTCCAGGGTAGAGATGTAAGAATTGAATTAGCTGGCGACCGTGAAGGTGGCGGCGGTGGTGATCGTGGAGGTTCATATCGTGGAAGCGGCGGTGGTTACCGTGGTGGAAGTGGTGGTGGACGTCGTGAAGGCGGAAGTGGCGGTGGTTACCGTGGCGGAAGTGGCGGCGGTCGTCGTGAAGGTGGACGCGAAGGTGGCAGTGGTGGTGGTTTCCGTGATTTTTCAGGGAAGCGCCGTGAAGATCGTAGCGGAAGTTCAAGTGCAGGCACTGGCGGACGTCGTGAAGGCGGCAGCGGCGAAAGACGCAGAAGGAACTAAAATCCAACA
>NZ_JBIIPN010000210.1:0-3056 GCF_044342615.1 Daejeonella sp. | reverse complement strand
TCAATATTAATTAAAAAATATTTTCAATCATTAAGCCTCCACACCGAGCTTTTCAATCTTTTTAATTTTAAAAATACTACCAGCTACCTTTGGTTAAATGATAAAAATGAAAGGCAATATGCCGTTCCTAACTATTTAAGTGCTAGGATGTTTAACTTGCGTTTAATCGCAAGCATTAAAAACAGATAACACATTTGTCATCTTATGTTAATAAGGCTTAAAAAGCTAACATCTCTTCAAAAATTCTGTTATTTTTGTAAATAAATTTTTTATTATGACACATAACTTTGGTGCAGGCCCCTGTATTTTACCTCAAGAGGTTTTTAAACAAGCTTCACAAGCAGTTCTTGAATTTAATGGTACTGGTCTTTCAATTCTAGAGATTTCTCATCGTACACCTGAATTTGAAGCGGTTGTTGATGAGACAGTACGTTTAGTAAAAGAGCTTTTAAATGTTCCAGAAGGCTATTCTGTTGTTTTACTACAAGGAGGGGCAAGCTTACAATTTTCTATGGTCCCAATGAATTTACTTGCTGAAGATCAAACTGCAGCTTATTTAAATACAGGTGTTTGGGCAACCAAAGCATTAAAAGAGGCTAAGCTTTTTGGTAATGTTAATGTTGTAGCATCGTCAAAAGAAGATAATTTTTCCTTCATTCCAAAGGATTTTGAAATTCCAAAAGATTCAGCATATTTTCACTATACCTCCAATAATACCATTTACGGAACCGAATTAATGTCTGTCCCTGAAACTAGTGTCCCAGTTGTTTGTGATATGTCTTCCGATATTTTTAGTCGCGTTATTGATGTTTCTAAATTTGGATTAATTTATGCCGGTGCTCAAAAAAATATGGGCCCCGCAGGTTTAACTCTTGCCATCCTTAAAGATGAAATTTTAGGCAAGATTGATCGTAAAATACCTTCAATGCTTGATTATAATGTTCAAATTGAAGGTGGATCAATGTACAATACTCCACCTGTTTTTTCAATTTACGTAGCTATGCTAAACCTTCGCTGGTTAAAATCTAAAGGTGGTGTTGCCGAAATTGAAAAAGAAAATATAGCTAAGGCAGAAGCTCTTTATAGAGAAATTGATCGAAATCCTCTATTCAAAGGAACTTGTAGTATGGAAGATCGTTCTAGAATGAATGTTTGCTTTGTTATGGAGAATTCCGAACTTGAAAAGCCATTCTTGAAATTTGTTGAAGATCGTGGTATCATCGGTATTAAAGGTCATAGAAGCGTTGGTGGTTTCCGTGCATCAATGTATAATGCATTACCAATTACAAGTGTTCATGCTTTAATTGATGCAATGCAGGAATTTGCTGAAAAGCATCGTTAAAAATTGCTTGATTTTATGCTGATGGGCAGTATAATTCATTTCTGTTTATTTTAAAATATTAATAATTATAGCATCAAAAATCAATAATTTATGATTCGTATACTGGCAAATGATGGCATTGATCCAATCGGTAAAGATTTATTAGAAAAAGCAGGTTTCCAAGTCGATACCAGCCATATTCCACAAGCTGAACTTTCAGAAGGTTTAAAAAACTATGATGCCATTACGGTACGTAGTGCAACAAAGGTTAGGAAAGAACTGATTGATGCTTGTCCCAATATTAAATTAATAGGGCGTGGTGGTGTGGGCATGGATAATATAGATGTTGATTATGCTAGAGAAAAAGGCCTTGCGGTTGTAAATACTCCTGCAGCATCTTCATTATCTGTCGCTGAATTAGTTTTTGCTCACCTTTTCACGGGAATTCGTTTTTTACAAGATGCTAACCGTAAAATGCCTATTGAAGGTCATTCAAAATTCAATGATCTTAAGAAGGCCTATGCAAAAGGTATTGAACTTCGTGGTAAGAAAATCGGAATTATTGGTTTCGGAAGAATTGGACGTGAAACAGCTAAGGTAGCACTAGGTTTAGGTATGGATGTTCTTGCCTACGACCTGTTTGAAATCCCAAAGGAGCTCGAATTAACGTTAGGTGGTAATGTTCGTGTTAACTGCCCGGTAAATGCCTTAAGCATTGAACAATTAATTAAAGAGTCTGATTTTATAAGTTTACACGTTCCATTCGCTGATAAACCTGTTTTAGGGAAAGCTGAATTTGCCATGATGAAGGATGGCGTAGGGGTAGTTAATTGTTCTCGTGGAGGTACAATTGATGAAGATGCTTTATTAGAAGCATTAAATTCTGGTAAAGTTGGTTTCGCAGGACTTGACGTTTTTGACAATGAGCCTAATCCACGCCAAGATCTACTTTCACATCCCAATGTTAGCTTAACTCCTCATATTGGTGCATCAACTAATGAGGCTCAAGAAAGAATTGGTACTGAATTAGCTAGTTTAATTATTGATTTTTTTAAAAAGTAAAAGCTTATTTAAACCTCTTTTAATGGTTTGATTAAGCATAATAAAATACAAATGCCTAAAATTAAACCATTTAAAGGAATTCATCCCAGCCAATCAAGTGTTGAAAAGGTAGTTGTAAACCTTGAGAATTTAAGTATTTCTGAAGCCAAGCTTATCCGACAAGAAAATCCATATTCATACGTGAATATGCTTGTTCCTAAATTGGATAACATTTTCTTAATGGGTTCTAAAAATGAGCTTGCTTTCAAAAAAATCAATGAGAATTTCGAGGATTTTCTAGATAAAGGCATCTTTATTCAGGATGAAAAACCTTCGATTTATATTTATCAAGTAAGTCGTGAAGGAAATATTCAAACTGGAATATGGACCGTTACCTCAATTGATGATTATCTGAATAATGTTGTTAAGAAACATGAATTAACTAATGCTGCGCGCGAGCAATCTCTAATTGATTATATTCAGCAAACAGGTATTGATGCAAATCCTGTTTTAATTACTTATAAACCTATATTAGCAATTGATGTTATTATATCTAATGTCACTGAAAATCAGGCAGATATAACTTTCAATAAAGAAAATACAGAACATCGCTTATGGAAAATTGATGATGAGAAAACCTTATTTATTTTGGTTGATGAATTCTCTAAATTATCTTCAACATATATAGCTGATG
>NZ_JBIIPN010000097.1:0-10215 GCF_044342615.1 Daejeonella sp. | reverse complement strand
AACTACGTATTGATCGCTTATGAATTCAGATATGCTTTGAATAACAATAGAATCTTCTCTGAGCAAGGGAATATCTTTTAGGCCTTTAACAATTTCAGAAGGTTTGAAGGAAATAAGTTCTTTATCTAGGTTAGGGAGTGTTCTTTTGATGTAGGCACTTTCTAAATAGGCGTCTTCTGTTAAACCTTCTGCCTTTTTTATGAGTGCTGAAAGGCTAAAGCCGGCACTTAGCTCATAAGTTCCTGGTCGGTTTACTGCTCCTTGTAAATTAACTCGGTTTGCATATCTATTTTGAATTGAGCCAATGTGTATGATATCTCCATTTTTAGGTACAAAATTGCTGAACAAATTGGCTGGAACATCTTTTACTTCTCTTTCCTTTTCATTGATTTGATCAATTTTAGCGATGCTTTTATAGGCTATATCTGTAAAGCCACCTGCATATTGGATTAATTCATCCAAATGCTCTTCAGATTTTAGCTCATAAATTGCTGGTCTTTTTACCTCGCCTTTAATGGCTACTCTCTTTTTGTAAACAGGAAAATTGATAACGTCTTGATCTTCAAGGCGTATGTTGCCTTCCATTAGGCCTTTTTGTAAAAAAGTATAAAAATCGACAGTTTTATAAATTTTGTTATTTCTAATAAGTTCGATATTTCTTAGGGAGCCATTCATTGCTGGTCCGCCTGAATGATAAAGAACATTAAAAAGTGTTGCTAAGGAAGAAATTGTATAAGAACCTGGTGTTTTAACCTCACCTACAAGTGTAACTTTTATTGTTCTTGGGTTTCCTAAATTTATACTCACCTGACTTTGTCCGCTATTTAATGCGGGATAGACGGTAGCCATTTTCTTTTTTATGATTGATGTTGCTTGCTCAATAGTAAAACCATTTAAATATACTATGCCAGCATAGGGAATTTGAAGTCTGCCCTCGGGACTAATTTTTGTCCGTACGCTACTTTCATTGAGTCCGGTAAGTAAGATGATTAATTCATCCCCTGCGCCAAGAATATAGCCTTTTGGGGTAGCAACATTAAAGTCGGGATCAAATTTGATGTTTGATTGATTAAAGAAATCGGATCCAAAAATGCTTAAATCAGAAAACTGACCTGTATTTACAGGAGGGATAGCAATTGGTTTTTTAACGACATTTAAGGTGTCTCTGCTAAAGTCAATATCGTCTTTTTTGTTTATTTCAGAGATTTTAACGCCACCTTTATTGAGCCCAAGCACATTAATTCTTTCTTTAAAAAGATTAATTTCTATTGGATCCATGCCTTTTTGCTCCAAAAGTTTGTAGGCGTCTTTTTCAGTTAATCCAAGGTCTTCTATTTTTTTCCATGCCTCTGTAATTTGAGAATCTGAGAGCTGGTTTACTTTAATAGCTTGTAGTTTATCGAGCGATATATTTTGCGCTAAACCTTGTTGAAAGGAAAAGATTAGACCTGTTAATAGTATAATGATTAGAGCTTTGATTCTCATGCAGACTTAGATAAAATTATAGAAATATTACAAATATAAATATTTAATACAATAAGCACTCTTGCTTAAATTTAGCAATTAATAACAAAAAATAGTTTTAAAAGCCGTATGATATTCCAAATCTGAATTCGTTAGGGATAGCCCTGGGTTGTAGATTTGGGCGAATAATGCCTGCTTGTTTAAAATAAGTGGCTCTTACATTAAGTTCATTCAATAATTGAAATTTCGCTTCAACTAGTAATTGTTTTTGAGGAACGTAATTATTGGCAAGGAATTTTGGCTGAGGCTCGGCATAATATTGATCTTCAAGGCTTCCATTTTCGCCTTTACGGATATAATCATATTGTACCCGAGTACTTAAACGGGCGATAGGATTATACTTGAACCATAGGGTAAATCGATCTGCATTCTGGCCTATCCAGTCGCCAAGGCTATAATTCTGATTGGTATAATTTTGTGCTGGGACTAAATTTTGGTATACAAATGGGTTGATTCTTGCATATTCTGTGCCCAAAGTGAGGTAAGGAAGAATAAGATCTGTTATTGATGCACCAAAATTAAAGCCGATTTGATTTCTGCTTTTTCTGCTATTAAATGCTTCTGACATTCTAATTTCATCGATAAACAAACTAGAATATAGATGCGTATTTTTGATATGATTTCTTGATGATGCTTGCAAGAAGAACTGGCCATTGGAGCCTGAATTTATCCGATAACGGCTAGAATATTGGTCGTAAGCCTTAAAGAACATGAGCGGAATGAAGTAACCTGCATCAATTCGATCACTGTAAATTATAGATTCACCGATACTTAAAGATAAGCCTTTTGTTGGGAAAAAATTTAAGCTATGTGTGGCCATAAATTTATGGACAAATAGTTCTCGTTCAGTCCCATAAATGTCGTTTCCTTTGCCGTATGTGCGGTTTGAATCAATAATTGCAGATTGTAGCCATGCATGTGCATAATGAAATTTAAGCCATTTTAAAGGTTGATAATCTAGTCGTATAAAGGGGTAAGCTGGCGCCTTATCCGACATTACTATCCTGCCACTTTCTCCATAGCCCCATAATAAATTATCATGTCCGATACTAATTGAACCATTTTGCCAAGCATAGCTAATATTCCCTCTAAACTTGGTGTAGTTAAGGATTTTAGGGTTTTTATCGACATTTTCAGTCTTAACTATTCCACCTTCATTATTGAATTGTTTGAGGGTGTCGATGCCAGTTCCATTTTCGGTATTATCAGTAAAATAGGTTTGGAAGGAGAAGTTTTTTCCCGCATGTCCCCAAAATTTGAGTCCGTTGCTTTGTTTGATTATGTTCTTTTCTAGTCCCTGTGTTGTTTCTAATCCAAAAACAGCATCAGCCCTTAGCAAAAAATCATTTTTTTTTATGGATAGCATTCCCCATCTATTATTGGCATCTTTTTTAAAAAAGTTTGTCTGCTCTTTTATTTCAGGGCTAAATTCTGAAAATTCTTGCTCATAAAAAGCGAGTTCCTTTTTTTCGGTGGTAGTGAATTTGTGTGAAGAATCTCTAAGAATGGAGAGGCTTTGGGAAATATTTTTTCTGCTTAGTGGCAGAATAAAATCAGAAAGTTCAATATATCCTTTTTGTGCTTGACGGGATAGGAAATCATGAATTGGATGTTTGGGGTTTTCCCAAACAACTTGAGCATTTAGTTCAGTATTGGTAGTTACTATCAGAGAAACTAATAGAAAAAAGATAAAAAATAATTGCTTTTTAGTGTTAATAAGCATTTTGATCTCCTTTTATAGTCAGAATGATAGTTTGCAATATAATTTGACAGTCAAGCCAAAATGTCCAGCTATGGATATAATAAAGATCATAATTAACTCTCTTTTGCATAGAGCCTGGAGCTGAGGTCTCCCCTCTGCATCCATTAACTTGTGCCCACCCAGTAATTCCTGGTTTTACCAAGTGTCGGAGCATATATTTATCTACATTTTGAATGGACGATATATTTAGTGGGGTTACATGTGGTCTGGGTCCAACAACAGACATATCACCTTTAAGAACATTCCAAAATTGTGGGAGTTCATCGATGTTTAATTCTCTAAAAATTTTCCCTAGAGGGGTGATTCGGCTATCGTTTTTGGTAGCTTGTAAAAAGTCGCCATTTTCATCACTTTCCGGACTCCCATGGTACATTGTTCTAAATTTATAGCAAATAATTTTGCTATTATTTAAGCCCCAACGTTCTTGTTTAAAAAAAATGGGTCCTTTGGATGTTAACTTGATTAATAATGCAAAAATTGGCATTATCCAAATTCCGATTAGGATGAAATAGAATAAAGAAAAAATAACATCAAAAAGGCGCTTGAGTAATTTATTACCCCATCTATCTTGAGGTAATGATCGAAAATTAATTACTGGTAAAAGGCCTATTGTGTTGATTCTAATATTACTCGAAGCATAAAGATAAAGATCGGGGATAATTCTAACTCTTTTGGCATGATAGTCACAGGTTTCTATACAGGCACTTATTTGTTCATGCTTTGAGTTGGGAAGTGCAATAATTACTTCATCAACTTCTGTTTCGCTGAGTATGGTATTTAAATCACTTATTTTTCCGAGGTATTTGGAGCCATTGAGTTTTGTATTTTCATCATCAATAAATCCTATACATTTATAGCCATAATAAGTATGAAGGTTTATGGTATCATAAAAATCTTTTGCTGAAGGTGTCGAGCCGACTAATATGATTTGTTCTTGCAATCTACCACTATAAAAAACACTATGTAAATACTTTCTAAATATATATCTAAATAGAATTGATAGGGAAAAGAGTATGGGCAAGTAGATTAATAAGAAGTTATTGTTTAATACAATTGTATTTCTAAAGAAAAATAGAAAAGATGTTAATACTATGGCAAAGAGGATTATGGTTACTAAAATGTAAATTATTTCTTCTGCGAATCTATTTGATCTAAGATCTTTTGATAAACCTGAAACCGTAGCTGCTGTATACCAAGAAATCATTGAAATTATTATGAAAACTAAAGAATCTTGACTGTTGGTTAGGACTCCATAGCTAAAATAATCCGCTATCAAAAAAGACAGTATGAGTAGAGGGGTATCAATTAAATGTTTAAATCCGTTATAAAGAAAATAAGGTCTCGTCATGGAGAATTATGCTCGCGTTTTATTAGTAATATTATTCATTGCTAACTGATAAGCTGTTGTAACAGAATCCCAGTTGTATTTATTAGTTAATCCAGAGGCAACTTCAATTTTAAGTTTATGCACCAATTCTGGTTTACTTTCAAGTAAATTAAAAGCGTAGTTTAATGATTTTGTATCCTCATCAAAGAATAGACCAAGTTCACCATTTTTTAGCATTTCTTTATTAAATTTTGTATTTAAAGCAAGTATTGAACAGTTATTAGACATGGCTTTTAGCATTGCAGGGTTTGTCCCACCAAATTTATGTCCATGAATATAAGTAAAACAGTTTTGATATAAGGCCATAAGTTCCTCATTATCTCGAACATAGCCAATAAAATTAACCTTATGGCCTGCATTTTTCTTTAAAGATTCTGCATAAACATCTTTATAGGGCACGTCACCAACTACAACTAGTTTTTTTTGAGAGTTAGATTCTAAATATGCTTTAATAATCAAATCAGCATTATTATCGGGGATTAAACGCCCTACAATGAGATAATAGTCGTTCTCAAGTATATTAAAACGCTTGAGAAGGGAGGCGTCTGCTTTTTTATAGCTTGGGGCTCCGTAGGCGATAACTGTTGAATCTTTATTAAATTCCTCTAAATAAACATCTCGCATGGCCTCTGCATCGGTAATAATGAGGTCATATAATTTTGTTGCCAATCGCGCTGCAAAGCGAAAATACCTTGATCCTAATCCTTTCCATTTTGGTCTTAGCCATTCCAATCCATCTACATTCATCATCGTCTTTTTGCCCGTTAATTTTGGAATCCAACCCATCGGACCAGCAGCAAGGTTAACCACAAGAATTACGTTTACGGTGCTAAAAGTGGCGTGGATAATGGATAAAAAGGAGTGAACAATTTGGTTTAATGATTTAGTTTGTATGGTTGGGATATAGTGCAGGTGAATGCCATTAACAATTGGTGGACGCTCATCGAAAAGATTTTTTTGACAATAAATATGTACTTCCACCCCATTTTTGACTAAACGCTCACTTAACTCTTTAGCAAATGTTTCAAAACCTCCATAAACATAAGGATAGCCGCGTGTACCAATAATAGCTACTTTCATTTGATTATTTATTGGTTTAATGTGGTTTTGGTTTAAATCATGAATGGAATAAAATATTCAAGATTTTTAACATGAGATTAATTTAATATCAATCAATTCTTCAAAAATATTAAATAATTTACAGAATTTGAAGTGCAGATCAAATCATTTCATTGATCAATGAAATTTGGGTTTTAAACTTCTTGATAAAGAGCTAATATTTTTTCTTTGTGAATTTCTAAGTTGAAATTGCTCTCTAATCTATCAGTGGATCTTAATCCAAATACTTGAATCTGATCTTTATTATTTAGGAAGAATTCAAGTTTTTCGGAAAGATCATTCGGACTCTTATTTTCAAATAAAAAGCCATTCCAAGCATCCTCAATTTGTTCGGCGGTACCTCCTAAATTAGATCCAATTACAGGCAAACCCATACTCATGGCTTCCATAATTACGCCACCAAATGGTTCGGGTTCTCCTGAGGGCAATACAAACACATCAAATGATTTATAAAATGGAAGTGGATCGTTTAAATGTCCTAAGAAATGAATTCGATCTTCAAGTTTATATTTCTCTATTAATTTCTTGAAATCTTCTTGTTGTGATTCATAGCCCGGCACAAAATCTCCGATTAATATTGCTTGAATATTTTTACCTGTTTTCTGGCTTAATAAGCCTATGGCTTCAATGAGGTATTCTTGTCCTTTTCTGATTAAACGAATTCTTGAAGTACAACCAACAATGAGGTCTGCATTTTTTAATTTTTGTTGTAATTCGCTAGAGCTTGTATTGGTTTCTGAGACTTTTGGAATTTCAAAGCCATTGTAAATTGATATCACATTTTTAGAATTTCCAAATTGGACCGCCATTGCCTTAGAAACACACACTACCTTGTCTGAAAGAGCCGTCATATAAGCAGAATAGAGCGGCCAAAATTGTTTAAAGTCGCCGAACCATTCTCGAATATGCCAAATGTGTTTTTTGCCTTTAAGCTTTGTTGCTAGGGCAGGGGCAGGAACTACCCCGGAATTGGTGTGCACAACTTCAATTTGATATTTTTTGATGACTTTACCCAAATAGATGATGTTCTTAAAAAAGGCTAAAATGGTGCTTAAAAAGAATTTTAATTTAAACGACTTTCTTGTAAAAATGTAGAGGTCTTGATAAACTAATATTCTATCTGAAGGGATACTCTGAATTAAATTTTTGTAAAGCTCTCCTTCTTCTGGTATTAAAACATATAGATTATGATTTTCATTGAGAATTTTCGTCAATTTCAGAAGAGAGCGGCTGGCGCCGTACATATCTCCACTATGCCCAACTAAAAGGATATTTCTCTTCATTAATTAAATCCAAATTTAGTCTCATGTTGCCTATACCATTCTAAAAAGCAAAATAAGTTCCAAACTAATCGATTATTGGTGCCAGTTTTTTGCATGTTATAATCTGCCCAAAGTTGTGTAATCTTTTCACTATTTAGGTAAGGATTATTCTTTAAATTTTCACTTGAAAATAAATAAGAAGCGATTTCTGAAAGACTTGAATTTAACCATTTTTCATTTGGCGTTAAAAAACCGTGCTTTGGTCGTGTAGAAATCGATTCTGCAATTGCTGAAGGAAGTTTCCTCTTCAAGAGTTGTCTTAAATAGTTTTTAGATTGAAACAGCTCCGAATTAAAGTGTTTGGAAGAAGCAATTACTGCTTCAACAAGCTCATGATCTAAAAAAGGAGTACGTGCTTCTACACTGCAGGCCATCATCATTCGGTCTGTTTTAACCAATAAATCGTCCGGCAGCCAGGTAAGTAGATCAAGCATTAGGCTCGACTCAAGTTTGCCTGCTTTGGTATTAAATTCTTGTAAAAAGCTATGAAATTGTGTTTCATAACTGTTATTGGACTTCTTGTTTGGGCTTAAAAATTGTTGACTTAGCTCCGGACTCATAATGGAGGTCCAGCGCGATGTACCAGTATCTCGTTTAAACGAATTAATACTTTTTAGTTTGTTTTTGATTTTATCGAATTTATGAACTCCAAGATTTGAAATTACATTAAAAAGCATTTCTGCGCCTTCAAAAGGCAGTTTACCGAGTCCGTAGTAATATTTTTCATATCCGTAATGTTCATAACCATGAAAAAGTTCGTCGGCACCCTCACCAGATAAAACAACTTTTACATGTTTACCTATTGATTTGGATATGAGGTAGGTAGGAATCATTGCCGAATCACCGAATGGTTGGTCGGCATGAAATACCGATTTAGAAAAAACATCACTGCTTATTTCTTCCAGATTAAGACTAATTAAATCAATATCGAGTGCATCACTAACTTGTTTGGCGTATTTTGATTCATCAATCGATTCATCTGCGAATCCAACATTGAAAGCTTTTACCTTTTTGCCTGCAAGTTGTTGCATGTAGCAGGCCAATAAGGATGAATCAATGCCACCACTAAGTAATAGACCAATATCAACATTTGCAATAAGTCTGTATTTGATACTCTTTTCGATGAGATGATCAACCTCCTCTAAATCAGGGAATTGCTTTCTTTTTCCTACATGATCGAACAAGTTCCAATACGTATTTGCTTTCTTTTGTTTACTTTTTTGTTGGTAAGTAATGATTTCTCCGGGTTTAACTTGAGATACATTTTTATATATAGTTTGAGGCCCAGGAATGTATTGAAGAGATAAAAAGTCATGAAGACTTTCTTCATTTATTTCAAGGTTAATATCGCTAAAAGCGTGAAAAAATTTGATTTCAGAGGAGAAAATAAGGACTTCATCATTTTCAAAAAGGAATAAGGGCTTTTTGCCAATTCTGTCGCGTGCAAAAACTATTTCATTTGTTAAAGAATCATAAATTACTAAGGCAAACATTCCTCTTAAATAGGTACAAAAATCTTGTCCATATTGGGAATAAGCTGCTAAAATTACTTCTGTATCGGTATTTGTTTTGAAAGAATATCCTAGATTTTGTAGTGATGCTCTAAGTTCTTGATAATTATAAATTTCGCCATTAAAAACGATAACAAAACGATTGTTGGAGCTTTTGAATGGCTGATTTCCAGCAGTTGAAAGGTCAATAATTGCTAATCTTCGGTGCCCAAAGCAGATTTCATTTTCCGACCATATTCCTTTATTGTCGGGCCCACGGTATTCCATTTGCTCGAGTGCTCTTCCAATTGGTTCAATATATTGGGAGATTAAGCCTGGATTGTTTTTTTTAGATATTACCCCGATTATACCACACATAATTAGAAGATTCGGGTTTTAATAAAATCCATTTGCTTACAAACAAGTTCATTCTTTATTTACGATTCTTGATTACTTTCGCTGGAACACCTCCTACAATGCTGTAAGGTGGGACATCCTTGGTTACTACACTACCTGCGGCAATAACTGATCCACGGCCAATAGTAACACCCGCCAAAATCACGGTATTTGCGGCAATCCAGCAGTCATCTTCAATTTTTACAAATTCTCTTTTAACGCCTTGCTCTTTTATCGTTAAGTCGGGGTGGTCAAATAGATGATTTTCGGCATAAATACTTACTCGAGGCGACATCATAACATTATCTCCAATTTCGATATACCCAGAACAACCAATATAGGAATAGGGGCCAATGCTAGAATTATTCCCAATTTTTAGTCCCTCACCAATTGCCGAACCATAAATATTTGTAGGTCTGATAATTGCATGTTTACCAATAGTTACCCGATCGCCAACTACAATACCTCGATAGGTCATGCAATTTACTTCGGCATAATCTTCAACAATAAAATCTCTGCCAGCACTTAAATGTCGTGCATATCGAATTGATGCACCTTTCCCAACCATAACCCAGCCACTAGATTTTTTGAAGAATAATCGCTGGAACATTCCACGCATCATAAAAAAAGAAAGCCTAAAAAGGGTGGAGATTATATCGGCGCTTGCCCACTCAGAAGGAAACCGTTCAAGGATGAATTTATATCGTTGTAAAAATGAAGTTTCTGGTTTCATATCATTTTGAAATGGAGTTTGAATTGATGAGCCTCCATTTTTCATTTATTTTATAAATAACCTAAAAGAACTGAATCTTTCTAAATTACAAAAAGGAATTCGGACTTGAATAGTTTGAATAATTTAATTCATACTCAATCATATTCTCAATGATTTCATTAAGCCCTAGTTTTGCCTTCCATTGTAATTCATCATTTGCCTTACTTGGGTCGGCTCTACCTATTTGAAGATCAGTTGGTCTTCTAAGTACTTCATCTATGACCACATGATTTTCCCAATCAAGGTCTAAAGCTTTAAAAGTAATATCTATGAACTCTTTAAGGGTATGGCTTTTTCCTGTGGCAATAATATAATCCTGAGGTTGATCTTTTTGCATCATAAGCCACATGGCCTCAACATAATCAGGAGCCCAGCCCCAGTCGCGTTCAATATTAATATTGCCAAGGCTGATTTTATGAGATTTGTCGCGATATATTTTGCAA
>NZ_JBIIPN010000039.1:0-21012 GCF_044342615.1 Daejeonella sp. | reverse complement strand
AATAATGATGTCGTAATTCATATATAATAATTGTAGTACAATTGAAAATTAATGCAAATCTAATAAAATACTCAAGGGCTTAAAAATATTTGTATACTCTTATTATAAATGTTGAAAAGATTAAAATGTCGATAACTATTCGGAATATTTAATAATTACTTAACATTGAAATTGTTCTGATTGATAAAAGGTCTGTATATTTGCGGCGATTAAAATAACCAACCATTTAAAATCAACTTTATGAAGAAAATTCTACTCCTAACACTTGTAGTGTTATCCTTTGTGTTTGATGCATCAGCACAGGTAACTACAAGTAGTTTATCGGGTACTATCCGTGATTCAAAGGAATCACTTATTGGTGCAACAATTAAGGCTACACATCAGCCAACTGGGACTGTTTACGGTTCATCCTCTGGCGTTGATGGAAGATTTAACATCCCTAACATGCGTGTTGGTGGTCCTTACCTTATTCAGGTAACTTACGTTGGATACCAAGCGGAGTCCTTTAGTAATGTTATGCTTAAATTAGGTGAACCTTTTGTATTAAACATTATTCTCAAGGAGTCAGGAAACCAACTTCAAGAAGTTGTGATTACTGCACAAGATCCTAATTCTGTTCTAAATGCAAATAGAACAGGTGCAACTACGAACATTGGTCGTCAACAAATTCAAAATGTTCCTACTGTAAGTAGAAGTGTGAACGATTTGACTAAATTTACTCCACAAGCAAATGGTGCTTCAATAGGTGGTGGTAATTACCGTCAGAATAACTTTACTGTGGATGGTTCAGACTTTAACAATCAATTTGGTATTGGTAGTAATTTACCTGCTGGTGGTTCTCCAATTTCAATTGATGCAATTGAAGAGGTTTCTGTGAATGTTGCTCCTTACGATGTTAGAATGTCTGGTTTCGTAGGTAGTGCTATTAACGCAGTAACTCGTTCAGGAAGAAACGATTTCTTTGGTAATGCTTTCTTTGGCATGCGTAATCAAAGTCAGCAAGGTGATCAAGTTGGAGGCAATAAAATTATTAATCTTCCATTTAATGAGACTCAGTTTGCACTGAGTTTAGGTGGCCCAATCATCAAAAACAAACTATTTTTCTTCGCAAACATTGATCGTACAGATCAAGTAAGACCAGGACAAAATAGGGTAGCTGCAACTTCAGAGGCGCCATTTGGTTCAAATCCTAATATTGCTCGTCCTTTAGCGAGCGAGTTGGATATGATTAAGAATTATTTAATTAATACTTATGGTTATAATCCTGGAAATTACCAAGGATATCCTAATAAGAGTAATAATTATAAGTTTTTGGCTCGTTTAGACTGGAACATAAATAAGGACCATAGATTTAATATTCGTTATAATCAAGTAGAAAGCAGCACTCCATTCTTTATTAGTGGATCAACAGGTGGTACTGGATATAATTTCCCTAACCAAGGTGGCCGTGCAAATCCAGGTCACTTACATTTTAGCAATTCAAACTATACTCAAGAAGCTAATCAGTACTCATTAGCGGCTGAATTAACCTCTAGTTTTGGGTCTAAGTTTTCAAATACATTAAGAGGAAGTTACACTCATCAAAATGACCCTAGAGGTTCTGAAAGTGATGTTTTCCCATTTGTTGATATCATGAAAGATGGTACAGCTTTTACTTCATTCGGATATGAGCCATTTACCTTTGGTAACTTAAGAGATGTAAAGACCTACAGTTTCACAAATAACTTTACAATGAATCTTGGTAACCACGAGGTTACTGTTGGTGCTCAAGCCGACTTTAGTACCACTAAAAATGGATTCCAGCGTTTTGGAACAGGTGCTTACCGTTTTAATTCATGGCAAGATTTCGTGAGTGGAGCTAAACCTAATGATTACGCAATTACCTATTCATTATCTCCGGGTTATGCTCAAGCCTTCCCATCTTTCCAATTTCAACAATATTCAGCTTATGTTCAAGATAATTTTAGCGTAGGTGAAAAATTAAACATCACTGCAGGTATTCGTTTCGAATTACCTACTTATCCTGATGTTCCAGAGATTAAAACACATCCTTTAGTTGCACCATTAACCTTCTCTCAAGGTAGTAAATTTGATACCGGAGTATTGCCAAAGGAAAGAATAATGATTTCGCCAAGATTAGGTTTTAATTATGATGTTAATGGTGATCGTTCACTTCAAGTTAGAGGTGGTACTGGAGTTTTCACTACTAAAGTTCCATTTGTATGGATTGTTGCTCAATCTGGTGATGCTGGTTTGATTCAGTTTACACAAAACTGGAATGGTACTGCTAATACTCCTGGACCATTTAGTACCGATGTTAGAAAATATTTGCCTGCTACTCCTCCTGCAGCTGGAACTTCAATTCCTGCAGGTTTAAGTGCTATGGATCCTAATTTCAGATTCCCACAAACATGGAAAAGTAGTTTAGCTATTGATGCTAAATTACCTTGGGGTGTTGTTGGTACCTTAGAAGGTATTTACAATAAGGATTTAAATATTGCAAAAGGTTTTAACGTCAATTTGGTTAATCCAACGGCTTTAAATGTTGCTGGATATCCAGACAATCGTCCGATGTATCCCAATGCAGATGTTGATAAATTCATTAATAAATTAACCAGTACTGGACAAGCTAGTTCAACTGCCACAAATCAGTTTAACCCAATTCTTTTGGGTAATGCAGATCAAGGATATTCTTGGTTTTTAACAGCAACATTAAATAAGTCGTTCAATAAAGGTTTATCAGCTCAAATTTCATACACAAGAAGTGAGCAAAGATCTTTATATGATGGAAACGGTGATCAATTATTTAATACATGGTCTTTAACTCAAACTGCCAATACAGGTGATAATCCAGGTTTAAGTTATTCAAACTTTAATGTTCCTCATCGTGTTATTGCTTCAATTAACTACCGTAAGGAGTACATTAAGAATTTGGCAACCTCTATATCTATGTTTTTTGAGGCTTCTCACCAAGGAAGATTTTCATATACATATTCTACAGACTTTAACCGTGATAGAGTTACAAATGATTTGATTTACATTCCGAAAAATGCATCTGAAATTACTTTTGCTGACCGTCCTGCATCAGCTGGTACCAGTAATATCGCTTATACAGCGCAGCAACAAAGTGATTTATTCTTTGCTTATATTGAACAAGACGACTATTTAAAAAATAATAAAGGTAAGTATGCTGAACGTAGTGGTGCTAAACTTCCATGGAGAAATCAAGTTGATATGAGATTTACTCAAGAAATTTTCAAAAATTTCGGTAAAACAAAGAACAACTTTCAGTTCACTATGGATATTATGAACTTCGGTAACCTTTTGAATAGTAAGTGGGGTAACGTTGATTTTGTACAAAATTCAGCAATTCTTGTACCTCAAAACGTTTCATCTCTAACTCCAGGTGGAACAACAAAGCCAACGTTTTGGTTAAATACATTTAACAATAAGCCGGTAGGCTCAACTTTTGGAACTACTCAAACTTTTGCATCTACTTATTATATGCAATTTGGTTTCCGTTACAATTTCCAATAGTAGATAATTACAAAAAGAACCCGCTTCCATACGAAGCGGGTTTTTTTTTGCTCAATTTTTTCTATTTTTTTGTATTGTCGTTCTAGCGCTTACATTTGTATAACCAATATAATAAACCATAATTATGAATAGACTTAAATATACATCAGTATTACTGATGGCCATTTTATTGTTTTTAGTCCCACCTCTTAAAGCCGATGAAGGAATGTGGCTTCCAATGCTCATTGGAAAGAACTATGAACAAATGAAGAAGCAGGGTTTTAAATTAACTCCTGAAGATCTTTACAGTGTAAATAAGGCAAGCATTAAAGATGCAATAGTTTCTTTTGGAGGTTTTTGTACGGGTGAAATTGTCTCTAAAAATGGATTGATTTTCACCAATCATCACTGTGGATATGATGCTATAGCATCTAACTCTAGTCCCGAAAATAATATTTTAGATAATGGTTTTTATGCTAAATCCTATCAAGAAGAAAAACCAATAAAAGGACTTTTTGTAAGATTTCTTGTACGTATGGAAGATGTTACTCCTCAAGTTATGGCAGCTATTGCTGGAGTAAATGAGAAAGATAAGGCTGCTAAAATAGCTGAAGTAACTAAGAAAATTACAAGTGATGCAATTGCTGGTACAAGTTATGAAGCCGATGTGAGAGATGTTTATAAAGCAAATCAATACCTATTATTTGTTTATGAAAGATTCAATGATATTCGCTTAGTAGGTACTCCTCAACAATCAATTGGCAAGTTTGGTGGTGATACAGATAATTGGGAATGGCCTCGTCATACTGGTGATTTTTCAGTGTTTCGTGTTTATGCCGATGCAGCTAATAAATCTGCCACATACTCTGTAAATAATAAGCCTTATACACCTAAAAAGTCGTTACCAATTTCTATTAAAGGAGTTAAAAACGGTGATTTTTCAATGGTTTATGGTTTTCCTGGACGTACAGATCGTTATTTAACATCTCACGGTGTTAATTTAGCAATAGAAAAAACAAACCCTACCACGGTAAAACTTCGTGATATACGTCTAAAAGCTTGGAAAGAGGAAATGGATAAAAGTGTAGATACTAGACTTAAATTATCTTCTCTTTATGCAAATATTGCTAATTATTGGAAGTATTTTATCGGTCAGACAGAGCAATTAAAACGCTTAAAAATTGCTGACGAAAAAGTAAAACAAGAACTTGAATTTACGCAATGGTCTGCTGCTTCTCCAGTTAATTCACAGCTAATGGATTCATATAATAAGGCCTATAAAGCTTATGAGCCTTTTGCTGTTCACATTACCTATATTAATGAAGGGTTATTAGCATCTTCATTTGTACGTAATATAAACCAAGTGGCTAGTATGCTCAAGGCAATGAATACTCGTAAAGAAGATGCTGCATTTCAAGCTCAAATGAAGCAAAATTTTAATTCATTGGTAGATAATTATCAAAATACCTATTCTGAAATGGCCGATAAGAAAATATTCGCTCAGATTTTAACATCATTCTATCAGGATGTTCCTAAATCTCAGCACCCTAAATTCATTTCACAAATTCTAATTGATTTTCCTAAGGCTAGTCCCGCTGAAAGTTTCAATAGCTTTGCAAATAATTTATGGGAAAATAGTAAGCTAGTGAACCCTGAAAAATTAAGTCAGTTTTTACTTAACCCAAGTTCAGATGTTTTGGAAGGTGATTTAGCTTATCAATATGCTAAAAATTTAGTTCCACAGGAATATATTAAAAATAACTTCGGGACTGTTTTAGCTGATTTTCAAGTAGAGAAAAATCGTTTGGATAATTTGTATTTAAAAGCGCTATTAGAGAAAAATAAAGGGGTTTTAACATATCCTGATGCTAATTCCACTATGCGTATTAGCTATGGTACTATTCAGAATTACAGTCCCAAAGATGGTATTACCTATGATATAAAAACTACCATTGACGGAATGATAGCAAAATATCAACCAGGTGATGATGAGTTTGATCTTCCTAAGTCATTATTAGAGGCTTATAATCAAAAAAACTTTGGTCAATATGCTGACAATGGAACTTTACCTGTAGGATTTATTAGTAATAATGATATTACTGGCGGTAATTCAGGTTCCCCAGTATTAAATGGAAATGGAGAGTTAATAGGAATTGCCTTTGATGGAAATTGGGAGGCAATGAGTGGTGATATCGCTTTTGATAAGCAATATAAGCGTACCATTTCAGTTGATATTCGTTTTGTTCTTTGGTGTATTGAGGTTTTAGGAGGTGCAAAGAATATTATTGATGAGCTTGATATTAAAGCAAACAAATTGCCAGTTCCTAAAAACAAATTGATAATGAATTAGTTCTCAATAAAGAATAATTTAATTCATAAAAAAGCCTTTTTGATTATTCAAAAAGGCTTTTTTATGTAATATAATTACCGGGAATGTAATATATGTTATTGGTAAATAAACTCTCCGTATGGCGATCTGATGGTTACTTGTTTTCCTTCAAATTTATCAACTCGGCCAATGATTTGGGCGTCCACATTAAAACCTTTAGAAATTTCTATAATTGATTCTGCAATTTCTTTAGGTACATAGAATTCCATTCTGTGACCCATATTAAATACTTTATACATCTCACGCCAATCAGTCCCAGATTGATTCTGAATAAGATTGAATAGGGGTGGGACAGGCATCATATTATCTTTTATGATGTGTAGATTATTAATGAAGTGAAGTACTTTTGTTTGAGCTCCACCGCTGCAATGAACAATACCATGGATATTTTTACGATGTAAATCGAGAATTTTTTTAATAATCGGAGCATAAGTCCGGGTAGGAGATAATACTAATTTTCCAGCCGTGATAGTTAACTCTTCGTTATATTTAGTAGCGGGAATTTGAACTAAATCTTTTAAATTTTTATTTCCTGAAAAAATTAATTCATAAGGTACAGCTGGATCGTAGCTCTCTGGGTATTTTTCGGCAATGTATTTATGAAAAACATCATGTCTTGCAGAGGTTAATCCATTGGAACCCATTCCTCCATTATATTCACTTTCATAACTTGCTTTACCTGAGGATGATAATGCTACAATAACATCACCAGGACTAATTTTCTCATTACTAATGATATCGGCACGTTTCATTCTGCAGGTAACAGTAGAATCTACAATTATCGTTCTAACGATGTCACCAACATCAGCCGTTTCGCCACCTGTAGAATAAATTCCTATGCCCAGCTCTCTTAATTCAGCTAAAATTTCTTCTGTGCCATTAATAAGTTCAGCAATAACTTCGCCGGGTATTAAGTTCTTATTTCGTCCAATAGTGGAAGAAAGTAAAATATTATCTGTGGCACCTACGCATAGTAAATCGTCAAGGTTCATAATGATAGCATCTTGAGCAATTCCTTTCCATACAGAGATGTCGCCTGTTTCTTTCCAATAAATATAAGCTAAGGAAGATTTTGTGCCTGCACCATCTGCATGCATTATGTTGCAATAAGCCTCATCAGATCCTAATATATCTGGTATGATTTTACAAAAAGCTTTCGGGAAAATTCCTTTATCGATGTTTTTGATGGCATTGTGCACATCCTCTTTATCAGCTGAAACGCCGCGCTGGTTGTATTTAAGATCTGACATTCCTTCAAAAATAGTAATTGTATTCTTAATTATTAAAAGCCTCTGCAAATTTAGCTTTTCATTTGCTAGTTCAGGTATTTTAATATGTTTTTCTAATGTGTAGAATTTAGCTTAGCCTAAAATAAGAAAGTCCCCATTTTGAGGACTTTCTTATTTTATTAATAAATTTTAAATCTATTATTTAAGGAATAATAATTCTCTGAATTTCGGCAATGGCCATTTAGAATCATCTACTAATTGTTCTAATTTATCTACATGATATCTAATTGGGTCAAAATAAGATTTCACTTTTTCATCATAAGCAATTGATTTATCTCTTATATCTTCAATATTATTAGCTTTTTTACGCTCATTAACCATTTCTAGATTGGCCGTTCTAATAAAATTAACGTGTCCTGAGATTTTCTTTATGATTTCAAGCTGTGCAGCATAAGTATCTTCACTTAAACCAATTTCTTTTAGACCTTTAACATTTTCAATTAAAGTTGTTTGATAATTAATAGCCGTAGGAATTATTACGTTATCAACTAAATCACCCATAACTCTAGCTTCGATTTGAAGTTTTTTGAAATAGCTTTCTAAAAGTATCTCATGGCGTGCATGCGATTCACGTTTACTAAATATTCCTGTTTCTTCAAATAATTTGTCTGTTTTAGGATCTAATAGAACATCTAATGCTTTAGGAGTGGTTTTGATATTAGATAAACCTCTCTTTTTAGCTTCTTCAGCCCACTCATCACTATAACCATTGCCTTCAAAACGTATAGCTTTTGATTCTTTGATATAACGTTTAATGACAGTCATAATTGCGACATCCTTTTTCTCTCCCTTCTTAATCAATTTATCAACTTCAACTTTGAATTTGTTTAACTGACTAGCTACAATTGTGTTTAGGATGGTCATTGGATTTGCTGAATTAGCTGAAGAACCAACCGCACGCAACTCAAATTTATTACCCGTGAAAGCTAATGGAGAAGTACGGTTACGATCTGTATTATCCAATAAAATTTGAGGTATTTTAGGGATGTTAGTCCATAATGAAGGCTCCTGCTTCATCTTATTTGTAACCCTTGAAGATTCGATCTCATCCAATAGATCGTTCAACTGAGAGCCTAAAAACATTGAAATAATAGCAGGAGGTGCTTCGTTTGCACCTAAACGGTGATCATTATTAACAGAAGCGATAGATGCTCTTAATAAATCTGAATATTCAAAAACTGCTCTGATTGTATTGACAAAGAAGGTAAGGAACATCAAATTGTTTTTAGGTGTCTTACCAGGTGAAAGTAAATTTTTGCCTGTATTTGTTATCAGCGACCAGTTATTATGCTTTCCTGAACCATTAATGCCAGCATAAGGTTTTTCGTGTAAAAGCACTTTAAAATTATGTCTACGAGCTACTTTGTCCATTAAATCCATTAGCAATGAATTATGGTCGATAGCAAGATTCATTTCTTCATATAATGGAGCGCACTCAAATTGTGATGGTGCTACCTCATTATGACGAGTTTTTAATGGGATACCCAGTTTTATAGCCTCAGCCTCAAAGTCCTGCATATAAGCCAAAACTCGTTCTGGTATTGATCCAAAATAATGATCGTCGAGTTGTTGATTTTTAGCAGACATATGACCGAAAAGAGCTCTGCCTGTTAAATATAAATCTGGTCTGGCGTTAAATAATGCTAAGTCGACTAAGAAATATTCTTGTTCGATACCTAATGAACTATTAATCTTATCAATGTTTTTGTCAAAATATTGCGCGACAGAAACAGCTGCTTTATCCATTAAACTAATTGCCTTCAAAAGAGGAGCTTTATAGTCTAATGCTTCACCTGTATAGGATACAAATACAGTCGGAATACATAAGGTAGTACCAATAATAAATGCTGGAGATGATGGATCCCATGCGGTATAACCTCTTGCCTCAAAGGTACTTCTGATACCACCATTAGGGAAACTTGATGCATCAGGCTCTTGCTGAGAAAGAGCTTCTCCTGAAAATTTTTCTAATCCCTGACCATCAGAACCTGGTTCAAAAAAAGAATCATGCTTTTCTGCAGTGGTACCTGTTAGGGGCTGAAACCAATGGGTATAATGGCTTGCACCTTTTGACATTGCCCAGGATTTCATAGCAGAAGCTACTTGTTCTGAAATACCCCGATCAATTGGAGTTCCAGAATTAATAGATTCAACAATGCTATTGAAAGCCTCTTTAGATAAATTATCTTTCATTTTCTTCTGATCGAAAACATTGCAACCGTAAAAATCAGATAATTTTGAAGAAGGCATTTTTACTTCAGGTATTGACCTTGAAAGTACTGAATTAAGTGCTTGAAATCTTAAAGTGGACATTTTTTAGCTTATTTTGTAATTAATTTTATAAAAATAAAAGAATTAAATCATATTTTAACAAAGAATAATAAAAATTCTATAATTTATTTCAATTTTTATGTAAATTATAAATAATTGGGGTCATTATTTATGTTTTTTAATGATTTATTATATTTATTGACCTAATTTTTCAAAATAAATAATATTTATTGAACTATTTTTATGAAAATTTACTTCAGATTGATGAATTTGTTGTCATTTATAATAATAAATTATATTAATTGATCAAGATTTTAAGCTCGTTTAAATTATTTTCTCTAAATATTTTTTCATTAAGCATCAATTTTAAAAATATAATGAAATTTAAATGGATTATTTTTCTAGTATATTTATTAAATTGTGGCAAAACGTAGCTTATTATTAATTTAATTAGTCAATATTTTAGCAATTTGGAATGATAAAGTTAAAACGTGTGCACCATGTGGCTATAATTTGTTCAAACTATCAAATATCAAGGCATTTTTATACTGAAATTTTAGGTTTGCAAATCATACAAGAAGTTTATAGATCAGAAAGACAATCATATAAATTAGATTTGGCTTTGAATGGTAATTATTCAATTGAACTATTCTCGTTTCCTGATGCACCAGCTCGATTATCTTTCCCCGAAGCACATGGATTAAGACATTTAGCCTTTGAAGTTGATGATTTGCAGGATGCTGTAAACGAATTGAAATTAAAGGGTATTTTTACTGAGACAATTAGAATTGATGAGCATACTGGAAAAAGATTTGTTTTTTTTGTTGATCCTGATGGATTACCCATTGAACTTTACGAAAGCTAATGAATAATATTTTTCATTTTAAAGAGTTTAAAGTCGATCAATCTGATTGTGCAATGAAAGTGAATACGGATGGTGTTCTTCTTGCAGCTCTTGTACAAGCTAAAAATCCGCAAAGAATTCTTGATATAGGGACAGGAACTGGACTGATTTCATTAATGTTAGCCCAAAGATTTGAAACTGCTGGTATTGATGCTGTTGAAATTGATGAAAAAGCAGCAAATAGAGCTGGAACAAATTTTAATGAATCTCCTTTTGCAAATCGACTAACATCTATCCATACATCAATTGAAGAGTTCTTTTTGAGTACAAATGAAAGCTATGACTTGATAATCTCTAATCCACCATTTTTTATAAACTCTTTAAAATCTGAAGTTTTAACCAAAGAAATAGCCAGACATACCTCTCCAGATTTTTTTGAAAACTTACTTAATCAATCAACTAGAAAATTAAGTTTGAATGGATGTTTAGTAATGATTTTACCAATTGAAACATCTATTTTGATCGAAAACTTAGTTATAACAGATGCTAATTTACATCTAAATGAGATTATTAATATTCATTCTTTTGATGATTCAAAACCACATAGAAAAATATTGAAAATTGGTTTAAATCCTACAGAACTAAATCTTAATAAATTTGTTATCTATGAGTCGCAGGGTATTTACTCGTCAGAATACCAAAACCTTCTAAAAGATTTTTTTACCATTTTTTAGGACGATTGATATGATGAAGATAGGTTTAATATCAGATACACATAGTTATTTAGATGATGCTGTATTTAAACATTTTGATAAATGCGATGAAATTTGGCATGCTGGTGATTTTGGAAGCTTAGCACTTGCAGATCAATTAAGTTCTTTTAAACCACTAAGAGGAGTTTATGGGAATATTGATGGAAGTGATTTGCGTACCGTATATCCAGAAAATATTAGGTTTAAATGTGAGGAAATGACTGTATTTATGACTCATATTGGAGGTTATCCTGGTAGATATGATGCTCGAATAAGAGAAGAAATATATGCCAACCCTCCAGGTATTTTTATTTCTGGTCATTCCCACATTTTGAAGGTGATATATGATAAAAAAATAGGAAGTTTGCATTTAAATCCGGGAGCAGCTGGCAAGCATGGCTGGCATAAAGTCCGTACGCTCCTTCGGTTTAATATCAGCGATAAGAAAATACATGATTTAGAAGTTATAGAATTGGGTAATCGGTAATTTAAAAATAATCACTATGCAGGGAGTTTTAACATTAGGACAATTTATAATTGAAAATCAAAGTGAATTCCCTTATGCGAAGGGTGAATTATCTCGTCTTTTACGTGATATTGGAATTGCTTCTAAGATTGTAAATCGCGAAGTGAATAAAGCCGGATTAATGGATATTTTAGGTGAAGCGGGCACAATGAATATTCAGGGAGAATCTCAAAAAAAACTAGATGTGTTTGCTAATGAGCAGTTTATATCAGCACTTCAAAGCGGTGGAGAATGTTGTATTGTTGCCTCTGAAGAGAATGATGAGTTTGTTTATATCGATGGTGAAGTTTCAAAAGATGCAAAATATATAGTGGCTATTGATCCTTTAGATGGATCATCCAATATTGATGTTAATGTAGCTGTTGGGACTATTTTTTCGATTTATAGACGTAAATCTTTAACGGGCAGAGCGACGATAGATGATGTACTGCAAAAGGGTACGGAGCAAGTTGCAGCCGGATATGTTATCTATGGATCCTCAACCATGCTCGTTTATACCACGGGTAAAGGTGTTAACGGATTTACCTTGGATCCTTCTATTGGCGAATTTTGCCTTTCACATCCCAAAATGAGAATTCCAAAAGATGGTTCCATCTATTCGATTAATGAGGGTAATTATGTCCATTTTCCTGAAGGTGTAAAAAAATATTTAAAATACTGCCAGGTGGAAGATCCCGCAAGTTCTAGGCCATTTACCTCTCGATACATAGGCTCAATGGTAGCGGATATTCATCGAAATATGATAAAAGGGGGTATATTTATTTATCCCACTACCTCTAGTGCGCCTAATGGTAAACTCAGACTAGTTTATGAATGTAATCCGATGGCTTTTATAATTGAACAAGCTGGTGGTCGCGCTACTGATGGTTTTAATCGAATCTTAGAGAAAGAGGTGCACTCCTTGCATCAACGTTCAGCCATTTTTATTGGGTCTGAAAATATGGTGCATAAAGCTGAATCTTTAATGTCTCAATACACTAAAGATCAATCTGACGAAAAATTAAATGAATTATTGTATAAAACAGGGGTTATTGGCGGATTAGATTAAATATTCAGTTTTAGCTCTTCTTTTTCAAAAAAAGTGTCAACCAAAAGATTTCTTTGTTGTGCTGCCTGAACAGCTAATTCATCACACCTTTCATTTTCGGGATGGCCATTATGCCCTTTTACCCATGTGAATTTTACTTGATGTAATTTATATACATCTAAAAATCGAAGCCAAAGATCTTTATTTTTCTTGCCCTTAAAACCTATTCTTACCCAGCCAAAAACCCACTTTTTTTCGACAGAATCAATAATATATTTAGAGTCGGAATAAACCATTATTTGTTGGCCAACAACCTTTATACTTTCTAAACCAGTAATTACAGCGAGAAGCTCCATTCTGTTATTGGTGGTTTTGCGATATCCTGCTGAAAGTTCCTTGTAATGTTTTCCAGAACGTAGAATTACTCCATAGCCACCGGGACCAGGATTACCACTTGAAGCACCATCTGTATAAATCTCAATCATTAATCCTGCTTAAAGGCACAATTATAAGGATTTTGTTTTTAATCGGATAGAATTACCTATCACAATTACATCTGAGAATGCCATAGCTAATGCTCCAACCATCGGATTTAGCAATCCGACAGCTGCTATTGGAATTGCTACCACATTGTAGAAAAATGCCCAAAAAAGGTTTTGCTTAATTGTTAAGAGGGTGTGTTTCCCTATTTTTAACATTTTATTGATTGCCAAAAGGTCGTTTTGTAGTAATACCACCTCTGCCGATTGAATAGCAATTGAGCTTGAATCACTCATTGAAATTCCAACATCAGAGCTGGTTAGGGCAGGGGCATCATTTATTCCGTCGCCAACCATTGCCGTTTTACCTCTTTTTTTAATCTCACCTATAATCTCTAATTTTTGATTTGGCATAGTTTCAGCATATACTTCTTCAATTCCTAAATATGCACCTAATGCTTCACATTTTTCTTTTTGATCACCACTTAACAAAATTGGTTTTATTCCTAGTTTAATTAGTGTACTAATTAAATTGGCCGCCTCTGGCTTAATTTCATCTTCTATGGCTATTTTAGCGACTAAAATATTGTTGATTTTAAGAAAGAGGCTATAATTATTAGAATCTTCTTCAGGCAAAAGAATTTGTTTAGATCCAAATTGATAAGAGTTTCCTTCTGAATCGGTAGCCGACATACCTAAACCTTTTTCTTCATTTACCTTTGTGAAGATGATTTTTTCAGGTGATTTTCCGCTTAATTCTTTTACCAATGATCGAGCTATGGGGTGGTTTGAATAAGCTTCAATTCCAAAAATAATTGATTCTGCCTTTTGTTGGGAGATTGAAATACATTCAAGCGATTTAATTTTAAAATTCCCTGTGGTTAAGGTTCCAGTTTTATCAAAAACCATGAATTTTAAATCTGCAATTTCTTCAATTGTATTTCCACCTTTAATTAGGATTCCACTTTTTGCGGCACGACCTAATCCAACCATAACAGCGGTAGGAGTGGCTAAACCCATAGCGCATGGACAGGAAATTACGAGCACAGCAATTGCATTGAGCATTGATTTCTGAAAGCTCACATCAAAAGCATAAAAAGCGATGAAAAAAGTTAGTATTGATATTCCCACCACAATTGGTACAAATATGGCGGCCACTTTATCGCCTAGTTTTTGGATTTTTGGTTTGGCGGCTTGTGCTTTCTTCATTAAATCAATGATTTGAGAAAGAACTGTATGCTTCCCTGTCTTTGTCACTAAAATATGGATGCTGCCCTTTTCAATTATAGTCCCGCCAATTACTTGGTCGTATTTTGATTTTTCAACCGGCAGACTCTCACCAGTTAACATTGCTTCATTAACCGATGCTTCACCCCAAATAATCTCTCCATCAGCTGGGATTTTATCTCCCGTATTGATTACCAAAATATCACCGTTTTTTATTGCAGAGGAGTGAATTTCAACAATTTCACCATCTTCCATTTTGTTTGCTTTTACCTCTTGGAAAAGCATAAGTTCACGAACGGCAGAAGTAGTTTGAGAAACCGAACGCTTTTCCAAAACATTACCTAATAAGACGAGTGAAATAATGGTAGCAGCTGTTTCGTAAAATAAGTAATCGGGACCTAAATTTTGAACTGTGCCAACTATGCTATAAATAAAAGCTGCACTTGAACCTATAAAAATTAGTACATCCATATTAGGTATGCCGTTCTTTAAAGAATGAAAGGCGCTTTTACCAAAATGAAAAAATCCTAATAAATAAACAGGTGTGCATAATGCCAATTGTACCAATGGGTTATGAAGCCAATGGAATGGCAAAAACATGTGCGAAAATAGTGGTATGGTAAATATTAATGAGAAATAGAATTTGTTCCCGACTTTCTCAAATGCTTTTTCTATGATTGGTGCAGTATCCTCACTTACCTTGTATCCAAGTCCCTCAATATCTTTTATAATGGAAGGAGTAGAGTTTGGATCGTTGGTCTTATACTTTACTTCATCATTTGCGAAATCTACATATACATCATGTAAGCCCTTCTTTTCAAGTAATTTATGCACAGAAAGCGCACAGTTATTACAATGCATTCCGCTAACCTGAAGTTCAATCAATTCTTCCTTTTCCATTTTAGCCTTATTTAATATAATACAAATTTAACAAAATTGGATGTATAGCTTGATCTTAAATCTATAATGTTTTGTTTATGACAATAGGAGCCTGGAATTGTTTAATAATCAATTAATTAATAAAAATATCACATCTTGCTGATAATCAGCTTAGAAAATTAAGATAAAAAAATTTGCAATCTATGCTTAAATGCTTAGTTTTGCAGAAATAAACGGTGGTTGTAGCTCAGTTGGTTAGAGTATTGGTTTGTGGTGCCGAGGGTCGTGGGTTCGAGCCCCATCAGCCACCCGTAAATATTAGAAATCCCCTTTCACAACGGAAGGGGATTTTTTTATCAACTGGAATCTGAATTCACCTTAAATGATTTTTCATTTCTTAAAAATCTCTACTAATTTTTATTTCTTGATCTAAGATTTTTTATAGCTTGTGTTTTTTAAAACAAGAGTTTTATGTTTTTTTTTAATTTTATATTTTTTTGAGTAATAATTTCTACACTTTGAGTATTAGTTTCTACAGCATGGGGAAATGTTTAATATTTATACCTCTTTTTTTAGATCTTGGCACATTTTTTTTTTGGCACACCAATTGTATATAGGTTTATGCCCTCCCAAAGGGCATGTTTTTCATAGGTAGATGTAGGGTCGAATATTTATATTCGGCCCTTTTTTATTAAGAGTTCTTATTATTGTTTATCCAATTATCCTCAGCTTTTTTAACACTTCCATTTTTTAACAATAATTCTTTTGCTATTAAATAGTCTGTTATTCCTATATTACTCATTAACATCTTTACTGCGCGATCAATAATCTTATCATTGATAAGTTTTACATTCACCATTTTATTATCCTGAACGCGACCTAGTTTAATCATTGTTGTAGTGCTTATCATATCGAATATCATTTTTTGTGCCGTCCCGCATTTCATTCTTGTACTTCCACTAATAAATTCTGGTCCAGTAATAAGTTCTACGATATAATCCGATTGCTCAGCAATTGTAGAATTTGGATTACTTACAATGCAACCGGTGCTGATATTATTTTTTCTGCATTCTTTTAAAGCTGATAATACAAATGGAGTAGTGCCGCTAGCTGAAATCCCAATCACAATATCCTGCACATTCACTTTATTCTGACCCAGCATCTCCCAGGCTGCATTTATATCATCTTCTTTTTCTTCTGGTGCTTCAATTAAATGTTCTTTACCACCAGCAAGAATTACATTGAACAAATCATTTGAAACGCCAAATGTTGTTGGCAATTCAATGGTATCCAATACAGATAATCGTCCTCCGCTACCAGCACCAACATAAAACAATCGGCCGCCGGTAGATATTTTATGGACTACGATATTAATTAAGTCGTTTATTGCTGGTAAAGCATGCTCAATAGCTAAAGCAACAGACTGATCTTCTTTATTAATATTTTTAGTAATTTCTTCAACCGACATTTTTTCTAAGTGCCTGTAATTTGATTCTTGTTCCGTGATTTTTACCATGATTGTTAATTTGTTAGTTTTTATTACAAGCTTGAATTCTATGATTTTTTATTCAATTATTTAAACACTCTAAAATTAAAGATCCAATGTTAATAAATAACAATTATCCCATTTAATTGTTAATCAGTAAATATAAAACCTAATTAGCTCATTTAACATTCCGAAAATAAGCCATATGTCTATCCGATCAGATCTTAAATCATTTTTAGATGTTTGCGGCGAATTATTTCGTTTTAACTCTCGTTTTTTTACTTATGGCTTTAAGCCACCTTATGAATTCCCCGAGTTTTTAAAGCAATGTTATGTTATAGGTTATAAATCTTTACCACTTATCGGACTAACTGCATTTATCATGGGAATTGTTTTGACTATGCAATTAAGACCATCAATGGCCGATTATGGTGTTGAATCACAATTGCCAGCTATCGTTGCAATAGCTATTGTTAGGGAGGTGGGACCAGTAATCACAGCTTTAATATTTGCTGGCAAAATTGGAAGTAGTATTGGTGCTGAACTTGGATCAATGAAGGTAACAGAACAAATTGATGCCATGGAAGTTAGTGGAACAAACCCCTTTATGTATCTAGTGGTTACTCGTGTTTTGGCTTGTACCTTCATGTTACCCATTTTGGTTATGCTAGGCGATGCTATTTCACTTTATGGCGCATATTTAGGTGTAAATATTCATAGCAATACTAGTTTTAAGCTGTTTTGGAGTCAGGTTTTTAATAATCTAGTCTTTGGCGATGTGTTGCCAGCCTTTATAAAAAGTTTCTTTTTTGGATTTGCGGTTGGTTTAATTGGTTCCTATAAAGGTTATACTAGCACAAAAGGAACAGAAGGAGTGGGCAGGTCTGCAAATTCAGCAGTGGTTGTTTCCTCTGTTATGATTTTCATAATTGATTTACTTGCAGTTCAGGTGACAAATATTTGGGGATTATAATTTTATGACCGATAAGAAAACGATTGAATATACTAATGATAATGTACTAAAAATTAATGATTTATGCAAATCATTTGGAGATAATAAGGTACTTGATAATTTTAATTTGGAACTAAAACGAGGTGAAAGTCTTGTCGTTTTAGGTAAATCTGGATCGGGAAAATCTGTTCTCATTAAATGCATTATTGGATTATTGAAACCAGATAGTGGTACTATTCATGTTTTTGGTGAAAATGTCCCTGATTTGAATCATGATGAATTGGACAAGATTAGATCAAAAGTTGGATTCATGTTTCAAAGTAATGCCTTATACGATTCCATGACTGTTAGAGAAAACCTTGAATTCCCACTTAGAAGGCATTCACTGGCTATTTTAAGACAGGATAATGATAGGTTAGTGCTTGCTGCTTTAGAAGATGTGGGACTTGCGCATACAATAGATATGATGCCCGCTGAATTATCTGGTGGAATGCGTAAAAGAATTGCATTAGCACGCACTTTGATTTTAAAACCTGAAATAATACTATATGATGAGCCCACGACCGGTTTGGATACAATCACAGCAAAGGAGATTATTCAGCTTATGCTTCTTATTCAAAAAAAATATAATACAAGTTCTTTAATTATATCGCACGACATGAATTGTGTAAAGTTAGCAAGTAATAGGGTAGCTATTTTAATCGATGGAAAGTGTTATGCTACAAATACTTATAAGAATTTATTGAAATCAACAGATTCTCATATAAAACAGTTTTTTGATTGAATAAATGAAGAAGCAACTAATAAATAATACAAAGCTTGGATTTTTTGTGTTGGCAGGTTTATTATTTCTAATTCTCCTTTTATATATGATTGGGAGAAATAGGAGTCTATTTGGATCAAATTATCTTTTAAAAACTAGGTTCGAAAATGTGCAGGGATTAATTCCAGGAAATAATGTGAGATATGCTGGCATCCAGGCCGGTACAGTAAAACATATAGAGATTTTAAATGATACAACTGTCGAAGTAACTATGATAATAGATACTGAAATGGAGCATATAATTCGTAAGGATGCAATAACAGCTATTGGAACAGACGGTTTGGTAGGGAATAAGGTTGTTAATATTGTCCCAGGTAAATTAAATACCTCGATTGCTAAAAAAGGAGATATTTTACCGAGTAAAAAACCTATTGACACAGAAAAAATATTAAATACGCTTTCCAAGACAAATAATGACGTATCCATTATAGTTACAGGATTAAAAACAACAGTAGAACGGATTAATAATAGTTCTGCTATTTGGGAGTTATTGAATGATGATCAACTGCCAAATGATATTAAAAAATCAGCAAAAAATATTCAATTAGCTACGCTTAAAGCCGCTGCCATTAGTAATGAATTCCAATTGATTGTCAATGATTTACGCAATGGTAATGGTTCTTTAGGTATTCTATTGAATGATACTGTTTTAGTATCCAATTTGAATAAATCATCTTATAACTTAAATATGGTAAGTTTACAACTTCATAAAATTGTTTCTGATTTACAAAAAGATATTAATTCGGGTAAAGGTCCTGTAAACTCTTTACTTAAAGATTCACTAATGGTTAAAAAACTCAATATAAGTCTTGATAATATTCAAATGGGAACTGATGGTTTTAATCAAAGCATGGACGCTTTAAAAAATTCATTTCTTTTAAGAGGATATTTTAAACGTCGGGAGAAAGAGAAAGTAAAAAATGATACCATTCCCAAATAAGTAAAAATTTAAAAAGAAAATATAACGCTATTCTGTATATTGATTTGATGTATTAATTTAAATTATAATAATGGATATCAACTATCAATCCGCCGAAGAAGCCATTAAAAATGTTAAAAATGGGCATCGTGTTTTTGTCCATGGAAGCGCAGCAACACCAATAACTTTATTAAAATCGCTTATTGCTCGGTCTGGTGAATTAAAAGATGTAGAATTAGTTAGTATTTCTACTCTTGGTGATAATATTTTTGATCATCCTGATTTTGCAAAGAGTTTTAAAATCAACGCGCTCTTTGTCTCCCAAAATGTACGGAGCATAGTAAACAGTGATAGTGGTGATTATATTCCTATTTTTTTAAGCGAAATACCATTACTATTTGAGAAAAATATACTGACTCTTGATGTAGCATTAATTCATGTTTCTCCGCCAGATAAACACGGATTCTGCTCTTTAGGCACCTCCGTGGATATTGCTCGTTCAGCTGTTAAACATGCCAAATACATTATTGCTCAGGTTAATAGTCAAATGCCACGTACGCTTGGAGATGGTATCATACATATTAATGAAATCCATTCTTTTGTTCTTGTTAATGACGTTTTACCTGAAGTTAGTTATTCAAGTCAGCTAGATGACTCTACCATGACAATTGGCAGAAATTGTGCTGAACTAATTGAAGACGGTTCTACTTTACAAATGGGTATTGGGGCAATACCAGACTCAGTTCTTTCATTTCTAACTACCCATAAAGATTTAGGTATTCATACAGAAATGTTTTCTGATGGTATCATTCCACTAGTTGAGCGAGGTGTTATTACCAATAAGTTTAAGAAAAAACATCGAGGGAAAATTGCTACTGGCTTCGCTATAGGGACACGTAAATTATATGATTTTATAGATGACAACCCTCAGGTAGTATTCTTAGAAATTGACTATGTTAATGACACTAAAATTATCCGTTCTAATCCTAAGGCAGTGGCCATTAATTCTGCAATAGAAATTGATCTTACGGGTCAAGTATGTTCTGATTCAATTGGCACATACCAATATTCGGGGGTTGGCGGACAAATAGATTTTATGAGGGGGGCTGCCTTATCTGAAGGTGGTAAACCTATTATTGCTTTAGCATCAACAACTAAGAACGGTCAGTCGAAAATTGTACCTTTTTTAAAAGAGGGGGCAGGAGTAGTAACTACAAGGGCACATGTTCATTATGTGGTTACTGAGTATGGAATAACTAATTTATTCGGGAAAAATCTGAAACAAAGAGCCGAAGCTTTAATACGTATTGCCCATCCAGCACATAGAGAATGGCTAGAAAAAGAAGTCATCAAACGATTTGGTAAATAGATTCTATTAGCACTTTATTCAGTTTTTAATGAGTTCTAAGTTTTTTATTTACATTTTTTAAAAAAATAAGTTTCAATTATTTTATATAATTCAAATGTCTCAGTATCTTGTATTTGATATAGATGTAAAATCGTTTTAAATACTTAGTCTTTTCATGAAAAAGAGGGTCATACTTTATCTTTTATTTGTAATTACAATTCTTTATGGTGTACAATCATGTAATTATATCCATGAGAATTTCACGGATGAAGAGCCAATCCCAGA
>NZ_JBIIPN010000091.1:0-10995 GCF_044342615.1 Daejeonella sp. | reverse complement strand
TAAGTTATAATTTCGATATAAGACCGATTTTATCAGATAAATGCTTTGCTTGCCATGGTCCTGATCCAAATAAAAGGGAAGCTGGACTTCGTTTAGATATTGAAGAAGACGCATTCAAAGCGCTTAAAGAAAGTCCTGGAAGTCATGCTCTTGTTGCTGGTAAGCCTGATTTGTCGGAAGCTTTTTTAAGAATAACCACCAAAGACACGGCTTTAGTGATGCCGCCATTAAATTCTAATTTGAAATTAAATTCGCATGAAATCAAATTAATTGAAAAATGGATTAAGCAAGGTGCTAAATATGAAACTCATTGGTCATTTGTTAAACCTAAAAAAGCTAAACTTCCTAAGGTAAGCGACTCGCAATGGACAAAAAATGAAATTGATTATTTCGTTTTAAATAAAATGGAGCAAAAGGGTCTTGAGCCTAACCAAATCGCCGGAAAAGAACATTTATTGAAACGCCTAAGCCTAGATCTAACTGGTTTACCACCAAGCATCGACATGATGAATAAATTCTTGGCTGATAACAGTCCCAAGGCCTACGAAAAAGTGATTGATCAATTATTGAAAAGTCCTGCTTATGGTGAAAAAATGGCCTTACAATGGCTTGATGTAGCTCGTTATGCAGATTCTCATGGTTATCAAGATGACAGTTATCGCTCTGCTTGGCCTTGGCGAGATTGGGTTATTCATTCCTTCAATAAAAATTTACCTTATGATCAATTTATAACCATGCAAATAGCGGGAGATCTTATTCCCAATGCAACAAAAGAACAAATTCTAGCTACAGGTTTTAATCGGAATCATAAAATTACTGAGGAGGGTGGTGTTGTTGATGAAGAATATCGGGTACAATACGTTATTGACCGTACAAACACATTCTCTAAGGCTCTAATTGGTGTTACGATGGAATGTGCGCAATGCCACGACCATAAATATGATCCATTTTCTCAAAAGGAATATTTCCAACTTTATGCATTTTTTAATAATGTTAAGGAAGTTGGATTAGAGTCGGATGTTGGTGGACCAGAAACCTATGCTAAAAATCCTTTGATAGAAATCAGTAATGAGGAAGTTAAAAGTATTCTTAAGTTCATTAACAAGCAGGATACGAATAAATTGATCGTATCTGTAATGGCAGATAGAGACACCCTTAGAAAAACATATACCTTAAAACGTGGAGCCTATGATGCGCCTGATAAAGAGGTTTTTCCAGGTACCCCCAATTCTATTTTAGCTTTTGATAAAAATCTTCCTAAAAATAGATTGGGATTGTCCAAGTGGCTATTTGATAAAAGAAATCCCTTAACTGCTAGAGTTTTTGTAAACCAACTTTGGCAAGAAATTTTTGGGCGTGGTCTCGTAAAAACTGCGGGTGATATGGGTATGCAAGGTGAATTACCTTCACACCCCGAATTACTCGATTGGCTAGCAGTTGATTTCATGGAAAATGGCTGGGACATTAAACAACTATTAAAGAAAATGGTAAGTTCTGCCACCTATCAACAATCGGCAGTAATATCAAAATCAAAATTAGAGGCAGATCCAGAAAATATTTATTTGTCGAGAGCACCTCGATACCGTATTAAAGCTGAATTTGTTCGTGATTTAGTTTTATCTAGTAGCGGACTTCTTGTTAAAACTATTGGCGGACCAAGCGTAAAACCTTATCAGCCCAATGGATTGTGGGAGAACGCAACTTCGGGTCGTGGAATTTTAAGAACGTATAAACAAGACCACGGAACTGATTTATATCGAAGAGGCATGTACACTTTCATAAAACGTACTGTTCCACCTCCTGTTATGGGTATTTTTGATGCTAGCAATAGAGATCAATGCGAGGTTGGTCGTTTAAAAACGAATACGCCATTGCAGGCTTTAATCATGATGAACGATCCAACAGTGCTTGAGGCTTCTCGTGTTTTGGCCACAAATTTGGATGCAGAAAAAAATCAAGTGAAAGACAAAGTTATTAAAGCCTTTAGATTGATTGTTTGCCGTAAGCCAACTGAAAAAGAGATTATTTTGTTGAGTAGCTATTATAATGATCAATTAATTGCTTTTAAAAAGGAGCAAAGCAGAGCAGATAAACTCCTCGCTGTAGGAGAGTACCCAATACCAGCAAAAATGAATAAAACGAGTGTTGCTGCCATGATGCAAGTAATTACAGCACTTTATAATTTGGAAGAGACTATAACTAAATCCTGATGGAAAAAGATTTTTTAGAACATGGTTTAAATTTTAATAGACGTCGTTTTCTTTCACGCCTTAGCTTAGGTTTGGGTAGTGCAGCTTTAGGTTCATTACTTGTTCCAGATCTTTTTAGTGGAACATCCTCTGATTCAGGTTTTGAAGCTGGTATCCCACATTTTGCACCAAAGGCAAAACGAGTAATCTATCTTTTTCAAAATGGTGCACCGTCACAATTAGAACTTTTCGATTATAAGCCCAAATTAAGGGAAATGATGGGTCAGGATCTTCCTTCATCTATTAGAGGTAACCAAAGGCTAACTGGTATGACAGCAAATCAATCAGCCTTTCCAATGGTAGGTTCATTTGCTGATTTTAAACAATATGGGGAGTCTAGAAATTGGATTAGCGACTTACTGCCATATACAGCCAAGGTAGTTGATGATATCTGTGTGATTCGCTCCATGCATACCGAGGCCATAAACCATGATCCTGCACTTACTTTTTTCCAAACTGGTGCACAACAAGGTAATCGTCCTAGTATGGGTTCCTGGTTAAGTTATGGTCTAGGTAGTGAAAACAAAAACCTTCCTTCATTTACGGTTTTACTTTCAAAAGGAAAGCAAGGTAATAATCAGGGTGTTTATTCAAAGTTATGGTCGAGTGGTTTTCTTGATTCTATTCATCAGGGAGTGCAATTTAGTAGTGGGGATGACCCAGTATTATATTTGAGAGATCCTGATGGTATGAATAAATATGAGCGACGGAAGTTCTTAGATCAATTATCTCAACTTAATCAAATATCCTATGAAGAATTTGGAGATCCTGAAATAAGTACCAAAATTCAGCAGTATGAGATGGCCTATAGGATGCAAACGGCAGTCCCAGAAATCATGGATCTTTCGAAAGAACCTGATGACATCATTAAGCTTTATGGATCTGATTCAATGACACCAGGAACATTTGCTGCAAACTGTTTATTAGCCCGTAAACTTTCTGAAAATGGTGTTCGTTTTGTTCAATTATACCATCAAGGTTGGGATCATCATGGAAATCTACCTTCAGATATCGCCTCTCAAGCTAAGGAGGTTGATCAGGCTTCTGCGGCTTTAATTACTGATTTGAAGCAAAGGGGACTTTTAGATGAAACGCTAGTCATTTGGGGTGGTGAATTTGGTAGAACAAACTATAGTCAAGGTTCATGGACTGCCGAAAATTATGGTCGTGATCACCATCCACGCTGTTTTAGTATTTGGATGGCTGGTGGAGGTATAAAACCAGGTATTTCTTATGGTGAGACCGATGAATTTGGATATAATATTATTAAAGACCCTGTGCATGTGCATGATTTTCAGGCAACTATATTAAATCAACTCGGATTAAATCATGAAAAGTTGATATTTAAACATTTAGGTAGAAGATACCGTCTTACTGACGTATCCGGAAAAGTAATCAACGATATTTTAGCATAATCATTTAAAAATCATTTTATGGATAGAAGAAAATTCATTCAAAATACCAGTGCTGTAACGGCTAGTTTTTTTATTGCAAAAGATTTATTTGCAATTGATAAAGGTCCGGTTTATGGCCATAATAATATGAGATATACCCTTGATACAAAATGGGGGACTTTAGATTCATCGAAATTTCCAGTGAATGATTGCCATGAAATGGTTCAGGATAAAAGTGGTCGATTAATTTTATTGACTAATGAGACTAAAAATAACATACTTATTTATAACACTTCAGGTAAACTTATGGATGCTTGGGGTCATGATTTTCCTGGTGGGCATGGATTGACACTTTCTGATGAAAATGGAACGGAATTTTTATATATCACAGATACTGATAAACATCAGGTGTATAAAACTACAATGGATGGAAAAATCGTTCTTATAATTGATGTCCCTCTTGAAGCTGGAATCTATAAAAATGCCAAAGAGTTTGTTCCAACCGAAGTAGCAGTACATTCTAATGGTGATTTTTTCATTGCTGATGGTTATGGTGCTCAATACATCTTGCATTATGATAATGCGGGTAAGCTGAAAGGATATTTTGGAGGTAGGGGACAAGGGGATGAAAAATTAGACAATGCACATGGAATTGTTGTTGATACTAGAAATAAAAAGCCTAGTCTTTTAGTAACCGATCGTACCCGTAATTGCTTCAAACGGTTTTCTATGGACGGAAAGCTTCAAGAAATTATCAATCTTCCAGGGGCTTGTGTATGTCGTCCAGTCATTAAAAATGATCATTTATACGCTGCAGTATTGCGTTCACCAAATTTGGATAAAGAGGGTTCTGGTTTTGCGACTATTCTTGATAAGAATAATAAAGTGGTATCAAATCTTGGAGGCACTGAACCTATTTATAAGGATGGAAAACTCCAGCCTATGTCCCAAGCAGAAAAGATTTTATTCCATCCACATGATGTTTGTGTTGATAATGATGAGAATATTTATGTAGCACAGTGGGCATCTGGAAAAGTTTATCCTTACAAATTCAAAAGAGTTTAATCTTTGTTCAATTCATTTTAAATGAGAATCAAACTTCCTGCGTTTGTACTGAGTCTGATATTTGGTTTTAATACCTTAATCATTTTTATTACAATTTTTGAGTCCCAATTACAGATACCACAATGGTTACAAGTGCTAGGTAGAATGCATCCAATACTTTTGCATTTCCCAATTGTACTTCTACTTTTGGCATCATTACTTGAGTTTTTTAGATTTCAATCAGAGAACAAAAAAACACTTTTTTATCAATTACTAAGTTCCTACGTATTTGTTGCAGGAATACTTTCTACGGGAATAACAGTTTTGATGGGCTTGATTTTATCCATTGAAGAAGGTTATGAGGGAGAAACCTTAGATTATCATAAGTGGTTTGCATTAGGTACACTTTTATTAGCATCCATTCTCTTTAAATTAAGAGATTTTAAGTGGTATTCAGTTATTCATGCCAGAATTGGATCAATAATTTTAATACTTAGCTTAATTATAGCAGGCCACTTTGGTGCTTTGCTTACACATGGTGACAATTTTGTTCTTGAACCAATCACAAAGCCTGAACTTGTCCCGCTTGAACAAGCAAAAGTTTATGATCATGTTATTCAACCCATTTTTCAAGAAAAATGTATCAGTTGCCATAATGATCAAAAATTAAAAGGCAACTTAAAGCTTACGGATGAAATGTCAATCCTAAGGGGAGGTAAAACAGGAAAACTTTTAGTTGCTGGCTTTCCAAATTTAAGTTTACTGTTACAGCGCGTACACTTGCCAGAAAGCGATAAGAAGCACATGCCTCCTTCTGGTAAACCACAATTAACAGAAGAAGAGTCTAAAATTCTTTATTTGTGGATTAAAGATCAGGCATCTTTCAGTAAAAAAGTAATTGATTTAAAGCCAAGCGACTCCCTAAGAATGCTGGCAGCCTCGAGGTTCAAACCTACTGAAATTAGAGAAGAACAATTCGATTTAAATCATGCCGATGAAAAAACTATTCAGAAATTAAATACTTTTTATAGAGTGGTAAGTCCCATTTCTCAAGGTTCTGCTGCCTTAAATGTGAGCTTCTTTGGTAAATCAGGTTATAATGCTAAATCATTAGACGAGTTATCGGTAATTGAGGAGCAAATTGTGGGACTAAGTTTGAGCAAAATGCCTGTTAAAGATGCCGACTTGAAGAAAATTGCCAAATTCAAAGCTTTAAGAAAACTAGATTTGAATTTCACTGATATATCTGGAAGTAGTTTAATTGACTTAATGAAATTACCTTCATTGAAAACATTGTCACTTTCTGGAACCTCAGTAAATTTCAAACAGGTTCAACCATTATTAGCTTTGAAGAATCTTGAGGAATTAATAATCTGGAACACAAAGCTTTCTGAGATTGAATTAAACCAATTAAAAAGGTCAACAAAGAAAGTAAAGATCATTTCAGGATTTAAAGATGATGGAACAACACTTGTAAAATTATCTCCTCCAGTTTTAAAAAATAAGTCTCGTGTTTTCATCGGTCAAGGCTCCGTTGAACTTACACATCCAAGAAAGGGTGTAATCATAAAATATACATTAGATGGTACAGAGCCAGATAGCTTAAACTCTATGGTTTTTAAGAATACCTTAAAGATCAATAATAATTCAATTGTTAAATCGAAAGCTTTCAAGAATGGATGGCTCAGCAGTGATGTTATTACTTATGGATTTTTAAAAACTGCCTTAAAACCGGAGGTAATAAAATTGGTCAATAGTCCGAATGAATATCATAAAGCTGCTGGTGCTAACTCGCTGATAGATGGTCAGTTAGGTGATTTTGACTCAAATAATAATAATTGGTTAGGCTTTAAAGAAAACAATTTGGAAATACTTTTCGAATTTAATTCCCTTCGAAAAATAGAAAATATAGCCTTAAATACACTTATTTCAACTAATGGAGCATATTTTCCGCCTTCAAGCATTCAAGTATATGGTGCAACACAGAATGGTAAATGGGATTTATTAACCACTATAAATTCTGTTATGCCAAACAAGGATAGTAAGCAAGAGATTAAGACTCTCTATGCAAGCTTTAAGCCTCAAAGTTTAAAGTATGTCAAAATAATAGCAAAACCTGTTAGAAAGCTTCCTATATGGCACCCATCAAAAGGACAGCCTGCTTTATTGCTTGTGGACGAATTGTTAATAAATTAGAATTTCACTAAATGGTTTTAATTTAAAAAACCATTTAGTGATTATATCTATAATCAAATCTTACATTGATTATCATCAAGATTATTTTTTGTTTCTCAATCTATTTTTGGGTTTAAACTAATAAAAGATGAAAAATAAAATTATTCTCATGTTTCTACTTACGATAGGAGCATCAGGTCTGCTGCATGCACAAGATCAAGAAAAAGTACAAACTCAGGACAGAATCCGTCTGGAAGACCATTATAGATATTACGATGGGCAATTGTTCCAATATCGAAACGGAATACAAACACGTGTGATGGAGCAGCAAAGGTTAAATAATGGAACTGTTATCAATCCAGATGGTTCGTATCAATTACAAAATCAAGAAAGGTATCAATTACGACAAGGAGAATGTTTAGATAATAATGGTTTTTTATATAGAAATCATAATAAGTTTAATAAGAATAAGAGTATAACAAATAAGAAAATAGTTCAAAGACGAGCTAGGGAGGTGTCAAGAAATAAAATTCCTAGATCTGGTACAAAAACGGCTCCCAGAAGAGGAAGAAATTAAAAGGAATAATGAATTATCTAGAAAATGAAAAACCCTCTCTAAAACTAGAGAGGGTTTTTTTGTTCGGTCGGGGTGGCAGGATTCGAACCTACGACCTCCTGGTCCCAAACCAGGCGCGATACCGGGCTACGCTACACCCCGAACATTTAACATTGAGTGCCGAAGCGTTTCAATTGTTAAGGGACTGCAAATATAGGCTTTTCAATATATGTGGCAAATATATTTGAAAATATTTTTCAGAAGAATTGTTTAATCAATAGTAATGGTACCTAAAGTGCTGAATGCTAGTGGAGTTCATTTGAATTCAGGGCAAATATAGATTCTACTTCTAGTTATATGTCGATTTCAAATTGAATTTTTAGTGTATATTTTAGATATATTATAATTGCTTAGATTAAATTTTAGCTTTTCCGACTTTTAGAAATTGAGTTTTTGTGTGCAGATTGGGAAATTGATATCTAAATTTCTACACTTTTTATTTCTTCCATAAAAAAAGCCCTTAACGTTTCGTTAAAGGCTTATATTATAAAATAGTTGCGGAGAGAGAGGGATTCGAACCCTCGGTACCGTTACCAGTACGACAGTTTAGCAAACTGTTCCTTTCGGCCACTCAGGCATCTCTCCTTAAAAACAACTCTTTCGAGGACTGCAAATATAGCAAATCAGTCTGCCTAGCAAAAAATATTTTTAAATGATTATGAAATTTATTAAAAAAATGAATTAACAGCTTGATAATCTGATATATTCATTCTAATTAAACTAAAAAATTAAATTACATCAAGTTCATAATCGATACGAACATGATAAATTCCCATCAACATCGTCTTAAAAATGAGCTTAATTGTATCAATATCTTTCAAAGTGATATTACTATTTGTCAATTGACCCTGATCTAATTTATAGTCAATAATTCGTTCCACTAAATCACTGATGCTTATTGCATCGGGATCCTTGAGACTTCTAGAAGCGGCTTCTACCGAATCAGCAAGCATTAATACTGCTGTTTCCTTTGAAAAAGGAATAGGGCCGGGGTATCTAAAAATATTCTCATCGACAAACTTTTCAGGAAAATTTTTTAGAAAAGATTGATAAAAATAATCGACACGTGTATTTCCATGATGTGTACGTATAAAATCGATCAACATCTCAGGAATATTATTTTTCCTCGCTATTTCAACACCTTTATTTACATGCTGAATGATAATCTGAGCACTTTGTTCATAAGATATAGAATCATGTGGGTTATTACCTCTATTTTGATTTTCTATAAAAAAATGAGGATTTACTGTTTTACCAATATCATGGTATAGGGCACCTGCTCGTACAAGCAATGTATTACCGCCAATTTTAAAGATAGCAGCCTCTGCAAGGTTTGCAACCTGTAAAGAGTGTTGGAAGGTTCCTGGGGCTTTAAATGCCAAATCACGTAATAGTTTTGAGTTGGTATTGGTTAATTCCATTAAAGTAACATCCGAAGTAATGCCAAACATTCGCTCAAATGCATAAATTAAAGGATAGGCCAAAAGAGATAACAAAACACTAAACACGAATGGTAAAAAATTTAACCACTCAATATCGCTAAATGAACCATCTCTAATTAATGAAATGCCTAAAAAGGCAATGAAATAATTCAATAATATTAATAATGCGGAAATAAGAAATTGCTCACGCTTAATCAGATTCTTAATGCTATAAATTGCTACCATACCTGCTGATATCTGTAAGAAAGCAAATTCAAAGCTATTTGGGACGAAAAATCCTGCTATTAAGACCACCAAAAGATGAATATTTAAAGCCAGACGCGTGTCAAATAAAATTCTAATGATGATTGGAACTATACAAAAAGGAATGTAGTACACACTCGGCACTTTTATACGAATAGCCCAAGATAATGTAACCAACATCCCAGTAATAACAAGAAGAATAAGTGCTAATTGCCTATTATCTACATAAATGTCTCTTCTAAATAAATACACGAAAATCAATAATAGCGTAATAATTAAACCAGACAATAAAAACTGACCTAAAAGTATAAGTTGACTATTTCCACCTACTTTGGCATCTTCTTCATAAGCTGTTCTTAAGGATTCTAGTTTTTGATAAATACTTGAATTGACCATAGTGCCATTTGCTACAATCAATTCGCCTTTTTGAACCATCCCTCGGGTTAATGATAGGCTGCTTAACGAATTTTCTTCTAGTTTCTCAGTCAGCTCGGCATCATATAAATAATTGGGACTTAAATGACTTGAAACCAATTGTGTTAACCATTCTTTATTTTCAATTTCTCCATTTCTAGAAATCTTTTCTTTTATAATTCCTTGTGCATTTGATATATAGAGTGCATCAGTGGTATTTAGTTGTGATGCAAGGTTGTTTTGTAATAGACTGAAATTATAATTATCACCGTATCGTTGGTATTTCTTTACGGGACTCATGAGGCCTCTTTTGTAAATATCTTTTAAAATAGAACTCCCAAATAAGTAATAGTTTTCTTTGTTTTTTTCAGCTATTCCGCTACTTCTCCATTTATTCTCAAATTCAGAATTGAAGCCATCTAATTCATTATCAATAACTTGATCGTCTCTTAGATAAATAGGAAGTACGGTTTTTAATATATCATCTCGATCTTTTTCAATTTCATCAGAAGTTTTTTGAATAGAGAAACTGTAAGGAGAGTATAGATCTTTTTGCATCCAAACTTTACCTTTTTCGTACTCAAATCTGAATCGAGCTTGTTTAGGTAAGGAAAGGGTGACGAAAATGACGCAAAATAACATCATTACATATTTCAAGTGTTTGCCATACTTGCGATATAAGATGAGGTGTAATTGCTTGTTGAGTTTTGCCAATGTCTTATTATTTTATCAAAAATACTAATTTCTATGAGATTGATATGCAACAATCTGTGATGATGGATGCCTGATTTACAAGTAGATGCATGAAAATTGAAGAAAAATTATAAAATATCTGCATAAATTGTTCTTATTAGTTTGAGTTTTTGTGATGTTTTTATACTTTTGTCGCAGAATGCGCCCATAGCTCAGCTGGATAGAGCAACGGTTTTCTAAACCGTAGGTCTTAGGTTCGAATCCTAATGGGCGTACTAATTAAAAAGCTTCTTGCATTGTAAGAAGCTTTTTTCATTTCAAGCCTTTTTTCATTTTTTTATTAGGTTTTAATGTTAAATCTACAGAATCAAAAATGCTACAGTGAAATCGCCAATCCTAAATTAAAGTCAGTAGAGAAGGAACAAGGAATGGATAATGTAGTTTTTTTATATTCTTTAGCTTAGCTAAATTAAATTATATCCCTATTCAGCAACTTTTCGGTGTAGTCCCACAAATTGGATTATGATTTATTTTTTATGTAGAAATGTAAATGTGATACCTAAAGTGATACCCTTTTTATTTTTCCATAAAAAAAGCCCTTATCAATTGATAAGGGCTTTATGTATTTGGCGGAGAGTTAGGGATTCGAACCCCAGGAACCTTTAACAGTTCAACAGTTTTCAAGACTGCCGCAATCGACCACTCTGCCAACTCTCCGCTGCAAA
>NZ_JBIIPN010000014.1:0-32107 GCF_044342615.1 Daejeonella sp. | reverse complement strand
AGGCAGTCGGGTAGGGACTCAAGCCACGGATATGATTTTGAACGGTTCTAACCTCTTGATTCCAGTTAATTAAACAATCTTCTTTATATATTTTTGGTGCTGATTTTAGTTCCTTTTCAGACATTTTGTCTTGCGGAATCTCTTTATAATCTCCTGATTCAATGGATTTTACGGTTTTGACGAGTAAATCAGCGCCAATTGTCATTAGTTTGTCATGGAGGTCGCCTGCGCTATCTTGTTCTTCAATTTTTACGCTTTCCGCAAATAAAATATCTCCAGTGTCAATTTCCTGCTTCAACAAAAAGGTAGTCACGCCACTTTCTTTCTCACCATTGATGATGGCCCAATTGATGGGTGCCGCACCGCGATATTGAGGGAGGAGTGATCCATGTAGGTTTATGGTGCCTTTTGGAGGCATATTCCACACCATTTCGGGCAACATTCTAAAGGCAACAACTACTTGAAGATCAGCTTGTAGTGATCGTAATTCATTGATAAATTCAGGATCTTTTAATTTCACAGGTTGTAAAATTTTTAGTCCCTTTTCTTGTGCAAATTGCTTTACCGCTGATTCATTAATTTTTTGTCCCCTGCCTGATGGTTTATCAGGCGCAGTAATAACTCCAACTACATCAAAACCCGCTTCCAATAATGCATTTAAGGATGCAACAGCGAAATCGGGCGTACCCATGAACACAATTTTCATACAAGAGAATTCAAATTTTATTAAAAATTAGAGGTGATGTTAAAGCATTTTGATTTTATGCTTAAACATCACCTCTAGCAATTATATCAATTTTTTTTATTGGTAAAGCAGATATTTTTTACGCATGATTTTATATTGAGATAATCCAGGCTCCCAACTTTGGCGAATTTCTTCTTCTGTTTTGCCTGCAATAATCTGCTGCTTTAAATCATAAGTTCCGGCAAGTTTATCGAAATTACCCATTTGCTTACTTTGCTTAAAATCGAAGAACTTTTCTTTGTAAGGGTAAGCATTGTAAAGTTCAATTAACCATTTTAGGTTGATTTGAGCTTCTTTACGGATCTTATTTGCACTGTATTGACGTAAATCTAAACCATAGCAGTCCTTGTCCATGTGTAATGGTGTTTCACTCATTCCTTTGATTCCTTTTGGCATGAATGAGAATTTATATTGCCCCTTTAAATCGGGGTTTCCAAGTATTGTGAATGGGAAATAGGTCCCACGCCCCTGACTAATTATCGTACCCTCAAAAAGACATAAAGTAGGATATAATAAGATTGATTGTGCCGTATTTAAGTTCGGTGATGGCTTAACGGGAAGTACATAAGGCATTGCATGTGTGTAGTTTGCATTCTTAATGATTTTAATCTTACATACCGCTTTATTTTCTAACCAACCCTCACCATTTAGCATTTGAGCATACTCAGCAATGGTTAATCCATGGGTGATAGGAATTGGGTTAATACCAACTCCCGATTTCAATTTTGGATCTAAAATTGGGCCATCTACGTAATATCCATTTGGATTTGGTCGGTCAAGAATTAATAATTCCTTGTTATTTTCAGCACAAGCCTCCATTACATGCTGTAATGTATTGATGTAGGTGTAAAATCTTACGCCCACATCCTGAATATCATAAATCAATAAATCAACATCTGCAAGATCTTCCTTGCTTGGCTTATGGTGTTTACCATAAAGTGAAATTGCTGGAATGCCTGTCTTTTCATCAATGCTATCATCTACATGAATTCCTGCGCTTGCATCACCACGGAAACCATGCTCCGGACCGAAAATTTTAACGATTTTAACACCCAATGCTAATAAACTATCAACAACCGTAGTATTTCCAATGATTGAAGTAGGGTTAACAACCATACCAATGCGTTTACCCTTTAAATAGGGTAAGTAAAGTTCTGTTTGCTCGGCACCTGTACGGATTTTGCCCCTAACTTTGTCAATGTTTTCTACGCTTACCTTTTTCGGGTCTGGCACATTGTTTTTTCCAATTTGTATCTGTTGTGCTGAGCTGCTTAGTCCCACAAAAAGGCATGCTGCTAAAATTAAATGAGTGTAACGCGACATATTATTATTAAATTATAGATCAAAATTGAACCTTTTTGATGAATTGTTTTTAAAACGAAATTAAAAAAAATGCATCTTTGCTAAGGTACAAAAAAAACCTTTTCAGAATTGAATTTACCTTTTTTCATCGCTAAGCGAATCACTTTTAATTCAAAGCGTACTTTTTCAAAGCTAATTGTGCGAATCGCAATTCTTGGAATTATGCTCGGTCTTGCTGTTATGATTTTGGCAGTGGCGATAGTAAAAGGTTTTAAAACTGAAATTAGAGAGAAGGTGAGAGGTTTTTCAGGGGATATACAGATTTCAAAACTAAATCTAAATTCATCCTATGAAAATACTCCTTTTAGTATGTCTGATACGGAATATTCGAAAATCAGTAAAAGCAAAGGAATTTCATTTATCCAGCCTTTTGCAACTAAACCGGGAATAATTAATGCTGGCGATGAAGCTGAAGGCGTAGTGCTTAAAGGGGTAGATAAAAATTACAACAGTCAATATTTTGAGAATATTCTTGTAGATGGGAGGTTTATTGATTTCTCCGATTCCACAAAATCTAAATCACAAATATTAATTTCAAAATATACTGCCGATCGACTTAATTTGAAGGTTGGGGATGATTTTTTGATGTACTTCATAGAAAATTCTCTTCGAAAACGAAAATTTGAAATTGTAGGGATCTATAATTTGGGTGTAGAAGAAGTGGATAAAGTTTTTGTAATTGGGGATTTAAACTTAATTCGAAGTCTAAATAATTGGGAAAACAATCAAGTAGGTGGCTATGAGTTAAGAGTCGATAATTTTGACAATCTAGAACAAATTGAAGCCCAAGTGTATGATGAGCTTAGTGTGGATCTTAAATCCTATTCGGTGAAACAATATTATCCGGCCATTTTTGAATGGCTATCACTATTAGATGTAAATACCGAGGTTATTTTATTTTTGATGATTGTGGTTGCTGTAATTAATATGATTTCTGCCCTTTTAATCATGATTTTAGAACGTACCAATATGATTGGAATTCTTAAAGCCTTAGGAAGCTCAAATTGGAATATTCGTAAAATCTTTCTTTATAATGCGAGTTATTTAATCGGAATTGGTCTTTTGAGTGGTAATATTTTAGGTATCGGTCTAGGGATTTTTCAACAAGAAACTCATTTTTTTACACTCGATCAAGCTTCCTATTACATGAGTTTTGTACCAGTTCAGCTCAATATTCGAGATATTATTCTTCTTAATGCAGGAACTTTAGTTATTAGTTTATTAGTGCTTTTAATTCCTTCACTATTAGTTAGTCGAATCTCACCTCTGAAAGCAATACGATTCAAGTAAAAATATTTCTTTTAAATTAAAATATCTAGTACAATTAGATATTTTTAGCTTCATTCCAAAAAATATCCATTTCAGCTAAACTCATATCTTTTAGGTTTTTACCGAGTTCTTTAGCTTTACTTTCTAAGTATTGAAAGCGCTTTATGAATTTTTTATTGGTTCTTTCTAGAGCGTCTTCAGGATTGATATCAATAAAGCGAGCATAATTTATCAGAGAAAAAAGTAAATCGCCAAACTCTCCTTCTGCTTTTTCTTTATCTATTGCTGTATTGTCAAGTGTATTAAATTCATTTCTGAATTCTTGAAGTTCTTCCTCTACTTTTTCCCATACCTGAGCCTTTTCTTCCCAATCAAAGCCTACACCTCGAGCTTTTTCTTGAATTCTGGAAGCTTTAATCAATGCAGGTAGGGAGGAAGGTACACCCTCTAATACTGATTTATTCCCTTCTTTTAATTTTAACTGTTCCCAATTACGTTTCACCTCTGCTTCGTCTTCAACAATCACATCGCTATAAATATGTGGGTGACGATGAATTAATTTCTCACAAATACCATTTAAAACCTCCACAATGGTAAAAGATTGATTTTCACTTCCAATACGACTATAAAAAACAAGGTGAAGCATGATATCTCCAAGCTCTTTTTTAATTTCATTCATATCGCCATCTAAAATCGCATCAGAAAGCTCATAAGTTTCTTCGATGGTGAGATGGCGAAGGGTCTCCATCGTTTGTTTTTTATCCCAAGGGCATTGTTCCCTGAGCGTATTCATGATCGTTAAAAGGCGTTCAAATGCACTTGCAGGATCATTTCCTGCTGCTGGGATAATATTTGGGGCTGACATATTTTGCAATAATTTCGGTAAAAATAGCTTTTTGTTTTTTACAATTTGCTTGCTCTTAGCATTTCCCGCTTTCCTGGGGCTCCTGGTGCTTTTTCTATGCTGAAACCTAGGCTTTTCATGGTTCTTTTTAGTTCACCGGTAATGGCATATGTTACAAATATGCCGCCTGGCTTAATGAACTTAGAAATGTGTGTTAAAGAGTCTAAATTCCACATTTCTGCTTGATGAATTGCTGCAAAAGCATCAAAATATATGACATCAAATTGCTTTTGCGATGTAAATTGAAGCAATTCTTTTTCAATTATTCGGACTGAACAAAGCGTGTCAATTTCGCTAGGTTCATTTAATGCTTTTGGATATTTATTAAGAAAATTGTTCCATAAACTATCCGGAATATAATCGCCATAGCCTGTTTGAGCAATCATTTCCACATTTAATGGATAGGCTTCAATGCCTGTATAATCTAATTCTATTTTGTTTTTTAGGCAATAATCTGCTGTTACTAAAAAGTTTAATCCTGTACCAAAACCTACTTCCAAGACGGATGCTTTTGTTACTTGATGCTTTTCTAGAAAATGGATAAGTCCTGATTTTAAAAATACATGTTGACTTTCCTGAAGCGCCCCATGTCGTGAATGGTAGTTTTCGCCAATTTTTTCATTGAAAATAGTTTTTGACCCATCAGCGGTCATGACAAAACTTAAGTGACTCATTTATTGGCTTTTAATTAATTTACCTTAGTCCCGCGATTTACCCAACGTGCCCATTCCTCATTATAGGTATGAATTTCGGCAGTTTGAACACCTTTATTGGTGTAAACAGGATTCCCTTGGTTTACCCATTCAAATAAACTTCCGTATAGATTAAAAACGTTTTTATAACCTGCATCTAATAGTTTACGCGCAATTTTCTCGCTTCTAAATCCTACAGAACAATATAAAATAACCTTTGAATCTAATGGAATATCATATACTTTTCGCATGTCAAACCAGAAATATCCAACATGACGGGCATTTTTTATGTGACTCACATTAAATTCTTCTTCTTCTCGCGTATCCAAAAGATAGACACCCTGTTTATTAAGTTTTTTTAGCTCGTCAACAGAGATGAGTGGAACATTATGCTCATATAAACTGTCTAACATTAGTTTATATTCCTGATTTTTAACTTGTGCTTTTAGTGCAAAACTTGAAAAGCAAGAAATAATCAACAAGAAATAAATCAAACTTTTTTTATTCATAATTAATTTTAGGAGGAGCAATTGTTACCTAAATAAATATTTAAGAAATCTTAAAAAAGCCCTCTATATCTATAGAGGGCTTTTTTTTGTTAAATTTTACCAGATCTTAATGCGGTCTTCTGGTTTTTTATAAAGCTTATTTTCTGGTTTAATATCAAAAGCGTTGTACCATGCATCCATGTTTACTGGAGCTCCAATCGTGCGGTATGGTCCAGGAGAGTGGGTGTCTGTCAGGATTAATTGTGCTGCTGTTTCATTTAGAATATTTCCTTTCCAAACTTGGGCCCACGACAAGAAAAATCGCTGATCTGGAGTAAAACCATCAATTTTTTCATTGCTCTGCCCTTGTTTAGTCATTTTAAAGGCTTCATACGCAGCATTTAAACCACCAAGATCACCAATATTTTCTCCTAAAGTAAGTTTACCATTTACGTGGATAGTATCCAGAACGGTATAGGCATCATATTGTTGTTGTAATGCTGTTGCTTTTACTTTAAAACGTGCACGGTCTTCATCTGTCCACCAATTTCTTAAGGTGCCATCTTTGTCATATTGACTTCCGGAATCATCAAATCCATGCGAAATCTCATGTCCAATAACTGCACCAATGCCTCCATAATTCACTGCATCGTCTGCATTTGGATCGAAAAATGGAAATTGTAAAATACCCGCTGGGAAAACAATTTCATTGTTTACGGGATTGTAGTAGGCATTTACTGTTGGTGGAGTCATACCCCAGCGACTCTTGTCAACTGGTTTACCTAACTGACCTACCATGTCTTCGTATCCCCAAGCACCAGCATTTCTTAGGTTCTGGAAAAATGATTGTCTCTTTATTTCAAGTCCATCATAGTTCTTCCATTTATCAGTATAGGCAATCTTTGGTGTAAATGCATATAATTTATCTAATGCTTTTTGCTTGGTAACTTCAGTCATCCAATCTAGGTTTTTAATCCTGATTTCATAAGCTTTGATAAGATTACTAACTAATTCTTGCATTCTTGCTTTTGCTTCAGGTTTGAAGTGTTTCTTCACATAAGTCTGCCCCAAAAGATCGCCAATAGTACCATCTGTAAGCGACGACATGCGCTGCCAACGTGGAGTTTGCACCTTCTGACCGCTAAGAACTTGCGTAAATTCAAAACTAGCATTCACAAAGTCTGAGCTTAAATAAGGAGCAGAAGATTTCAGTACATTCCATTTTAAATACGTTTTAAGTTCATTAACTGGTGTTGAAGCTAATAATGTGTTTAATTCATTGAAGAATTTTGGAGAGTTAACTAAAACAGTATCCTGCCCATTGACTTTCATTAAAGGCATTAAGCTCACCCAATTTAAGTTAGATGTGCTTTTGCTGAAATCATTAACCGAAAATTTGTTGTAGGTTTTGTAAGGATCGCGCATCTCCACACGACTCATTTGTGACGATGCAAGAGCCTTTTCAATGGTAAAAATCGTTTCAGCTGCTTTTGTAGCCTCAGCCTGACTAGATCCAGATAATGTAAATAATTGGATGATATAGTTTTTGTATGATTCTTGAATTTTTAGGCTCCTTGAGTCATTTTTTAAATAATAATCGCGGTCAGGAAGGGTAGTGCCACCCTGGCTCAGTTGAGGAACGAAGTTTTTAACATTCTTACGATCTTGACCCACGTTAAAACCAAAAAATGGAGATCCCCCGCCATAAGTGCGCATAATTGCAGACTGATTGATGATACCATTTAGGTCGCTAATTTGATTAAGCTTTTCTAAATCAGCTTTGATGGGGCTATAACCTAATTTTTCAATGGTTAAACTATCCATCGCCGCAGCGTAGAAGTCGCCAACTCGTTTCTCAACAGAACCTGCAGGAGCTTTTCTATTGCTCGCCGACTCCTCTAAAATGTTTTTAACAGCATTGATATTAAAGTCGCGAAGGATGTTAAAACTTCCCCATCTTGTTTCTTTTGCTGGAACGGGATTGTTTTTAATCCAATTTCCACTTGCATAATTATAGAAATCGTCACCTGGATTTTTAGTTAAATCCATTCCTGATTTATCTATAAAAACAGGTTTTTTAGCTGGTTTTGAATCATGCTGAGCATTTGCATGAATAGAAAATAGGCTTAAACATAAAGCCGAAATAACTATTTTATGATATTTCATGTGTTCAATTTTGGTTCGATTATAAATGTAAAAATATTGATTATTAAAAAAGCAAAAAATGTAAAAATCAGATGGCTATGATAGAAAGTATTTTTTAATTCTTAATTTATTTTATAGCTATATACTATTGATAATCAAGAATATGTATTGTGTTATATACATTTTTTATACATAAAGTATTCGCTCATATATTTATCAACATTGTAATTTTCTAAGCAATTCTTTAAATGAATATTGATAAAACTGCTTCAGAATTAGGTATTAAAATCTTCAATCATTCAAATTTCTGAAAATACCCTTAAAGTCTATTCAAAAAATACCTTCCAAAAATGTATTTTTACAATTTTAAATTCCGCTTTGGCAAATGAGTATTCCAAAAACATATAATCCAAGAGAAACAGAGGATAAATGGTATTCCTATTGGTTAGATAAAAAGTTCTTTCGTTCTGTACCTGATGAAAGAGAGCCATACACGATTGTAATTCCGCCACCTAACGTGACAGGAGTGCTTCACATGGGCCATATGCTCAATAATACCATTCAAGATGTATTGATTCGTAGGGCTCGTATGCAGGGTAAAAATGCATGTTGGGTACCCGGAACAGATCATGCTTCGATAGCTACAGAAGCTAAAGTGGTTGCCATGCTCAAAGAAAAAGGTATTGAGAAAAAGGATGTGAGTAGGGAAGAGTTTTTAGACTATGCTTACGAGTGGAAAGACAAATACGGAGGTATTATTCTAAAGCAATTGGAGAAATTGGGTGCTTCCTGCGATTGGGACAGAACGCGTTTTACCATGGAGGAGGACCTTTCTGAAGCTGTTATTGATACTTTTATTCATTTATATAAGAAAGGCTGGATTTACCGTGGAATTCGCATGGTTAATTGGGATCCAAAAGGGAAAACTGCCGTATCGGATGAAGAAGTTATTCGTAAAGAGGTAAATCAGAAGCTTTTTTACATTAAATATGAGGTAAAAGATGAAAATAGTTCATCTAAAAGCTTTTTAACCATTGCCACTACTCGTCCCGAGACGATTATGGCAGACTCTGCCATTTGTATTAATCCTAAAGATCCACGTTTTACGCATTTAAAAGGCAAATCTGTCTTTATTCCTTTGATAAACAGAGAGATACCTGTAATTGAAGATGAATATGTGGACATGGAATTCGGTACCGGATGCCTAAAAGTTACTCCAGCACATGATTTAAATGATTATGAATTGGGTGTTAAACATAAGCTCCAAGTAATAGATATCCTTAATGATGATGGTACATTAAACGAGAATGCGAAGATTTTGGTTGGTGAAGACCGATTTATTGCTCGTAAAATGATCCATAAAATGCTGGATGAAGCAGGGGCTTTAGAGAAGGTAGAAGATTATAAATCACAAATCGGTTTTTCTGAACGTACCGATGCTGCTATTGAACCTAAGCTTTCGATGCAATGGTTCTGTAAGATGTCTGAAATGTCGGAGCCAGCTTTAGACTATGTTTTAAATGGTGAAGTGAAGCTAATTCCCGAGAAATTCATCAATACCTATAAGCATTGGATGGAGAATGTGAAGGATTGGTGTATCAGTAGGCAATTGTGGTGGGGACAAAGAATTCCGGCTTGGTATAATTTGAAAGGGGAGTGGGTGGTTGCAAAAACCAAAGATGAAGCGATTGAGGAATTTAAAAAGCAATTTCCAGACTCAGATCACTCAGATATTCGTCAAGATGATGATGTGGTAGATACATGGTTCTCATCATGGTTATGGCCGATTTCTGTGTTTGATGGATTTAAAGACCCTGATAATAAGGATATTAATTATTACTATCCCACGAATGACCTAGTTACTGCACCAGAAATTCTTTTCTTTTGGGTAGCTAGAATGATCATGGCGGGCCACGAATTTAGAGGTAAAGCTCCTTTTAAAAATGTGTATCTTACTGGTATTGTGCGCGATAAGCAGGGTAGAAAGATGTCTAAATCATTGGGGAATTCACCTGATCCTATCGATTTAATTGAACGTTTTGGTGCCGACGGAGTACGTGTAGGAATGCTTTTATGCTCACCTGCAGGAAACGATTTAATGTTTGATGAAAGCTATTGCGAACAAGGTCGAAATTTTGCCAATAAAGTTTGGAATGCTTTCCGATTGGTAAAAGGTTGGGAAGTAGATGAAAGTCTGCCAAATACCAATCAACAAGCAATTAATTGGTTCGAATCTGCATTTAACCAAGCTTTCACGGAAATCGAGGATAATTATAAGCAATACCGCCTTTCTGATGCATTAATGGGCATTTATAAGCTCGTGTGGGATGATTTCTGTGCCTGGTACTTAGAAATGATCAAGCCTGTTTATCAGCAGCCGATTGATCCGGAAACCTATCGTATTACCATTGAGTACTTTGAGCGAATATTAAAGCTATTGCATCCATTCATGCCTTTCCTAACTGAAGAACTATGGCATGATGATCTGTTTGCTGAACGCGCTGAGTTGGATTGCTGCATTGTAGCGCCTTATCCGCAAGCTGCAAAATTTAATTCGACTCTTTTAAGTGATGTAGAAACCGTAAAACAGGTAGTTTCTGAGATTAGAAATGTTAGAAATGCGAAGCAAATTTCGCCTAAGGAAGCACTTCCACTAAGCATACGTGTAAATTCTGCCATTAATTATGAAAATTATCTGCCAATACTCTTTAAACTAGCAAATATTAGCACGTCAGAATTTGTTTCAGAACCAGTTATAGGGGCTAATACTTTCATGGCTGGAAAAGATGAATTCTTTATTTCCTTAGCTAATAATATTGATGTAGAGGCAGAAAAAGAACGTTTGACTAAGGATATTGAATATTTCCAAGGCTTTTTACGTTCAATAGATGCGAAACTTTCCAATGAACGCTTTGTGCAAAATGCAAAAGAAGAAGTGGTGGAAAATGAGCGTAAAAAGAAAGAGGATGCGCTTTCAAAACTGAAAATTCTTGAAGCGGCACTAGGGGCTTTGTAGGTTAGTAATTAGTAGTTAGTAATTAGTAATTAGTAATTAGTTGGTTAGTAGTTAGTTGGTTAGTAGTTAGTTGGTTAGTTTTAGTAATTAAACTCAGGCTCTAAGGGAATTCCGTCTTAAAAAATATTCATCATAAAAAATGCCGATAGATTTAAATCGATCGGCATTTTTATTTGATCAGTATTGTTTAGCAACATCCACCACCTGGAACACATGCTGGGGCGTTTTCGCTAGGTTTTTGTGCATAAACACTGATGCTGTAAATTCCAGTATTTCCTGATTTAAAGGCTGCAATTTCTTCCGAATTAAGATAGTTTTGCAAAATATCATCCGGAATAATAATTGGTTTCTCTTTCTGAATAGTCATGTTTTTAAAGCCATTGATTTCAATAAGCTCCAAATAAGTTTCCTTTTGTATAGCTCCAGAAACACATCCAGCATACATTTCTGCCGCATTTTTGATTTTATCTGGTAAAACACCACTCAAAACAACATCTGAAATACTGAAGTGCCCTCCAGGTTTTAAAACCCTAAATATTTCTTTGAATACATTATGCTTATTGGGAACTAAGTTTAATACACAATTACTAACCACTACATCGGCTATATTTGATGTTAAAGGCATGTTTTCGATATCCCCTTGCCTAAATTCAACATTGTTAAAACCAAGCTTTTCGGCATTCGCTCTAGCCTTGTTAATCATGGCTTCAGTAAAGTCAATTCCTATTACCTTCCCACTTTCTCCAGTTTCTGCACGTGCTACAAAGCAATCGTTTCCAGCACCTGATCCAAGATCAATTACTACATCTCCCTTTTTAATTACAGCAAATTGTGTTGGAAGTCCACAGCCTAATCCAAGGTCAGCATCAGGATTATAACCCTCCATATTACTATAATCATCCGTCATGATGTTATAAACCTCTGTACTACAGCCACCTGCACCACAACAAGAACTTTCATTTGTTGTTTTGTCTTGTAAAGCAATCTCACTGTACTTTTGCCTTACTAATTCTTTTATTTCTGCCTCGGTTTTCATAATTATGGATTTTTATTAATTGTAATATTACGATATTTAAATTCAAAAAATTTTTAACAGCAGTTTTTAGCTGGCTGGAAATTTGCAAAGAAATTACTAGTCTCTTTTTCTAACATTTTCCAAGTCTCGGGATTTATACAATAACATACACTAACCCCCTCAATAGTCCCCTGAATTAAGCCCGCATTTTTCAACTCCTTCAGATGCTGTGAGATAGTTGCTTGCGCTAAGCCTAATTCATTCACTAAATCTCCACAAATACAGGTATTACTCTTCATTAACTCCTGCAAAATGGCAATACGTGCCGGATGGGCCATCGCCTTTAGCAATTGAGCTAATTGATTTTGCTCTTCAGAGAATATTTCAGATTTGGTAAGTCCCATATTTAATTGCAATATTACGATTAATTTGGGATATTTCCAAGAGAAATCGATCAATTATGATTTGAATCAGAAAATAAATGATTTTTAATGAATAAGCTGCTTAAAGAATTCTATTTTTAATTTTATTTATCCTGTTTATTATTTTTAAGCATCTAATTTTTAATTATGAAATCAATAGCCTTCAAAATCATTCTAATTCTTCTTGTTTTTCATTTTGGGACTCTCTCAGCTCAAAAGAAGGCTATATCTCAGAAAGTGGCTGTCCAAACTGATCGTCAATTCTGGCTACAGGAAATGGATAAAATGGTGCGACCTGTGCTTTATAATTTGGCAAAAGATAGTTTGAGGATAAATATGCCTCAAATGACTTCCATACGTGTAGATAATAAGGAAAGTCGTATAAAGGTACAATACGTAGAGGTTTTAGGCCGAGTATTAAGCGGAATTGCGCCATGGTTGCAATTAGAGGGTGGCTCAAAGGAGGAGGTTTCTCTCAGAGAACAATATAGAGAATGGACTATTCAAGGACTCAAAAACTCTTTGGATTCAAATGCGAAAGATTTTATGAATTATGATATTGCGGGTCAGCAATTGGTTGATGCTTCTTTTATCTCCTTAGCTTTTATTCGTGCGCCTTGGCTTTGGGAAAACTTAGATAAAAAGAACCAACAATTATTGGTTAAATCCATAGCAACAACCCGCAGATTTAAACCTGGTTTTTCTAATTGGTTACTTTTTTCAGCTATGAATGAGGCCTTTATGGCTAAATATGGTTTTGAATGGGACGTAATGCGTGTTGATTATTCATTGCAACAATTAGAACAATGGTATGTTGGTGATGGCATGTACAAAGATGGAAGTTCTTTTGCCTTTGATTATTACAATTCGTATGTTATTCACCCATATTTAGGGACTTTGATGGATGTTATAGGACAAAAAACTAATTCTTACAATTCGATGTTTGCAAAGATAAAAGCTCGTAATGAACGCTATGCCATCATTCAGGAAAGATTAATTCACACAGATGGTAGTTTTCCTGCAACAGGTCGTTCGATTATTTACCGTGGTGCTGCATTTCATCATTTGGCTGATATGGCTTGGAAAAACCGCTTACCAAAACAAATCAGTCCGGAGCAAGTGCGCAGCGCTTTAACAGCCGTCATTAAAAAGACTCTAGAAAGTCCCTCAACTTATAAAAACGGCTGGTTAACTTTAGGATTATACGGCGATCAACCTAATTTAGCTGATTCTTACAATAATCAAGGCAGCCCATATTTAAGTAGTGCAATATTTTTGCCTTTGGGATTAGCAGAAACTAATCCATTTTGGGCAAATCCTTCAGCAAAATGGACTTCTCAAAAAATCTGGTCGGGCGAAAATTTTGAAAACGATCACAGTGAGAGTATCAAGTAGAATAATTAATTATACTCAATAATCGTATTTAGACCGCTTTTCTAAGCCTAATTATTCCAACCTTATGCATCAACTTCATAATTGGGTAAACGGGATCTATTTCAAACCATTTCTTCCCAAAATTTGCACTATTGGGATATTTATGGTGATTATTTTGAAATAATTCGCCAAGCATTAGGAAATCAAATGGGGTGGTGTTTTTCGATTTATCATTATTATCGAAATTTGAATAGCCATATTTATGTCCACACCAATTTACAATGGCTCCATGTATGGGACCCATTAAATAATGGATAGGAAGTAAAGCATACATCCATTCTGAACCTGCAGGAACAAATTCGATGTAAAACCAGGTATATGCAGCTCCAAAAAGTAATCTTGAGGCAATGGATGATCCAATTCTATCGATTATTGGCCATTCAGGGTAATTGCCTTTGAAACGTGCCTCAGGATCCTTAACACGATTCATATGATCTCTAAATGTGATAATGGTCGATTTCATCATCTGAAAAACATCAGTGAAAAAATGTGGCGAATGAGGATCTTTCTCGGTATCACTGTATGCATGATGCTCACGATGCATTAATGCATAAGCTCTAGGGTTCAAAAAAGAAGAACCTTCAAAAACATAGGCCATCAAATAAACTATACGTTCCCATGTTTTACTCATGGTAAACATCCTATGTGAGGCATAACGATGCTGAAAAAAGGTCTGAAAAAACAAGGAAAGGAACCAGTGGGCAACAAAAAAAATTAAAATAGCCATATAATTTTTAAAATTTTGAACACAATTCTAACTATCCTTTTGGGATGGGGCTAAAATTGTAAATGTTTTTTAGGTAGATCGCTGATTTTTATTGCAGACCTTCCATAAAGGTAGTTGATAAAATGGCAATTCAAAATTTCCTAGGTATTAATTTTTTGATTTTCAATTTATTGCGAGCTTATTGAATATTCAGGTAAGTCTTCAACAAAACGATAGGATTGTTTATCAAAGTCGATTTCACAACAATAATGCTGGAGTCCATTACTCACAAATAACCATTTTACTTGGTGGATAAAGTTATAACGTGCAATTTGATCAAATGTATCCTGACTTATTTTTACGGATGGGGCTTTACACTCAATCAGGACTATTTTTTTACCCAAATTATTGAAAATTAAAATATCTGAGCGCTTTTGTAAATTATTAAGTTTTAGTCCGCCCTCCAACTGAATTAATGTGCGTGGATATTTCTTTTCCTCAATTAAAAAGTGCACCAAATGCTGTCTAACCCATTCTTCGGGGGTTAAAAACAAGAATTTTTTCCGGATTATATCAAAAATATAGGTGCCATTCTCCTCTTCTTTTATTCGAATAGGATAGGTCGGCAGATTTAAATGAATTGGCTCAAACATTCCTGTAAATTTCATATTTTAATGTCAAAAGCCAAATATTTCAAATTTATTTTTATTCTGATTTCGAATGTGTAAAGCTTTGCAATATTTTGTAATTTCGACATTCGCAATGGATTTCAAGGACCTAATAAAAGATCTTAAAAATCGGCAGTTTAAACCGATTTACCTACTTCATGGAGAGGAGTCTTATTATATTGATAAAATCAGTGATTTTATCGAAGATAATGTGCTTTCTGATGCTGAAAAAGGTTTTAATCAGAGTGTTTTCTACGGAAAAGATTCAGATATCATGAGCATTCTTAATGCAGCCAAGCGTTATCCGATGATGAGTGATTTTCAAGTTATTTTGGTAAAAGAAGCTCAGGAATTAAAGTGGGGTAAAGATGGTGAAGATGATAAAAAAGCCCCTGATCCACTTTTAGCATATTTCGAAAATCCACTTCCGAGCACCATTTTAGTCTTTTGCTTCCGTCATGCTAAGTTCGACAAACGAAAAAAGACATACAAAGCCATCGAAAAGAAGGGTATTATTTTTGAATCGGCTAGCTTAAATGATAATAAGATTTCGGCCTGGATTGAAAATTTTGTGCGCGACAAAGGCTATAATATCCAAGCACAAGCATCAGCTCTTATGGCCGAGTACTTAGGGAATGATCTCTCTAAAGTCTCTAATGAGCTCGAAAAATTGATGCTCAACGTGAAGTTGGGTCAAGAAATTAATACTACAGATATCCAAAATAATATTGGTATCAGTAAAGATTATAATGTGTTTGAACTGCAAAATGCCATTTCTCGTAAGGATGCTTTTAAAGCCAATCAAATCATTAATTATTTTGCTGAAAATCCTAAAAACAACCCCATTTTCTTAGTTTTAGGCAATTTAAACTCCTATTTCTCCAAAATATTGAAGGTTCATTATGCGAGTGATAAATCACCTCAAGGACTTGCTCGGGAACTTGGTGTAGCTCCTTTTTTCGTGAAAGATTTTGAGATTGCAGCTCGAGCTTATAATAAGGAAAAGGTTTTTCGTATTATTAGCTACCTCCGTGAATGTGATTTGAAAGTAAAGGGTGTGGAGGCGAGTGGGAATACCGAACAAGGCGATTTAATGAAGGAGCTTTTGTTCAAGATTATCCACTAATTAATTAAAAAGATAAATTATTTCTTTCCAATTACATGTAAGTTGATCAAGCTGGTATGTGGGAAACCTAAGGTGTTACCAGGCTTGATGGACAGGGTATTTCTTAAATAAACATCAATGATTCCCTTCGCTACCTTTGTTTTAGTTTCAAGAAATTCGGGTTCAACTAGGACTAAAAATTCTTTAAAATGCATTTTGCCTTTATGATCAACAAGGACTGAAAAAGAGTATTGAAAGTCTTTGTAAGCCTTGTCGATATTTATTCGATATTCTGGGTATAAATACTCTTCAGAGCGGTTTACATAGCCTAAATAGGGGTCAAGTCTAGGTTTTATTTTTTCTACACGTGTAATTTTACTACGACTACTTAAAACCACCGGATTTCTCGCTGCAAAGGCGCTATCTAAATTACTATTTGCTTGAATGGCTCTGTATTTTATGAAAAGGCTATCCTCGCTGCTGGGTACTTTTAGTGTCGCAGCATCTGTTTTTAAGACATTTTTTATATAGTCATCAGCATAAAGCTTCATGTAAATTGTTGATTTGTCTTCTTTTACTACTCTCGATTCCAATTCCATTACTTGTAAAAGAATACTGTCTTTACTCACATGCTGTACTCTGAACCACTCACGCGCAAATTGAAATAATGCTTTATGGCTATGAAAAATGCGGTAGGTCATGTATTGTTGCTTCTCGGGACTAAATATCCTGACAGAATCATCCGCATTGAAGTAAATGTTCCACTCTGGTTCGAGCTGGAATCCCTGCTCATTGAATGAAAGTCCGTTTTGAAACGAGCGCCTAACCTCGGTATATTTTATCCCCTTAATTTCGCTGAATGATGGAATAGGATCTTCATTTATTTTCCTGACATAGTTGCAGGATGAAGCTATCACAAACACAAAAAATAAAGAATACAGGGCTAGTGATTTCATTGCGGCTGAAATTAGGAAAAATCCATGGAAAGCCTATCGTTGATTATCTTTTTTGATTGTTTAAAGATAATTATTTCAAAAATTCAGTCGATTTTAACCAATTCTCAAGTCCCATCATATAGTTATCCTTTGTCGTTTTATTATTCATCCCAAAACCATGACCACCTTTGGGATAAATTAATAGCTGACTGTAAATTTTCTTTTTCAAAAGGGCTTCATAGTAAGCGATGCTATTTAAAACAGGTACAGCTGTGTCATCAGAGGCATGTATAAGAAATGCGGGTGGGGTTTCGGGACTAACTTGAAGCTCATTAGAGAATTTTTGTTGGACTTCTAAACTGGATGCTTTGCCCAGTAGATTATGGCGACTCCCATTATGGGTTAAACCGTCCATGAAACTGATTACAGGATAAATAAGAATAGAAAAATCGGGACGGAGGGAGGTATTCTTTTTATTTTCAATGAATTGCTCCTTAAATCGTGTAGAAGCACTTGCTGCCAAATGCCCTCCAGCAGAAAAGCCCATAATTCCAATTTTTGATGCATCTATTCCAAATTGATCCGCATTCTCTCTAACAAATTGTATGGCTCTTTGAGCATCTTGCAGTGGACCAATACTTTTATCTAGCATCGTTGAATCATCCGGCAAACGATACTTTAAAACGAATGCAGTGATACCCATGCGATTAAATTCACGCGCCACATCAGAACCTTCATGAGAGGCTGCTAGGATGCCATATGCACCTCCGGGACAAATAATTACAGCAGCTGTTTTATTACCCTGATTTTCTGTTTGGTAGAGGCTTAGGGTAGGAATCGAGACTTTACTAATGCGTTCAATTCCAGCGGCATCAATCACTGATTTTTCTCGATTGACAATCGCTTTACTATTCGGAATTTCTCCCTCATATAAAGGAAAAACGCTTTGTGCATTCATGTTAATGGTGTAAAATAGGCAAATTGAAAAAAAAGCAATTTTTAATATTTTCATCTATTTTATTATTTAAATAGAAAATTTATATTTTTTAAATTAATTATTATTCTCCTGGATGATATTTTGATTTAGCCCTTTTTAATACGTCTTCACGGTAATAAGCTACATCTTTGAATCTACGGTCAGCATAAGGCTGCATCTGATCATCAAAATGGACTGATTTTGGATCACCGCTTTGTCCACCAGCTAACATTGATTTAGCCTTTACCTTTTCCCCAAATTCCACCACGGCAACAAAGCTATTTCCAGCGGTTCCATATTGGCGTTTTGTATTTTTTCCAAATTTAGTCCCGAAGGAGGCCAAAGCTCCCCATTCTCCGGATGCCATTCCGATAGGAATACTTGGTGCAGAATCATTAAAATCTTGATTTACATCTCCATTTATACGTTGGTAGCGATTAAACTCTCCCCATGCTGTTTCAACAGATCCAAAATCCTTTTTTAGTTTTTCTAGACTGGCCTCGAATAAATCTAAACGTTCTTTAATAGATGCTTTTGTACTGATATAATCAATGCGTTCCATAAAGTTTAAACCATTAGGGAGCTTACCTGAACGATTATAAGTATTGAGGTAAAACTGGATCATGGTCATCGCTGTGGATGTCTCAGATGTGCGGAAATTCCAGTTTTTTAATGTGTTTATAGCCTTTCTTATATCCATATTCTCCCTAGGATCTTCCTGATATGCTTTCAATAAACCTTTAGTCAATTCCTCTGCTCCAGGAAGATAGGAATCATAAGCGAGTTCAATTAGTTTATCTAAGTTTAAGTTTTTGGCTTTACTCAACAAAGAAATGGCATGAATACCTCGATAGTTTTCGGGGGTATAGGACATGTAATTTGGGTAATTTGATTGTTTCGGACTATTCGCACCTGCACTCGTAAATGGCGTGGAATTGCAGTTTTGTATCCATCCATTTTCAGGGTTAAACAAGAATATTTGATCTTTTAGTGGATGCAAGCCTTTCCAGTCGGTATTTGGATTACTGCCATCTACTGGTTTTTTATAATCAAATTGAACATCCCTTTTTGGGATAAAATTACCGTGATAATAGGCAATATTGCCATCTGCATCGGCATAAACTGTATTATTTGATGAGTTTGTACGTATTTCCATCATCTTTTGGAATTCCTGATGATTTGCATTTTTAGTACGTAAATAGGATTGTTCCAAAGCTTTAATAGGATCCCACATCATAGCAGTTGATACCCATTTATTGTTTGTGGCATGAGTAATTGGTCCGTGATGCGTGCGATAAGCCATAATAGACTTTTGCTTCAATCCTTGATCTGTTTTATAGGATAGTTGAATTAGAGTTGAATCTACATCGCGTAATTCTTTACCATATTGATATTTTATCCCAGTCTTGTTTTTAACAATGCTTTCCTCAAATTCATCTATTATATCTACATCAGAAGAGGTATGCATCCAGCCTGTTTTTTCGTTAAATCCTTGGTAGACAAAGAACTGACCCCAGGTTACGGCTCCGTAAGCATTCAATCCCTGCTCACTTACCACATGCACTTCGCCTCTAAAAAAGAAGGAAGTATGTGGATTTATTAAAAGCATTGCATTTCCAGATTCTGTTAATTTACCTGAAAGAGCAAAACCATTAGATCCTCTAGGCTCATTATCTTTTTTCAGGATAGATCCGGTAAGATTCCCTTTTATTTTTACAGCGTTTTTTTGATCATAGAAATCGCTGAGTTTTTTCAAGGATATTTTCTCAATATCACCACCAATAGAGCCTTCGCTGAAATACATGGGCATCCAAGGTTCAAACCGCGTAATTAATTGAGGTTTTACCTCGGGGTGGGTCGATAAATAATAATTTATACCATCGGCAAAGGCTTGGCAAAGGGTTTTAAGCCATTCGGGACTCTTCTCATAATTTGCGATAGCTTCCTCTTGGGTCATGAATAATTTGGCCCTTAAATCACTGTAAATTGCATTTTCGCCTTCAATTTCTGCAAGTCTGCCTGTAGCCCAAATATAATTTCGCTCTACGCGATTAAAATCATCTTCACATTGTGCATAGAGCAATCCAAAAACAGCATCAGCATCCGTTTTTCCATAAATATGAGGAACACCAAAGTCATCTCTGATTATTTCTGTTTGTGCTGCATGTTGCTTCCAGCGGGCTTTTTCATCGCTTGAACCTAAATTGGTAGTCCCAGAAAAACTTACATTAATTAGGAAAATTAAAAAAAGGGCTATACGGATCATATTTCTTTTTTGAATCCTAAATATAGTGTTTTTGACAGTTTAAGGTAGTGGAATCTTATTTAAAAATATCAAGATTATTCTTTTAAAGATTGTTTAAGCTTATTCCAGCTAGATGTGCTAATGATGTTTTCGTATTTAGTTTCTTTGCCTTTATTATACTCAATAATGTATTCTGCTCTGTTATTTGAATTTGGATGAGTACTAACCCATGTTAGATATTTAGCACCAGCTGCTTCATTTTTAGATAGTTTGAAAAGAAAATTTGCGAAAGGTTCAGGATTTATTTTTGATTCAATTAGGTAGTCTACCGCTTTTAAATCGGCTTCCTTCTCTAAATCTCTGTCGAATGCCGAAGAAGAAAGAGTTCTGGCAGCTTCTTTAATTATCTCCGGACTACCACTGCCGGTGGTCATAGAAATTAAAACAGATAAACCGATTTCCTTAATCAGTTTTTGCATAACATGATTTAATTGAATATGAGCAATCTCATGACTAATTACCCCACTTAATTCAGCTTGATTATCAGCATTTAAAATTAAACCGCTTTGAATAACTAAATGGCCATTAGGTAAGGCAAATGCATTAATTTCATCATTCTCAAGAACATGAATTTTTAAACTCTTAGCTTCAATATTATTTGATGCACATATTTTATTCACTAGGCTATCAATACTTTTAATAACGAATGGCTTTTTGTTTTCTTTACCTGATTTTTTAAAAACTTCCCAAAAAATATCACCTAGTTTTTCTTCGGTTTTGTTCGTGACTTTTTCAACTTTAAAAATTGTTAGCCAGTCTATTTTTGTTAAAGCAAACCAGCTTGCAAAAAATAAGAAAACACTTATAAGTCCCTGGATAATAGTTTTTTTCATGATTTGCAAACTAAATGTGTAAGATTGCTATAAAACCACCATTCTACATGAATTCCCTTTCTAGTTTGTATGGCTGTGTAAATTGTTGCTATAAATTCTGCCAAATTGAAAACAAAGGCTGCAATTAAATAGGCAATAAAATTATTTGTAACCTTTTCTTCAGTAAATAGGATGGAAACGGTCCACCAAAAACCATAACTATTAATAAAAAGCATGGATACTTGCGATAATAGCGCCTGTGTACAATGCCAACGAACAAAATAGCTTGATTTACGGTTGCCTACATAAAACACAAGTGTTGCAATAAGATTAATGATAGGTAATGGTAATCCCGCGATTATTGCTACTAATGACATTAAATAGCTGTTGGATGCCTTTTCTGCCTCATGTTCTTCTGGAGTATAAGCAAATGTGTTAAGCTCTATCATAATCCTTTTATAATGTTCCAAGCCCAATTTATTAGAATGAATATCAAAAGTGGGATTGAAATGATTGGTCTTTTTAAAATACTTTCAGCTTTGTGATAAAAGTCTAGAAATGTTTCTTTTTTCAATATAAAATCAAAAAAAATCCAAATTGGAATAAAAAACATAATAAAAGCTAAAATATACCCTAATGGGTTGATAAGAAAAGCTTCATTTAAATTGCCTTGCGTAATTGCAATGACAGAACGTGTTGAACCGCATGAGGGGCAGGGTATAGTTGTTATATTTTTAATTAAACAAACCTCAATTTCTGTATTTACCTTAGAAGTATTACTTAAACTCCAATAAAGCCAAATATACCCTGCTAAACAAGCTGTAATTATAAAAATATAAAGCTTATTCCTGCTTAAAGTCATTAATACAAATAGTTTTGTATTTTTTGCATGTTTTTATCTCTAGTTGCACCTTGTATCATAAACCAATCTACGATTGTCCATATACCCAAACCGCCACAAGTAAGTAATTTGCCAATTCCAAGACCTGTATCACCAATAATAAATCGGTCAATTCCCAGAGCACCTGCCAAAATTGAAACAATTAAGCTAGTTGTTGGATCTTTCAGTTGAACGGTAGAAATCATAGCCCATTTTGAATCATCTAATGTTAACAATCTTTCTCTGATTGCATTAAGTTGATGACTTTCGAAAAATTTCGCATTTGCCATGATAAACATATCTACTTTTTGTGATTCCATTGATTTTTTATTGTTTTTATCTACTACTCGTTTGGCTTTTCGTTTCGGCCCTGTTTTTATTATGGTTTCTAGACTCCATCATTATTCAATGATACAATTTCTATAGGAAAATTAAAAATTTTAATCCCGAATTAATAAGTACTAGGTTTTAAATTTTGTATTTATTGGGCTAGCTGATTATACATTTTCTTTATTTTATTCTTTTTTCTTGATTATCCTAATTTAAAGGCTTCTGGCTTAAACACATTAGATTAGTATTATTAGCTTCCTTAATATTGTTTCTTCTCACATTTAATAAATCAAACCTTTTGCTAATTATAAAGAGCATATTTATAATTAATTATATTTCTTTTAACGATTTAAAAATATTAAATATTTATTTTTTTTAACAATTAAAATAATTTTTATCAAAAAACGTATTTCACTATTGCTTATTTCTTGAAAAATGATTATATTATTGTTATGCTTTGATCACATTTTTTAATTCTATCGCCTAATTGTTTCAATTTCTTAATTTTGTATAAATCTTTTAAAAATCTAATGAATGGATGCATTAAGAGATTTCTATAAAAATCAGAAACATGAATTATTGGTTAGTAAAATCAGAGCCCTTTAAATACAGCTGGGAGCAATTCAACAAGGATGGTCGTACTTTTTGGGATGGCGTTCGTAATTATCAAGCTAGAAATAATTTAAGAGAGATGAAGGAGGGTGATTTAGTTTTATTTTATCATAGCAATGAAGGGAAATCTGTTGTTGGTATTGCTAAGGTGGTACGTGAATCATACCAAGACCCAACTACAGATGATCAAAACTGGGTAGTTGTTGATTTGAGTCCGGTTGAAACGCTTAAAAATCCTGTTACTTTAGAGCAAATTAAGGCGGATTTACGTCTTCAAAATATAGGGCTGGTAAAGCAAGGGCGACTTTCAGTGATGGGAATGAAAGTAGAAGAATTTGACCGTATTGTAGAATTAGGGAGCTAAATTTAAGCTCCTTGATTTTAATTATTATTAAAGAATAATGCTTTTAGTTCGGTAGCATCGTCCGCTTTCATTTTTCCGGCAAGGATTAATCTCAATTGACGGCGACGAAGGGCACCTTCGAATAATTTATTCTCAATTTCACTTTCTGGCGTTATTTCAGGCACTGCGACTGTTTTACCATCTGCATCGATAGCTACAAAGGTGTAAAAGGCTTCATTTGATTTTATTCTTGTGCCAGATGGGATATTTTCTGCCCATACATCTAATCTCACTTCCATAGAGGTACTAAATGCTCGGGTTACAACAGCTTCAATGGTAATCACATCGCCAAGTTTGATGGCATGTTTAAAAGAAACATTATCTACTGAAGCAGTCACAACAATATTATTGCAATGTTTTTGAGCCGAAATGGCTGCAGCAATATCCATCCAATGTAATAATCGTCCACCCATTAAATTATTTAATGTATTGGTATCATTTGGAAGAACCAATTCATTCATGATGGTAAATGATTCTTTAGGATTTTTTGTTATTGTGCTCATGCTGCAAATATAGGGCTTTATTATAATTGCTTTTTTCGCAATTATGTCAAATTAGGAGGTCTTTTGGTGCTTTCTTAGCTATCGTCGAGCAGTATTAATTTGTGTATAGCCAATTAATTCTTCCCACCTAGAACCTGGCTTGCGATGATAAAAGAATATTTGGTAATAATTCTCAGTTTCAAAATGTGAGCCATCGAAATAAATATCATCTCTTGTTTTACCATCTTCATCGAGCCAAACATAATGATAGTCGATTAAGCCTTGTTTTAATAATATAGATCCAGTAAAACGATTTCTAGAGTCATCATAATCTAGTTTATTAATAAGGCGATAATCATTGAATTGTCCAACTACGAATAGATTTCCATTTGTAAATGGTTTTTTTTCGGATAAACTAAAATGCACTGTTGCATAATCAGCATCTGTTCTTTGGTCGCGCCCATCTAAATTACGCACATAAAATGCACCATTTTCATCATTAATAAATGTGTATCCTAAACGGTTTTCAGATATATCATTTAATAAAAAAACATGATTTACAGTATCCTGAATAATTTTACCGATTCGCTCTGTTCTAAATCGTAAACTTCGAATATCAAATCGTCTAAATTCATTTCCACCTTTAAAATCGAGTGTTTTTAAGTCGTTGTAAACCAGTTGATTTGCTCTTATAAAATTCGGTCGGATTAATGTTTGTGAATTATCATGCCTTCCATTTTGTAAAACTCTAATTTTTGTTTCTATGTAGGGATTATTGATAATTTTCTGACCATGTTCAACCACAACATTTAATTTTTGCATTTCATTTCTTAATGCGACATTATTAGAACGATTGATTTCTGCTAAGATTGATACTTGTGGATCGACTACAAAAAAACGCTTAGTAATCAATATTTTTCTTTGATCATTATTTTCATAAACCTTTAAAAGATAATTGCCTGAAATTTTAGGTTTTACGGTGAGATTAGGCAAACTTAACTCATAATGCGTGTATTTCTGAAAAGTATTAAAGGAAATACGGTAATCATTGATACGGTCTTCCGTAAAACCAATCAAATAATCAAAAGGGGAGAGTCGGCTGCTATTCCATTCAGAATCGCAATGTTCAATAGAGTAGGTCATGTTTCTGCTACCGGCACGTAAATCGTCGAATGCTAAAATTAGATTTTCGCTACTGCCCAATACATAAACGGGAATAGATTGTTCCTTACTACGATGATAGAACTCAACTGTTTTTATCTCTGGGATATAAACAAAATTTTCGTAACGGATTGTGTTAAAAGGAGCTTCTATTGACTTAATGCGCACTTTTTTCTGTCCCATTAATAAGGAACAAGAAATTAAAAGCGGAATTAGAATGATTATTTTTTTCATAAAATCATTTATTGCTCCAACCTAAATGGTAAAAGGAGGGGAGATTTAATTCCCCTCCAATTCCATAATTTCTTCGGCCATGCGCTCCCATTCTGCTTGTGCTTTGAGTAGGCGCGGACTTAGCTGCTGGTAGCGTCTGTTGGCTTCTGCAAGTTTATCAGGGTTGGTAAAAACTTCTTCCTTGCTAAGTTCAGCTTCGGCATCTTTTACAGCATTTTCAAGCTCTGCGATGTCGGCTTCTAGTTTTTGTAATTCCTGATTTAGTTTCTTAATCTCTTTACCTTTATCATCAGATTGAACTTTGGGTTTTTCAACCTTCTTTTCTTCCTTTTTGGGACTATCCTCTATTTTTTTGGGAGTATAAACCCTCTTAGAACTCCATTCTTCGTATTCTGCATAAGTCCCAGGGTATTCCTTAATCTCCTGATCTTCGATGAACCAAATTTTATTTGCCACATTATCGAGCATGTATCTATCGTGTGAAACAACGATAAATGTGCCTTCATATTGTTGTAAAGCAGATATTAAGATGTTTACTGATGCAATATCAAGGTGATTGGTAGGCTCATCCAGAATAAGGAAATTGGCATCTGCAGTTAATGCTTTTGCTAAGGCTACTCTTGATTTTTCTCCTCCAGAAAGGACCTTAATCTTTTTGAAAACATCATCACCTGTAAAGAGGAAACATCCTAAAATAGAACGTAATTCGGTTTCGGTATGTTTTGGTGCAAAGGCCTGTAACTCTTGTATTAGGGTATTTTCAAGATGCAGGGCTTCCAATTGATGTTGTGCAAAAAATGTTTGCGTTACATTATGCCCTGTCTCGCACATTCCGGTAAAGTTATTTTTATCGGCACCAGCAATAATTTTCAAAACAGTTGATTTTCCACGACCGTTGGCACCAATAAGTGCTATTTTATCACCTTTTTCAATGGTAGCTGTTGCATTTTTAACAATAGGAACACCTGGATATGATTTGTTAAGATCCTCAATCCGAATTACATGTCTACCAGATTGTTTACTAAATTTAAAGCTAAAATTTACGGATGGATTATCATCGTCTACGTCATCTACACGCTCCATTTTTTCAAGAGCCTTAATTCGTGATTGAGCCATTTTGGCTTTACTAGCTTTAGCTCTAAATCGTTCAATTAAACGCTCTTCTTGCTTTATTTTAGCTTGTTGATTTTTAAACTGACCACTTTGAATTTCTTCTCTAAGGCCCTTTTCTTCAACATAGAAGCTATAATTTCCTGCATAAGGAATTAATTTACCTTTTCTAGATTCAACAATCTTTTTTACCACTCTATCAAGGAAATATCTATCGTGAGAAACGATTACAACTGCCCCTTCAAAAGCCTGTAAATAGGTCTCAAGCCATTTAATGGACGGTAAATCAAGGTGATTGGTTGGCTCATCTAGTAGAAGAATGTCGGGACTTTGTAGTAGAATTCTAGCAAGCATGACACGCATTCTCCATCCCCCTGAAAACTCGGATAGCGTACGATGTGTATCCACTTCGCTAAATCCAAGTCCAGCCATGATTTCATGTGCCCGATACTCAATATTATAACCGTCAAGGGCCTCGAATTCGTTTTGTTTGTCGCTTAATTTATTAAGCAAATCATCCGAATAATCGGTTTCTAATTTCTTTAAAAGCGACTCAATTTCGGTATGAAGTTGGTTTTGGCGCTCAAAAGCTTCCATTGCCACATGTAATATACTCTTGTCGCTTTGGTAGGATAGAAGATCCTGATTTAGGTATCCAATCTTAATATCTTTTGCCATAGAGATCGTCCCGCTAGTAGCAGAATAATCTCCAACAATTATTTTTAATAGTGTAGTTTTTCCGGTTCCATTTGCACCAATCAGACCGATTTTTTCTCCTGGTTTAATGTGCCAATTAGCGTCGTCGTATAATGCCCTTGCACCAATCTCGAAGGTTAGGTTATTTATTGCAATCATTTGCCGCAAAAGTACGGATTTTATAGATTATTTTTAGGGAAATGAATGTCATAGCAGGATTTATTTTGATCTGCTTAATTTGTGTGAGTGCAAATTAAATTGCGTTTTTATTAATTTTGCACTGTTTGCGACGTTTAGAACACTAGGCAAACATCCAAAAAGATAATTAATTTAATAGCAAGAAGATAATTAACAAAAAAATATTATTGTGGATCTTGAAGTAGCTTCGTATTGTATTTGATGAATTTTAATACAAAGTATATCATAATAGAAGCTACTCCTGCAATGTAAAGAGGAATATTATAATGATGCTTAACTTTGACAAATTCGCCGCCTAAATCAAAAAGACAAAATATGATAAGAAGAGCTGCAAAGCCATTCTTTTCTTGGCGTAAGACCTTTTTCCAATTGAAATTATAACTTGTTTTCTTAAATGAGCTAAAATTTGGAACTATAATTGGAGTTTTCTTTGCCCAATTTAAATAAGAGTCTTCGAATTTACTCTTCAAAAAATGCTCTTCCGTAAAAATAATACGCTCGTAATACAAGAAGTAAAATAAGGTAAATGAAATGATAAACCAGAAATTACCTGTTAACATTGCAATGCCTAACCACATGAAAAAATTACCTAGGTAAAGTGGATTTCTCACAATTGAGTATACACCCGTTGTATTTAGCTCGTCGGCAACTTGTTCTTCAGTATTTCTTCCAGAGGTGTTCGGGCGACTGTAACCTACAGTGTAAACGCGAATAAAAAAGCCTATAAATGCGACAAATAAACAGACTAATTCATAAATATTTTGCGATATTTCGCTTTTTAGAATCCAATTTTTTGACTCTGTTTCATTTTTATAAAATAAAACTATAGCTATTACAAATATGATGAGCGGTAAGATGCCACGGTATTTGAAAAGCCAAGTTCCTTGACGTTCCATTTGATCAGATAAAGCCATTTTTTTTCACATTTAGAATCATCTAATTTACAAAAAAAATATTTCTTTTACAGTTTTTAATGGCTGACTTATAAGCGAAATTGATTTTTATTGAAAAAAACTCCATTTCTTTATTTATTTTAATTACTCTAAAATGAATTTATCATACAAAGCTGTAACTTTACGTCATGTACGAGCTAATAAAACCCCTTCTTTTTAAATTTGATCCGGAAAATATACATCATGTAGTAACTGGAGGCTTACGCAGAGCAAATCGAATTTGGGGTGTTAAGTCATTGCTTAAAAATCTTTATCAATTTGAAGATAAGCGACTTGAGCGAGAGGTGATGGGTTTAAAGTTTAAAAATCCTGTTGGTTTGGCCGCTGGATTTGATAAAAATGCCACCTTAATCGAGGATTTTGCTGAATTTGGTTTTGGTTTTATTGAAATTGGTACTGTTACTCCATTGCCTCAACCTGGAAATGAAAAACCCAGAATGTTCCGTTTACCTCAAGATCAGGGTTTAATTAATCGTATGGGCTTTAACAACCAGGGTGTTGATGTGGTTGCTGCTCGTTTAAAACAGGTTGACCGTAAGGGTTTAATTATTGGTGGAAATATTGGCAAAAATAAAATTACACCTAATGAAGATGCTGTTAGTGATTATATCAAATGCTTTGACCGCTTGTTTGATGTAGTCGATTATTTTGTGGTAAATGTGAGTTCACCTAATACTCCAGGTTTACGCGAACTACAGGAAAAGGAGCCTCTTAAACATATTTTAAATACCTTACAGCAAAGAAATTTAAGAGATGGTAAGTCTAAGCCTATTTTGCTTAAAATTGCTCCTGACCTTACTGAATCTCAATTAGATGATATCATAGAAATAGTTGCTGAAACAAAAATTGCAGGTGTAATTGCTACAAACACAACGCTTTCAAGAGAAAATCTAAATTCAAGTTCTAATTTAAAAAATCAAAGTGGTGGTTTAAGTGGGAAACCTTTATCTGAACGTTCTACAGAAGTTATTCGTTACCTCTCAGAAAAATCAAATAAATCTTTTGTGATTATTGGAGTGGGAGGGATACATTCGGCAGAAGATGCGTTGGAAAAAATTAAGGCAGGTGCTTCACTAGTCCAGATTTACACAGGATTTATCTATGAGGGACCAGCTTTGATTAAGAGAATATTAAAAGGCCTTTTGTAAAATTATTTTCAATCCAAATTTTTAAAATAAAAAAAATCCCGACCATATTTTGATCGGGATTGAATTCTTAATTTTTTAAGATTATTTCTTTGCTGCTGCTTCAATTGCAGCTAAAACTGCATTGTTTTTACTAACCTGACTTTTTGCAGATTGTGCAGAGCGACTTCCGATTTCAATGTTTCGGCCTAATTTTAAAAATTGAACCTCTAAACGTGAAGTGGTCTTATTTTTTCTGTCTTTTCTTTTTAAACGTGTAACACCCATGGTTTTAAATTTAATTTTTTTTATTGAGGTCAGGAGCGGATTCGAACCGCTGTAGAAGGTTTTGCAGACCTCTGCCTAGCCACTCGGCCACCCGACCTTTTGTAAAGGAATGCAAAAGTAGCAAATAATTATTGCTAGCCAATATTTTTTAACAATTTCTTCTAATTTCTGAACAGATTATTGAAGTTGAAATGGCAACATTTAGAGATTCTGCACTTCCAAAGCGTGGTATTGTGACCGGAAAGTCGATTTCAGGCATTAAATTAGCACTTATTCCCTTCCCTTCATTTCCTAATAAAAGTATTCCTTCTTCCCCGAAATTTGTTTTATAAATTGATTCTCCTTCCAATAATGCCCCATAAACCGCAGTTGTTCTACTGCATAATAGATTTTTTAAGTCGGTATAAACTAGTTGAATTCTAGCCAATGAGCCCATACTAGCCTGTACAACCTTTGGGTTGAATGCTTCAACAGTATCCTCAGAGCAAAAAACATGTTCTATTCCAAACCAATCGGCAGTTCGTATAATAGTGCCTAAATTGCCAGGATCTTGAATGCCATCAAGTGCTAATGCAAATTTGCCTTTTATTGTTTGAATATTTATTTCTTGCGGCTCAGGTAATTTTATGGTGGCTAGTAATTGTTGTGGTGAATTTAAAGTGCTTATCTTTGATAGTTCGTCGGGACTTATCTCATGTAACTTTATATTTTGTGATAATTTACCCAACTTTGGCATTACATCTGTAAGATGATAGATTGAATCAATTTCGTATTTTGAGTTAATAAACTCTTGAATTGATTTATAACCTTCAACAATGAAAAGACGATGTTCTTTTCGGAACTTTTTTTGATGTAAAGATTTAATAAAACTTATTTGAGACTTTGAAATCATACCTTCTCTGCCGAAATTACTTGATTGCAAGTATAAGCTTTTTGTTCTTAATATTTTCAGGTTGTAACGCTACCAGGTTTTTGACTGAAGATCAAGCTCTGGTTAGAAAAGTTAAAATAGAAGGTATTGATAAACAATTTTTAGAGTCGGCCTCCACATTTGTACAAAATGATATCCGACCAAATTCAATACAAAAATTAGCTTTATACAATATTTTTAATACTAGGAACGGTAAATACCGAACCGATAGAATAAAAACTATAGGTGAAGCTCCTCATATTTTAGATAGCTCTTTATTAGACATTTCAAGATTGCAAATCGAGAAATTTTTAGCCACCAAGGGTTATCTTAATGCAAAAGTTAAAAGCGACCTGAAAGTAGAGAATAAAAAGGCTGAAATTTTGTTTACAGCTGATCAGGGATCTGTATTTAAAGTTAGAGAAATTACTTATATCATAGAAGATTCAACCGCAAAAGCTCTCTACATGACTAATCGCGCACGTTTTAGCCATATTAAAGATGGTCAGCGTTTCGACTCAGATTCTTTAGCACTAGAGCGTGAACAAATCTATAAAATGATGAAGCAGAATGGTTATTTTGATTATGTACGTCAGTTTGTAAGGTTTGAAGTAGATAGTAATCTTAATAATAATGAAGTCAATCTAAGATTATATTTAGCTAATCCTGCAAATAAGTCTTCCCATCAAACTTACCTTATTGATAATAGCCAAATTACCATAACCAATAGTGCGGGGACAAAAGACATTCAAAATCTTGATACTGTAAGGATTGACAATCAATTTAATTTTATCGATTATTCCCGAAAATTTAATCCTAAACCAATTGCCCGTTATATCTTTTTAAAGAAAGATGAACTTTATAATATTGATAATGAGGATATTACATATGATCGTTTATATGATTTGAACGTATTTAGGAATTTGAAAATTGATTATCAAAAGTCTAGTGACAGTACCGCAAAATTGATTCCCAGATATACTATCACCCCTTTGAAAAGGATGAGTAGCAGAATTGAAGGAGAATATATCTTTAATGCAGGCCGGAATGGTTTAAATATTGGTAATACCTATACCAATCGTAATCTTTTTGGAGGGGCCGAACTTTTAGAGCTTAAAGTAAAATATGGAATATTTTTTGACGCTACCGGAAAGTCTAATATTTTTGATCGTGTTTTTAGTCGCGACCTCCAACTAGGAGCTAATCTTGTGATTCCCAAATTATTGGTGCCGTTTAATATTCCTTTGATGGGCAAAAATGGGATGCCTCGAACAACAATTTCGAGCAGTTACCAGCTTTTTGATCAGAAAGAGGCATTTTCAAGCCGTGTTTTTATAAATTCGATTACTTATGATTGGGTTGAAACAAAAAGAAAGCTACACTCTTTCACTCCTATAAATGTTGAGTTTAGAAAGGGTGAATTGGATGCTGTTTTAAGAGATAGTTTAATTCAAAGAGGCTTCGAATTATATGTGAAAACTAATGATAGGCAGTTTTTTAATTTTGGCAGTAAATATGCTTTTACGCTTAATGCAAACAAGTTAAATACCTATAGTAATTTCTGGTATTTTAAAGGTTCTCTGGATGCTGCCGGTAATTCATTAGCATTATTAAATTCAGTTCTAAAATTCAATGAGGATATTGAGGGATTCAAGGAGGTTTTTGGTATTCCTTATCAACAATACGTTAAAACGGAATTTGATTTAAGATATTACCGCTCTTTGGGT